>CALEKX010000090.1 GCA_937904525.1 uncultured Phycisphaerales bacterium
CCTCCGTGTCTCCGTGGTTTTATCCACCGAACGGATCAACTCCCCGCCCCCACAGGCACGGCCTCGATCCCACGCTCTTCCTCACCCTCCAGCACGTTGTGAACCTTCGGGAACAGCAACGCGGCTTCGATGATCATCCAGGCTTCCAGCACCACCGTCGCACCTGCGATCGTGACCAGCAGCCAATCCCTGTTCGGCAACCACTTGGTGTAGCCCTCCTGGATCATCGCCCAGGCTGGCATCACCAGCATGAACGCAGCCGGCACGACCAGGAACCAGATCGCCCCGCCACGCCGCCACAGGTAGAACAGCACCACCATGAACGCCAGCCCCGCAAGCAACTGGTTCGTCGCGCCAAACAGCGGCCAGAGGATCAGCCCGCCCTTGCCGGCATTGTCCCAGGACCACGCCGCCCCCGGCAGTGGAACGGCTGCGATCACCAGCGCCACCGCCACCGCAAACAGCGTCGCGCCGTGCATGTTCGTCAGCCAGGTGATCGGATTGAGCAGCGTCGGCGAATGGCGGGCTGCGGATGGCTCATTGTCAGATTTCAGATCTGCGATTTCAGATCCCCCCTGCGGCGCCGTCAGGAAACACGCCGCCAGCTCCTGCACCACATACCGCTGCAACCGGCAAGCCGTATCCAGCGTCGTCCCCGCGAAGCTCGCCACCAGCACGCCCATCAGCGCCACGCAGACACCATTCGGAATCCCAAGTGTCTTACAGAAGTTCCCGGCGCCGGTGACGAACGCGCCAACGGTCTTCCCCAGCCCCTCGGCTTTGCCCCATGACTCGTACTGCGTCGCGTATGCCGAGGCACCAACGATGACCGATTTCCCGCCGTCTGAAGACACAATCAGATCACTGTCAGCCACAAGGCGCGCGCCATCCTTCGGCGCGGGCAACCCCAACCCCAGCCCCGCGCAGCACGCCAGGATCACCAGCACCGCCAGGAACCCTTCCGTCAGCATTGCGCCGTAGCCGACAAACCGCGCATCGGCCTCGCTGCGAAGCTGCTTCGACGACGTGCCACTGCTGACCAGGCAGTGGAACCCGCTCACCGCGCCGCACGCCACCGTGATGAACAGGAACGGCAGGATCGGCGGCGCGCCCGCGGGATTCAAATTCACCATCGGCGCGATCATCGTCAGCTCCGGCCGGTCCGCCCCCTCCACCGGCGGCGCACCGCGAACGAACGCAGCCACCGCCAGCCCCACCAGGATCAACCCCAGCGCCGAGATCAACTGCAGCGAATTGATGTAATCCCGCGGCTGAAGCAGCAGCCAAACCGGCAACACGCTCGCCGCATAGCTGTAGATCAGCAGCAGCAACACCCACGTCATGTTGCTCCATGACGCCATGTACGTGTTGATTTCGTGCAGCCAGCCGCGATCGCCGTAAATCACCGTCAGGTACATGATCGCCAGGGTGATCACCGAAGGGATCAGCAGCTTAATCCCCCGCCGATGCAGCAGATAGCCAATCCCGATCGCGATCGGGATCTGGATCATGCAGGGGAAAATGGCCTGCGGGAACTGCCGGAACACAGTGGCGATCACCATCCCGAAGATCGCCAGCACGATCGACAGCGCCATGAACAGCACCAGCAGGAACAGCACGCGCACGCGGCGGTTCATCACCCGCCCGGCGATGTCGCCCACGGTCTGCCCGTTGTTGCGCAGCGAAACCACCAGCGACCCCAGGTCATGCACCGCACCGATGAAAATCGATCCAAACACCACCCACAACAGCGCCGGCAGCCAGCCCCACATCACCGCGATCGCCGGCCCGACAATCGGCCCGGTCCCCGCGATACTCGTGAAGTGATGGCCGAACACAACGGCCTTGTGCGTCGGCACGTAGTCCACGCCGTCGTTCAGCCGAACGCTCGGACACACCGCCTGCGCGGACAGACGAAAGATCTTCCGTCCCAGCCAACGGCCATAGGTGTGATAGGCAACCAGAAATCCGATACCCGACAAAATCGCAATCAGAAATGGGAACATGGGAGGCTTGGTGTTGCTTCGTGTCTTGGTGTTTTGTTTTGTGTTTCGATGTCCTGGACCGTTTCCGCCCTGGATGGGTAGTCCCGGATCTCAGAACTGAAATCCGGGATCTGAGATCTCAACTCACCGATCTGGAGCTCGAATCCTCAATTCCTCATTGCGCCCGGCCCATCGGGCTTCGATCAGCCCAATGCAGCCAGTGTCTCGTCCGCCTGCACCGCCGGCAGGCGAATGACCTGCGTTCCGGGATCGATCACCTCGATCTGCCGGATGTCGCCCCGCAGGATCACCTGCTTCACCGACGGATGGATGATGACCTTGGCGTTGTCGAACCCCACATCGAGCAGCTCCAGCCGCTCGATGTTGGCAAACTCCGCGACGGGTGGGCTATCCCGCCACGGATTTCGCTCGACAATCTGCCGCAAGAATGACTCGCTCGTTCGGAACGTGCACCGCTCGAACACGACATGCCCGAAGCTGCCTCGCGCCAGGCTGACCAGCTCGTTCTCCGCGTCGTAGAACTCGCAATCCACGGCTGTGAATCGCCGCACGGTCGCGCCCTGGGCGCCAACCGCCGCAGCCCGCCCTTCCGGCCCAGCCAGCACCTGCCCGATCCGGCTGTTGCGGATCGACACGCTCTTGATCTCCCCCCGCAGCGTGACGGCAGGGGCATCGAAGACGCCCCGCACCTCAAGATCTTGCAAAACATAGTCGATCGGCTGATCCAGTACGATCGCCACGCTCGGCGTCCGCGGGCTGAGTCCCAGCGCACTCCCGCCGGACAGGAGGCCTAATAAAATAATGCATCGGATGGCGGTCGATCTCATGACCCGACTCCTTCCGCGGACACCCCCACCCCAGCTTGCAAAGCCCTCAGGCGGTGCAGTATCCCCATGCCCCACCCCCGATTGCAAGACAATTTGGCTCAAGAAAAGTGCCTAACTGTTACTGGACAAAGGGCAGACTGCCAATGGTAGGATAATGATAGGGCCGGGCGAGGCCCGGAACCATGCCCCATCGGACCAATGCCCGTCTGCGCGCCAGGCAACGCCGCGTCCCCGCGAAAGCGCCAGCGACCTGCCAGGCCCAGCCGACTCCCCGCCCGCTATGCACTAAATCACGAATCACTGATCGCCCCCCCGCGCACCACCCCATCCCCCACTCCCTGTAGCGGAAGCGAGCTTTTCTTGACACCCCTATCACCCGCTTTTATCTTGCGAATACTGAGGAATTTACCGCGTCTGCGGTGGCCTGCGACGGGCCCTTTTATCGGGCCGGCGCAGCGGCGGAGTACCCAATGTGGCGATCCTTCCACCTGCCGACGCGTTCGCGTCGTTCGCTGCAATTTCCCAGACGGTGCCGGCTTGTCGGCGCCGGTTTTTTGATCGGGCCTGCGTATCAAGCCCGCACCGCCCCTGACGGGCCGGCCAGCCTGTTCGGACGCCCCAAGTTCTGCACCTTTGGAGGCCAGCACCATGAAGCAATTGCCTCGCGCCCTGCGAAACCTGGCTATTGCGTGCGTCGTCGGTTCCACACCTGTCGCCCTCTTCGCCCCTGCCACCGCGCAGGCACAAGCCCAGCCCCCAGCCGCTGCCGCGGCCCCGGACCAGGACTTGCGTAACGCTGTCGAGCAGTTCTGGCATCTGGCGAAGGTCGCCAACTACGAAGCCGCTGCCACCGCCGCCCAGCAACTGGCCTCCCAATACGCCAGCCGACCTGCAGAGCTCCTGGCGGCGTTTGAAGCCACCTCCTCCGCCCGCGGCGACAACCTCGATGTCTGGATGCTCCGCTGGCAGGGTGTTGAGCAGCTCCATCAACCCGTGACCGAGCTGTATGCCGCGCTCGAGGACGGCCGCCGCACTCGCGCTACCGATCCAGCCTACATCGACCAGAACATCCAGCGCCTCAGTGTCAATGAGCGTGCCTACTCGCTGGCCATCGGCCGGCTGCGCGACAGCGGTGAAGCCGCCGTCCAGCGCATGCTCGTCCACCTGGCCAATCCGGATCAGGCTGAGCATCATGCAGCCATCCGTCGCGCTCTGCGCGACATGGGTCGTATCGCCCTCAACCCGCTGCTGGCTGCCACCGAAGCCAACAAGCATGAGGTGATCCTCCCGACGCTCGACGTGCTGGCGGATCTCGGCTACGACGCCGCTGTGCCCTACCTCGTCCGCGTCGCCAGGAGCGCCGAGGACAACGCCGTCAAGCAGGCAGCCGCCCGCGCGCTGGCCCGCTTGGGCGTCGCCAATGCCGAGAGCCTCAATGCCGCTGACCTCTACTATCAGCTCGCCGAAAAGCTCTACTACGACAATGCCTCGCTGGTCGCCGATCAGCGGCGTCCTGTCGCCTTCGTCTGGTTCTGGGAAGAGGATCGCGGCCTGCAGCGCGTTGAAGTGCCGTCGGTGATCTTCAACGAGATCATGGCCATGCGGGCTGCTGAGTATGCCCTGAAGGCCGATCCGAGCCGCGGTGATGCGGTCAGCCTGTGGCTGGCTGCCAACTTCAAGCGCGAAGCCGAGCTTCCGGAAGGCCAGACCGACAGCACCCGGGCACCCAACCAGCCCGATGCCCACTACTACGCCGTCTCGGCTGGCACCGACTATGTCAATGCCGTTCTCGAGCGTGCGATGAACGACCGCAACTCGGCTGTCGCTCTCGCCGCCGCTCGCGCCCTCAAGCAGATCGCCGGCCGCAGCAACGTGCTCAACCCGCAGCAGGTTCAGCCGCTGGTCGCCGCCATGCGGTATCCCGATCGCCTGGTGCGGATCAACGCCGCCGAAGCCGTCGCGATGGCCCTGCCGGCTGAGTCGTTCACCGGTGTCGAGCGCGTTGTGCCGGTGCTGGCTGAAGCCGTCGCCCAGACCGGCCAGACCAACGTCGTCGTCATCGTGCCCGACCAGAACCGCGCGGTGGAACTGGTCGATGGCCTCAAGCAGGCCAATCTCGCTGCCGTCGGCGGCACCGCCGTCGATCAGGCCCTGGCGGAGTCGCGCCGCCTGCCCGCCGTTGACGTGATCGTCATCAGCGAGGAGCTCGGCGCCGATCAGGTGCAGCTTCTGATGGACCGCGCGGCTGGCGATCCGCGTCTCGAAGCCGCCGCCAAGGTGATCATCACCCGCTCGCCCGCCAGCGCTTATGCGGTGCAGGCGCTGCATGATCCGCTGCTGAGCGTCACGCAGGCGACCGATGCCGCCGGCCTCGCCGAAGCCGTCGCCCAGGCGCGCGATGCCGCCGGCGGGCTGCAGCTTGATGAAGACGCAGCCACCGAGCTGGCCCTGCGTGCAGCCGATCTGCTGGAACGCCTGGCGATCAGCCAGACGGCCATGGACGTCTCGCTGGCTCAGCCGACGTTGCTGGCTGGCCTGAGCGATCAGCGGCCTGAGCTGGTCAAGGCTGTCGGCCGCGTCCTCGGCCGGATCAACAGCGCCGAAGCCCAGCAGGGCCTGCTGGACACGGCGGCTGCCGAGCAGACGACGCCCGATGTCGCCGTCAGCCTGTTCAACAGCCTCGCCAACAGCGCCAAGCTGTTCGGCAACCAGCTCAACGATGAGCAGATCCAGCGCCTGCAGCAGGTCGTCGAGGAGGCTCAGGACCTCCAGGTCCGCTCAGCCGCCGCCGAAGCCCGCGGCGCCCTGAACCTCCCGCCCGAAAAGGCTACGCAGGTCATCATCAACCAGTCGCGCACGTAAAGGCGCATGGTTCATGATGCATGGTGCATGATGCATCATGCATGGCGAACAAAGAATGACGCATGAAACGGCAGGTCCGCTTCATGCGTCATTCTCTTTTGCGCGGCAGGTGAAACGGCGACCACAAAGCCGCGAAGCTCGCGAAGATCGCGCGAAGGGTGAGTAGCTCAAAGACCCCAAGAATCTCAATGGTCGCAAAGACGATCTCTGTAGGCTCCCCCTCGGCGGACCGCCACGTTGACGATCCCCTCCGCCCTGGAACTTGATACTTGAAACTTCCCTGGCCCTTAGCGATTGGTCCTTGGATCTTCCCCCCCTCAAGACACGCCGACTGCATCCCGCGACGCGCTCGCGAACGTCCCCTGCCCCCCAGCGTGGCACGTGCGTCCCGCACGTGCATCACCCCGCCGACCCGCGCGCAACCGGTGCATGGGCGCCTCGCCCATGCACCAGCCGGGCACACCCATCTTCCCACCCCACAAGGCACATTGCCATGGGCCCCTACAGAAAACGCAGCCCACGCCATCCCCTCTGCGATCTTTGCGATCTTTGGCCTCTTTGCGCTACGCCCCTTCGCGACCGCCGCCCCCAAATCCGTGATCGGATGTCACATTCCACCCATCAACACCGCCAGCAGGCCCTTCTGGAAGTGAAGCCGGTTTTCCGCCTCGGGGAAAATCAGCGACCGGCTGCCTTCCATCACGCCGTCGCTGATCTCCATGCCGCGATAGGCCGGCAGGCAGTGCAGCACGACCGCGTGTGACGGCGCCTTGGTCAGCAGCTCCTCATCGATCCGGAACCCGGCAAAGTCCTTCACCCGCTGAGCCTTCTGATCCTCCTGGCCCATGCTGACCCATGTGTCGGTGTAGATCACGTCGGCATTCTTCACCGCCTCGGATGGATCGTGCGTCGTCACGAAGTCCATGTTCGGCAGTTGCGACATGATGCGGTCGACCTCTTCCTGCGGCAGCTCGTAGTTCGGCGGCGAAGCCAGCACGAACCGCATGCCGAACTTCCCGCAGGCAACGCACAGCGATCGCGCGACGTTGTTGCCGTCGCCGATGAACGCCACCGTCCGCCCGGCGAGATTGCCGAAGTGCTCCTCGATCGTCATCAGGTCCGCCATCGCCTGGCAGGGATGCGAGTAATCCGTCAAGCCGTTGATGACCGGCACGGACGCATACTTCGCCAGATCGATCACCTTCTGGTGCTCGAACGTGCGAGCCATGATGCCATCGCACATGCCCGACAGCACGCGTGCCACGTCTTTCGTCGGCTCACGCGTATCCAGACCGACCTCTTCCTGCCGCAGGTACAGTGCCGAGCCGCCCAGGTGCGTCATCGCGACGGTGAACGACACGCGCGTCCGCAGCGATGGCTTCTCGAAGATCATCGCCAGCGTCTTGCCGGCCAGGATCGGATCATTCCGCCCCGAGTTGCGATACTGTTCCTTCAACCGCTTGGCCACATCCATGATGTGCCGCAGTTGCTCAGGCGTGCGATCGGCGATGGAGATGAAGTCTTTCATGGTATTGTCACTGGTCATTTGTCACTGGTCACTTGCCGGCTCCTGTGAGGACCGGCGAACACCGATAGAACGGATATAGGCATTGAGGCGCGGCCCCAGCTCCCTGACGATCGGCTGGAGCTGCGCAATCTGCTGCTCGTTCATCAATCCGCGCTGGAACGCCCGACGCAGGAAATGCCGGACCTCGTTGAGCGAGCCCCGCGCCACGCGGGCGAACCGGCGATTGTCGTTGTATGAACCGCGTCCGGCGCCTTCGGCGATGTTGGCGCCGATGCTGTCTGCCAATCTGACGAGCTGGCAACCCAGCGCCTTGCGGGCAAACGGCTCCCACTGCACCACCACCGCCCAGACCGCATCCGCCAGCTGCTCGGCAAGCCGATACACCTCCAGCTCCTCAAACCCCTTGCTCTTCATCATGGTCTCCTCCTTCACCGCCACCCGCCCGCCCTTCAGGGCCCGGCGAGTGACAAGTGACCAATGACAAAGGACACCTACAGCACAATCTCCGTCCCAATCCCCGCTTCCGTGTAGATCTCCAGAAGCAGGGCGTGCGGAATTCGTCCGTCGATGATGTGGGCCTTGTTCACGCCGCCTTCGAGGGCTTTGCGGCAGGCTTCGACCTTGGGGAGCATGCCGGTCGAGATCGTGCCGTCCTTCACCATCGCATCGATCTGGCTGACCGTCAGGTGGCTGACGCGCGTGGACGGGTCGTCCTTGTTCGTGCGGATGCCGTGCGTGTCGGAGACGACGACCAGCTTCTCCGCCTTCATCGCGGCGGCGACGGCGCCAGCCGCCGTGTCGGCATTGACGTTCAGCTTGCCGCCGGCCTGGTCGCGGGCGATCGTCGCGATCACCGGAATCGCATCGGCTGCCACCAGCAGTTGCAGCAACCGCGCGTTGACGCTGGTCACCTCACCTACCAGCCCCAGGTCGATCTTCCGCCCGTCCTCGCCGCTCAGGAATGTCTTCTCGGCAAACAGCACCACGCTACTCAGCGAGTGCAGCCCCATCGCCTCGCAACCCTGCGAGTTGATGAAGTTCACGATGAACCGGTTGATCTGGTTGCACAACACGTGCTCGGCGATCGCCAGCGTCCGCTCGTCGGTATACCGCCGCCCCTGGATCCACTGCGGCGCCAGGCCGGCCTTGTCCATGGCTGCGTTGATCGCCTTGCCGCCGCCATGCACCAGCACCGGCTGCATCCCGACGTAGTTCATGAAGACGATGTCGGTCAGGATGTTGGACAGCGCCTGCTCATCGTCCATGATCGAGCCGCCGACCTTCACCACCACAACCTTGTTGTGAAACCGCTGAATGTAGCCCAGCGCCTCAACCAGCGCGTGTGCCTTGTTGATTGCATCCTGGTCCATCATGCCCGCTTGTCACCTCGCACAGGGAAAAAGGAATCAGTGTAGAAATGCCCGCAACGGGTGTCAAAATCCCCCTCAAATCCCGCCGACCTGACGGATGCGGTTCTGGACATCGCCAGCCTTCGCCTCCACCGCCCGCAAAAGCCGCTGCAGATCCGTCCCGTCTACCGGATCGCCCGCCCACAGGGCATCCAACACCCCCTGCTGCTCGGTGTAATCCGTCTCACCCACCCCCAGCAGACACCGCTTGATCACCACATCCGCCTCAGCCGTGGCTGGCAGCGCCTCAGCCGGCTCGACGGCCAAATACGCCAGCCGCATCCCAGGCTCAAAACTCCCCAGCTCCCCATCCAGCCCCAGCACCCGCGCCGGCGCCAGCGTCGTCCGATACAGGGCCTCCGCCGGCGTCGCCCGCCTCGACCGCCCGCGATGCACGATCAAAAACTGGCTCATCTCCACCAGCAGCGACACGCTTGGCGACGCCCCCACATCCGTACACAGGCACCATTCGATCCCCGCCTCGGCGATCTTGTCCAGCCGCATGATCCCCGATCCCAGCAGCGCATTGGACACCGGACAATGCGCCACCGTCGCCCCAGCCTCCCGCAGCAGCCGCAGCTCATCAGCCCGGTTGTGCACACAGTGCGCTAAGATCGGATTGCGCGACAACAGCCCATCCCGCGCATACACCCCCGCGTAGCTCCCCACCTCCGGATACAGCGTCTGCTCGACCATCCACTTCTCCGCGACCTGCTCGTTCAGGTGCGTCTGTATCCGTAGCCCATACCGCCGTGCCAGCTCTACCCCCTGCCGCCGCAACGGCGAACTGCACGACAGCGCAAACCGATCCGCCAGGATCACCCGCTTGCCGAACCGCTCGACCAGCTCGGCGACATCCCGCTCCAGCGTGTCGGCATTGGTCCGCAGCCCTTCCGGGCAATTCTGATCCATCAGCACCAACCCGACATGCCACGCCTCGCCCAGCACCTCCAGCGCCGCCGCCGTCGCCGCGGGGTGCGACGTCATGAACGCCACGCCGCCGATCACGCCATTGGCCCGCGCGTCGGCCGCGAATCCCCGCGCGACTTCGGCTGCATAGACAGGATCCGCGCAGCGCATCTCCTCCGGAAAGACATTCCGCATCAACCCCGCGACCAGCCGCCCCTGCTCGCCCTCCTGCTCCACCCCTTCCAGGAAACGACCGCGGATGCCGTGCTGGCTGACGTGCGTATGCAGGTCGAGCATCGCGGGGATGACGATCGCGCCGTCGAGATGCCTCACGCGGACGTCAGGCCCGAACTGCGGCGCGACCTGCTCCCACGGACCGACAAACGTAATCCGCCCGTCCGTGTCAGATACGATGCAGCCGTCGTGGAGATACGCCGCGCTGCCGTCGCGCCGGCTGAACAGCAGCGAACTTCGCAGGATCGTCCTCATGCCGGTGTGATGCTCCCGAGAACCACGCGCCGCAACGCCCCCGTCGCCGCCGGCACGTTCGATGGCTCGCCGTCCAATGTTGCCGCGCCCAGCAACGCGAAGGCCACCGCCTCCTTGGCTGACGGATCGACGCCCAGATCCTCGATTGGCGTGAACGTGGCGTTCGGCAGGCGCTCGCGCAGCCGTGCCATGATCGCCCGGTTGTGCACGCCCCCGCCGCTGGCGATCAGTTCGAACGCCGCATCGCCCCACGGGCTGAACGCTTGGATGGCCCGTGCGATCGCATCCGCGACGATCTCCGCTGCCGTGGCGAGCTGATCCTCCAGCGGCATTGCCGGCTGATGGGCGATCGCCTGCTCAAAGATCCGCACCATCGCCGGCCCGTCGGTCGACTTCGGCGGCGGTTGATGAAAGTATGGATCCGCCAGCACGCGCTGCACGACAGACTCATCCGCTCGCCCGCGCTCCGCCATCGCCCCACCAATATCGACTCCGCCATGGCCGGTCATCAGAAGATCGCTGATGCAGTTGCCCGGCCCCGTGTCGAATGCCCGCAGGTCGTCGATACCTCCCCCCGCCGGCAGAAGCGTGACATTCGCGATCCCGCCAATGTTCAGCAGCACGCGGTGTTTGTCCGGGTGGCGGAACAGAACGTAGTCGGCAAACGGCACGAGCGGCGCGCCCTGGCCCCCGGCTGCACAGTCCGCCCGGCGAAAATCGCTGACGACGGCGCAGCCAAGTTCCTGCGCGATCAGCGCCGGGTCCAGCCACTGGATCGTTCGCGGCGGCGCGTGGAACAGCGTCTGTCCGTGGGCGGCGACGGCGCGCAGGTCGCGCGGTTTCACACCGGCTTCATCGCACGCCCCGCGCACGCACGCCACATGCGCCCGGCTGATCTGCTCGCCGATGCGCGCCAGTTCCTCCAGCGTTACACCGCCGGAACTGCGAATCGCGAGAATCGCCTGCCGCAGCCGGTCGTCATATCGCACATGGTGATGCGCCAGCAGCTCAGCTTGCATCGCGACCCCTCGCCCCGCGATCCGGCAGATGGCTACATCCACGCCATCGGCACTGGTCCCGCTCATCGCACCGGCAATCAGGCGGCTTTCGGACATGGCTGCATCTTATGTGTCACTGGTCACTTGTCACTTGTCGCTCGCCGCAGCGCGACCTGGGACATCGACTGCAGATCGCCGACCGCCGACTGATCCCCCCTGCCAAAATTGCAGCCCGCTGACGGCTCTACGCGCCTTTGGCAGAACCGCCGCGCCATGGCTCCATCATCCACGGCAGGTCCCATTTTGTAACAGTCTAATTTGACTTCACTTACGCGCACCCCGGCTCGTCGTCTCTGGCCTGTTATTTGCGTTAGCGCCTTTCAGCCGGGGAGCCGCTTCGTCCCCGGCGCGCAGACGAAAGGAAGCAACTGATGAGATTCGACAAATTCACGCTGAAAGCCCAGGAAGCCGTCGTCCGCGCACAGGAGCTGGCCCAGCAGAAGGACCACGCCGAGCTCAAGCCCCTGCATCTGCTGGCAGCCCTGCTGCGCGAAACCGACGGCGTCGTCCGCCCGCTGATGCAGAAGATCGGCGTCAACCTCGATCAGCTCCTCGGCATGGTCGAAAACGAGCTCGATCGCCTCCCGCGCGCCACCGGCACGCAGCTCAACATCGCCCGCGCAACACAGGACGTCTTCAATGAGGCGCAGAAGCAGGCGGATCGCCTCAAGGATGAGTACGTCTCCACCGAGCACCTCATCCTAGCGCTGACGACCGTCAACAGCGAAGCCAGGCAGCTTCTCGATCTCAACGCGATCGACCATGCTGCCGTCCTCAACGCGCTTAAGACCGTCCGCGGGGGCCAGCGCATCACGGACCCCAATCCCGAGGACAAGTACCAGGCCCTGCAGCGCTACGGCCGCGACCTGGTCGAGATGGCCCGCCAGGGCAAGATCGATCCGGTCATCGGTCGCGACGAGGAAATTCGCCGCACGATGCAAGTCCTGTCGCGCCGCACAAAGAACAACCCTGTGCTGATCGGCGAACCCGGCGTCGGCAAGACCGCCATCGCCGAGGGCATGGCCATCCGCATGCTCAACGGCGACGTGCCGGCTGTCCTGCAGGGCAAGCGCATCGTCGCCCTCGACATGGGCGCGCTCATCGCCGGCGCCAAATATCGCGGCGAGTTCGAAGACCGCCTCAAAGCCGTCATCAAGGAGGTTCAGCAATCCGATGGGCAGGTTATCCTCTTCATTGACGAACTACACACAGTTGTGGGTGCCGGTCGAGCCGAAGGCGCAGTGGACGCTGGCAATCTGCTTAAACCGGCACTTGCTCGTGGTGAGCTTCGTTGCATCGGCGCCACCACCCTCGATGAGTATCGCAAGTACATCGAGAAGGACGCGGCGCTGGAGAGGCGCTTCCAGCCGGTCTACATCGGCGAACCGTCGGTCGAGGACACGATCGCGATTCTCCGGGGACTGAAAAGCCGCTACGAGACGCACCACGGCGTCAAGATCACCGACGCCGCGATCGTCTCAGCCGCGGTGCTGTCCGACCGCTACATCCAGGACCGTTTCCTGCCTGATAAGGCGATCGACCTCATCGACGAAGCCGCCTCACGCCTGCGCATCGAGAACGACTCAATGCCGGCTGAGCTGGACGAAATCCGCCGCCGCGTCATGCAGCTTCAGATCGAGCTGGAGGCGCTGCGCAAGGAGACCGATCCGCAGTCGCGCCAGCAGGTCGAAAAGGCCGAGCGCGAGCTGGCCGAACTTCAGGAGAAGAACACCCAGCTCACCACCCGCTGGGAGAACGAAAAAGGCGCCATCCAGGCCGTCAAGGACCTGCGCGAAGCCATCGACCGCAAGCAGGTCGAGCTGGAGCAGGCCCAGCGGCAGGGCAATCTCGAACTGGCAGCCCGCATTCAGTACGGCGAGATCCGCGAGCTGCAAAAGCAGCTTGAGCAGGCCGAGCATCGCCTCCATGACCTGACCGCCGACGGCAAATCGCTGGTCAAGGAGCACATCACGCCCGACGAGATCGCCCTGGTCGTCTCGCACTGGACGGGCATCCCGGTCAGCCGGATGCTCGAGGGCGAGCGCGAGAAGCTCATCCACATGGAAGAGCGCCTCGGCAAGCGCGTCATCGGCCAGGACGAAGCCATCCGCGCCGTCTCCGACGCCGTGCGCCGCAACCGAGCCGGCCTGGGCGATCCCAATCGCCCGATCGGCAGCTTCATGTTCCTTGGCCCCACTGGCGTCGGAAAGACCGAGCTGTGCAAGGCGCTGGCGCAGTTCCTGTTCGATGACGAGAACGCGATGGTCCGCATCGACATGAGCGAGTTCATGGAGCAGCACTCGGTTGCCCGCCTGATCGGCGCGCCGCCGGGATATGTCGGCTACGAGGAAGGCGGTCGCCTGACCGAAGCCGTGCGGCGCCGGCCGTACTCGGTAATCCTGTTCGACGAGATCGAGAAGGCACATCGCGACGTGTTCAACGTGCTGCTGCAGGTGCTCGACGACGGCCGCCTGACCGACGGCCAGGGTCGCACGGTCGACTTCAAGAACACCGTCATCGTGATGACCAGCAACATCGGCTCAGCCGACATCCACCGCCTCACCAGCGAGAACGCGCAGGACTGGGAGATCGAAGCCGCCGTCAAGGCGCAGCTCAAGGATTACTTCCGGCCTGAGTTCCTCAACCGGATCGACGAGATGATCGTCTTCCATCCGCTGGGCAAGGAGCAGTTGCAGAAGATCGTCGATGTGCAGCTTGAGCAGCTCCGCAAGCGGCTGGGCGATCGCGGCTTGAAGCTCGATGTGACCGAGCAGGCCAAGGCGCTGCTGGCCGATGAGGGCTACGATCCGACGTTCGGCGCCCGCCCGCTGAAGCGCGTCATCCAGCAGCGGATCGAGAACCCGCTGGCCAGCCTGATCCTCACGGGCGAGTTCGGCGACGGCGATACGATCCGCGTCGACGCCGTCCCGTCGCGGCGGGACTTCACCTTCACCCGCACCGCCGAGGTCGTAGAAGGCGAACTCGTCGAAGACTCAGCCAAATAGCAACAGTGGCACGTGCGTCCCGCACGTGCATTGGAAGTCCACGAACAAACACGAATGGACACGAATGACAGCAGGCAATGAAACGCCGTCTGCATTCGTGTCCATGCGTAAAGATTCGCGGATTCTCCCCATCTGACCCATCCAACAGCCGTGGCATGGGCGACTCTAACTCGATGCACTATCGCTGTAAGTCGCTCCAGAACGTCATCCTGAGCGCAGCGAAGGATCTGGAGCGTCCGGAACGGTTGAGATCCTTCGCTGCGCTCAGGATGACACCTCCGGGCGATTGTTGAATGCGTTGATGCCTAGCGTTCCACTCGCCCGCGCATCTACTTGTCGTAAAATACACGTGCGGGACGCCCGTGCCACCGACGGCGTCTTTGCCACCGCGAGGTCCAGCCCGCCCTCTGCGATCTTTGCGCTTTTCGCCTTGCAGACCCTCGCGACCTGCGCGGCCACCGTTCCGTATCAGGGATAGAACCGCACGCACACAGGCATGGAAACCATGATCTCCTGCCCCGTCGGCGTCAGCCGACCGGTCTGCTGATCGATCGCGAAAACAACGATGTTGTCACTGTCCTGATGGGCAGCCAGCAGGTATTTGCCGGTCGGATCGATAGCGAAATTGCGCGGCGTCTTGCCGCCGCTGGGCTGATGGCCGATCACGCTCAGCCGACCGCTCGCCTGATCGACGGCGTAGATCACGATGCTGTCGTGAGCACGGTTCGATCCATAGAGGAACTTGCCGGATGGATGCAGGTGGATATCGGCGCACCAGACGCGCCCGTCATACCCCTCGGGCAGTGTCGAGATCGTCTGGATCTCCGTCAGCCGACCGGCTTGCGCGTCGTAGGCGAAGACCGTAACCGTCCCGCCATGCTCATTGATGAGGTAGACGAAGCGGCTGTCGGCACTGAACACGAAATGCCGCGGGCCGGTCTTTTCGGGCAGTTGGGCGAACGGCGGCTCATGGGGCTGGAGCTTCGCATTGGCCACATCAAGCCGATAGGTAAGCACACGATTCAAGCCGAGATCGGCGGCCAGGGCGAAGCGGTTGTCGGGCGTCGCGCGAATCGAGTGTGCGTTGGCTTTGGCGTCACTGCCCTGCGGCTTGTGGTCGATGACCTGTGACGGTGCGCCGAGGCTGCCGTCGTCGTTGACCGGATAGATCGCAACATTGCCGCCGCTGTAGTTGGCGACCATGACGACCTTGCCCGTGGCGTCGACGCTGACATAGCACGGCGCTCCGCCGTGCGTCGGCTGCTGGTTCAGCAGCGTCAGCCGGCCGCTGTTCTGCCGGTCGATAGTAAACGCGCTGACCGCCCCGCCCGGCTTGTCCTGGAACTTGCCCATCTCGTTGACGGCGTAGAGCGTCCGCCCGTTGGGATGGATCGCCAGGAACGAGGGGTTTGTCGTCTCCCCAACCAGCTCCGGCTCGCTGAGCGTGCCGTTGTTGGGATCGAAATCGCTGCGGTAGACCCCCTGGCTGGTCTTGCTGGTGTAGGTGCCGATGTAGACGGTCAGTTGCTCGTTTGCCATGCGTTTGTGCTCCTTCGCTGCCGGACTGGCGGTGAGTGTGGCCGAATCCGCCGGCAAACTCAAATCGCCTTCCGCTTGCACATCGACCGGCTGCGAATCTCGCACAGCAGGCGCAACTTCCTGCCCGGACGCAGCCGCCGCGCCCAGCATCAGACACAGCAACGCACAGACAATGAGTTTGCCCATACCCATTCCTCTCCGCCGCATGTGGCGGGCTTCGGCAACACCAACGTATGCGATCACCGCCCAAAGTCGTCATCCTGCGCGCAGCGAAGGATCTCCACCGTTCCTGACGCTCCAGATCCTTCGCTTGGCTCAGGATGACCCTGGACAAGGGCCTGGCCTGATGATGCATAACGATGGCTAGACGCGCGCGCCACACTAGCGATGCGGCACGACGGCCGCTTCGGTGGCGGCGGCTTGCTTGTCCTTGCGGGTCGCCAGCAGCGACACGACCACGCCGAGCGTCAGGATGCTCAGCACAACCACCAGCAGATAGAGGTTGAAGTTCGGCCCCAGCAGATCCCTGAGGTAATCGTGCGCCAGCATCTTGCCGCCCACCACAGCCAGCACGATCGCCAGCGCCACCTTCAGATACCTGAACCGTTCCATCATCCCCGCCAGCGCGAAATACAGGCTTCGCAGACCGAGGATCGCAAAGACGTTGCTCGTGAAGACCAGGAAGGGATCGGTCGTGATCGCGAAGATCGCGGGGATGGAGTCGACGGCGAAGATCAGGTCTGTCGCCTCGATCATCACCAGCGCCAGCAGCAGCGGCGTGGCAATGAGTGTCCCGGGCTTGGCGGCGTCGACGACGCGGTCCGCGAGCGGCACGTGCCCGGGGACATCGGCTTCGTGAGAAGCATGCGTGCCCGCGCGAACGAGGAAATGCTGGCCATGGAAGTTTTCACTGACGGGGATGAGCTTGCGCGTCGTCCGCACGATCCAGTTGGCGCCCGGATCGGTCTGCTCCGAGTTCATCGTCAGCATCTTGATGGCGGTGAAGATCAGGAACGCCCCGAAGATGTAGAGAATCCAGCTAAATTTCGCGATCAGCGCCGTGCCGATGCCGATCATCAGCCCGCGCATCACCAGCGCCCCGAGAATCCCCCAGAACAGCACCCGATGCTGGTAAATCCGCGGCACAGCGAAATATCCGAACAGCACCGCGATCACGAAGATGTTGTCGACACTCAGCGACTTCTCAATCACATAACCGGTGAGGTATTTCAGCAGCGCCGTGTGGCCATTGTTGATCTGCTTGTCTACGGCGTCGACATGTGTCCCCACGCCCAGCCAGTGATTGTCGTACGCAAAGTAGATGAAGATGCCGAACAGCAGGCCCAAACCAGCCCAAACACCAGTCCAGATGAGGGCTTCGCGGATGGAGACAACGTGTGCTTTGCGATGGAAAACGCCCAGATCGAGGGCAAGCATGAGGAGCACGAGGACGATAAAACCGATCCAGATCCAGACCATGACCACCTCACCGGGCGCATCGCCTGCGCCCTTGTGCATGTGGTCTTGCCTGAAGATCGCAAACCGCTGCGATCCACCTGGAGCGGCCGAAAGGCTTGCGTTCGCCTTCGTGCTGACGACCGATCCGCCCGCAATTGCGGGGGCTACTCCCCAACAAGGTCGGCAATTATACCACTCGCCCCCCGCCAAGTCACGTCCGCAATGGACAGGCGACCGGGCGTATCCGTGACGCGATCACGTCGGTCCGGGGCCGCCTATCTTCCACCTGAGCCGAACTTTATCGGCGGCGGAAGTGCACCTCATCTGTGTCCGTGCGGAGAATCAGGCGATTGGGATCCATCAGGATGGCTTGGCCCATCTCGAACTCGCTGGATCCCTGGGCACCCGGATCGACCTCACCTTCCTGCATGAAAGTGGCTTTGTCGGTGGCGGTGTAGACCCACCGGCCCGACTCCTGCCATCTCGTCCCGTCGTCGACGATCGTCTCCGCGGCCCAGATGCCGTTGCGGCTTACATCCAGCAGCACACGATTGCCGTCCGGCGTCGTGCCCTGCCATCGCCCCACGAGCGTCTCCGACGCACACCCGATCAAACCAACCAGCATCAGCGGCAGCAACCATTTGGACATGGGATCCTCCTGTTCAATAGCGGACTCTACCCCATGCCCGGCCAGGCCGACAACGTGGATTTCGGCGGCCGGCTACAGCCCCGCGATTTCGGTGAAGCGGTCTTGCAGATCGTAGTAGAGCTTCTGATAGACCGCATAGTGCCGCTCGTACTGGTCGGCTGTCTTCCTGCGCGGCGAGATCCGGCGGGAGGACTTGATGGACTGGCGGCAGGCGTCCTCGACGCTGCTCCACACGCCCGTGCCGACGCCAGCCAGCAGGGCCACGCCGTAGGCTGGGCCTTCTGTCGCGTTGGTCAGCACGATCGGCTGGCGGTAGATGTCGGCCTGAAGCTGCTGCCAGAACGGGCTGCGCGCTCCGCCGCCGCTGGCGCGGACTTCACTGATCGGGATCCGCATTTCCTGCATGATCGACAGCGCGTCACGCATGCCGAAGGTCACGCCCTCCAGCAACGCGCGGATCATCATCGCGCGGGTCGTGCGGGTGGTCAGGCCGATCCACGCCCCGCGGGCATTGGGATCGGGATGCGGACATCGCTCGCCCGTCAGATACGGCAGGAAAAACAGCCCCTCGCTACCGACAGGCGCTTCGGCTGCCTGCGCGATCAGCAGCTCGTATGGATCGACCTTCTTCTTACGCGCAGCGGCGACCTCGTCCTGCCCGAGCTGATTGCGGAACCACTGGAAGCTGCCGCCGGCTGACAGCATGCAGCCGAAGACGCACCACTTGCCCGGCACGGCGTGACACATCGTGTGCACGCGCCCGCGCGCATCGCGCGTCGGCACATCGGCATGGGCGAAGACGACGCCACTGGTCCCCAGCGTGGCGGAGACAATCCCCGATCGCACGATCCCATTGCCAACCGCGCCGGCAGCCTGATCGCCGCCGCCGCCGACCACCGGGATCCCCTCGACCAGCCCCATGCATTCCGCCGCTTCGGCTGTCAGTGTGCCGGTGATCTCGGGCGACTCGTGCAGCCGCGGCAACAGCGCCTTGTCGATCTCAAGCCGCGACAAGAGCTGGTCGCTCCAACGCCGGTTCACCACATCCAGCAGCAGCGTGCCGGATGCATCGCTGACCTCCGTCGCATACTCGCCCGTCATGTACAGGCGGATGTAATCCTTGGGCAACAGGACGTGTTTCGTCCGATCCCAGATCTTTGGTTCGTTTTCGCGCACCCACAACATCTTGGGTGCGGTGAAGCCGGTGAGTGCGGGATTGGCGACCAGCTCGATCAGCTTCTCGCGCCCGCCGGCTTTTTCGGTGATGATGTCACACTGCTTGCCGGTTCGCTGATCGTTCCACAGCAGTGCCCGCCGCAGCGGCTTGGTGCCGTTGGCCAGGAAGACGCTGCCATGCATCTGCCCCGACAAGCCGATGCCGCGGATCTGCCTGCCCTTGACCTTTGCCTTTTTCAACACGGCTTTGGTCGCGGCGCAGGTGGCGTTCCACCAATCGACCGGATCCTGTTCTGACCAGCCGGGCTTGGGCGAGTAGATGGGATGTTCAGCCATCGCCGTGGCGATGACCTTGCCCTGTTGATCGCAGATGAGTGTCTTGGTCCCGCTGGTCCCGATATCGATCCCAAGCAGATAGCTCATGGATGCCCAATATAGCCTCAGTCCGGTTAAGATGCCCAAAATGCCCGATCCTGACGCTCCCCAGGAAATTGGCGATTACCGCGTGCTGGCGCAACTGGCGGATGGGACCTACCACGCCATCGGCCCGGGCGGGCGCGCGGTCGTGCTCAAGCAGGTTGATCCGACCTGCCTGCTGGGGGACCAGCTTCACTCGCAGATCCGCGATCGGCTGAACGCCATCCGCGGTCTTGCGCATCCGCAGGTGGCCAATCTGTACACGGTCGAGCGTGAGGGCGAGTTTGTCTTCACGGTGTGGGAGTACATCGACGCCCAGCGGCTGGATGATTGGGCTGTTCGCGACGGCCGCGAGCCGCGGCATGTGATCGCCATGGCGCGCGAGCTGGTGCTGGCGGTACAGGCGTTGCACGCGTTGGGGATCGTGCATGGGCGGATCGGTGCGGGGAATGTGTTTGTCAACGATGGGCGGATTCGGCTGACCGATCTGAGCCCGCTGCTGTACACCGATCCGCGGGAGGATGCGGTTGCGGTGGTCAGCCTGCTGCTGAAGGTGGTGGAGGCCCGGCAGGAGCTCGATTCGCCGCTGGGCCGGCTGCTGCAGGAGGCCCAGCACCAGCAGATACCGCTGGCTGAGCTCGGCTCGGCGCTGGCTGGGCTGAGTGAAACGGGCGCGCCGCGCCGCCGCGTGCGCACCGATGCAGCCGAGTTGACACCGCGCGGGCGGTCCATCACGGCTGCCATTCTCGTGGCGCTGGTCGGCATCCTGATCGCCTGGGCGATCTGGCAGTTCACGACAGCCACGCGCCCCACCCCACCCATGCCGCCGGATCTGGAGCAATCAGCCGTCGCGCCGACGACTGTTGACGCGCTCCTTGTCGCACGTGCGTCCCGCACGTACACCGTGGCATGACAGATGCACGGGCGGGACGCCCGTGCCACGTGAAGTGCCTACTGCCTGCTGCCCACTCTCACCCCACATCAAAATACTTCGCCTGCGGATGATGCACGACGATCGCATCTGTGGATTGCTCGGGGATGAGCATGTGGTTCTCGCTGATCTGCACGCCGATCTCCGAGGGCTGGAGCAGTTCGACGATCTTCTGGCGATCTTCCAGATCCGGGCAGGCGGGATAGCCGAAGCTGTAGCGCGATCCGCGATAGCCCTGCTGGAAGATCCGGCGGATATCGGGGTCATCTTCCGACCCGAAGCCCAGCTCCTGCCGCATGCGCTTGTGCCACAGCTCAGCCAGACCCTCGGCGCTTTCGACGCTCAAGCCGTGCAGATACAGGTAATCCTGATAGCGATTCTCGGCTCGAAGTTGCTCGGTCAGCTCGGTCGCCTTCGGGCCGACGGTCACGAGCTGCACGCCCAGCACGTCATACTCGCCCGACTCGACCGCTCGGAAGAAGTCGGCGATGCAAAGCCGCCGGCGGCCTTCCTGCCGCGGGAAGCTGAAGCGCAGCCGCTCGCGCGGGGCGGACTTCGGCTTCATCAGCACCTTGTCGCCATCGAGGAACTCCTCGATGTGGTAGACGATCAGGTCATTGCCGCTGGCCTGCACGGGGAAGTAACCGTAGACGACCATCGGCTTGAGGATGCCGTCGGCTACCGCGCGGCGCTTGAGGTCTTCGTAGATCGGGCGAGCCTTTTCATCGAGGATCCGCTCGTACTCTTCGGCGGATAGCCCCTTGCGCTTGAAGCCCCACTGACCGGTGAACAGCGCCGTTTCGTTGACAAATCCGAAGACGTGCTGAGCCGGGATATCCTTGACGACGCGGCGTCCCCAGAATGGCGGCGTCGGCACGGGATTGGTGCGGTCGACGGGCTTGATGTCGGCTGCATCCATGCTCTTCGGCTTGACGGCCTTGGCGCGCAGCTCCTTGCGGCGCTGGCTGTTGGCGCGCTGCTCTTCGACGATCACATCCAGCTTGCCCTCGGCGATGTGGTCCATCACCTTCAAGCCGTCGAACGCATCGCGGCAGTACAGCAGCGCTCCCTGGTACAGCGATGCCAGGTCATCTTCGGCATAGTCGCGCGTGAGCGCCGCGCCGCCCAGCAGCACGGGCGCCTTGATGCCCATGGCGTTGAGCTCTTCGAGGTTCTCCTTCATCACAGCGACGCTCTTGACCAGCAAGCCGCTCATGCCGATCGCGTCGGCTTTCTTTTCCTGGAAGGCGCGGACGATCTCGTGGATCGGCTGCTTGATGCCCAGGTTGTAAACGGTGTAGCCGTTGTTGGTCAGGATGATGTCGACCAGGTTCTTGCCGATGTCGTGCACGTCGCCCTTGACGGTCGCCAGCACGATCGAGCCGCGGCTTTGGCCTTCGACCTTCTCCATGTGCGGTTCGAGGTGGGCGACGGCGGCCTTCATCGTCTCGGCGCTCTGGAGCACGAACGGAAGCTGCATCTCGCCGCGGCCGAACAGGTCGCCGACAACCTTCATCCCCGCCAGCAGGATGTTGTTGATGATGTCCAGCGGCTTGATGCCCTGGGCCATCGCTTCATCCAGATGCTCGGTGAGGCGGCGCTTCTCGCCGTCGATGATGTGCTTCTTGAGCTTCTCTTCGATGCTGAGACCCGCCCACGGATCGGCTGACGCGCTGGCGTCGATCTCCTCGACGTTCTCGAACAGCGAGATGAAATGCGTCAGCGGATCGAAGCCCTCGCGGCGGCGGTCATAGATCAGATCGAGCGCGGCATTCCACTTTTCGTCGTCGATGCGGTTGCGCGGGAGGATCTTGCTGGCATGAACGATCGCGCCGGTCAGGCCGGCTTCGCGCAGCTCGTGCAGGAAGGCGCTGTTGAGCACGACGCGGGCCGCCGGCGCCAGGCCGAAGCTGACGTTGGACAGGCCGACGACGGTGTAGCAGTTGGGCAGCTCGCGGCTGATCAGGCGCGTGCCTTCGATCGTTTCCAGCGCGTTGCGGCGGTCCTCCTCGATGCCGGTGCTGATCGGCAGCACCAGCGGATCGAACATCAGGTCATCGTCGTGCAGGCCATACTTGTTGACGGCCAGGTCGCGGATGCGCTTGGCGATGGCGAGCTTGCGCTCGGCGGTGCGGGCCATCGCGTTTTCCTTGTCCTCGTCGATCGTACCGGCAACGACGGCTGCGCCGTACTTCTTGGCCAGCCGGCAGATGCGGGCGAGCTTTTCCTCGCCCTCCTCGAGGTTCATGCTGTTGAGGACGCATCGGCCGCCGGCGAGCTTGAGGGCGACCTCCATCACCTCGGGATCGGTCGAGTCGACCATCAGCGGCACGGGGATCTGCCGGACGTATCGGCTGACGACTTCGTACATGTCGCGCTTACCGTCGCGGCCGACGAAGTCGACGCAGACATCGAGCATGTGCGCGCCATCGCGCACTTCGTCGCGGGCCATGGAGACCAGGCCGTCCCAGTCCTCAGCCTGCAGCAGGCGCTTGAACTGCCGGCTGCCGTTGGTGTTGGTCCGCTCGGCGATCACCAGGTAGGACAGATCCTGGCGGATGTCCTGGACCTGGGTGAGGGAGGAGACCTGGTGGACGGGCACTACCTGTCGGATTTTGGATTGATCAGCGATTGGGGATTTCGGATCTGGAATTTGAGGTTTCAAATCTGAGATTTCAGAAGGGAGATATCCCTTCTCGCGCAGGGCGTCGATGAGGGCCTTGAGGTGTGCGGGGGTCGTGCCGCAGCAGCCGCCTACGATGTTGACCTGGTACTCCTCGACAAAGCGCAGCAATCCGCGCGCGAAATCTTCCGGGCCGAGCGGGAAGTGCGATCGGCCATCGACCATCATGGGCAAGCCCGCATTGGGCAGGACGCTGATGAAGCGCGGCCAGTGCCGGCTGAAGTACGCGACATGCTCGGTCAGCTCGGTCGGACCGGTCGCACAGTTCAAGCCGAGCACGTCGAGCTCGTCGTACGGGCTGAGCGTCGCGACGACCGTTTCGCTGTCGCTGCCGAGCAGCATCGACTGGCCGGCGTTCAGGTCCATCGACATCTGCGCCATGATCGGCAGGCGCACGCCGGCTTCAGCCATGGCGCGATTGGCTGCCGCGATGGCGCACTTGACCTGCAGCAGGTCCTGCGAGGTTTCGATCAGCAGCGCATCGACGCCGCCGGCGATCAGGCCGCGGATCTGCTCGTAGTAGCTGTCTTCCATGACATCCCAGCTCGTCTGCTGGAGCGAGACGAGCTTCGTGCCCGGACCGATCGAGCCGATCACGTATTTGGGCGAGTCGGGCGTCTCGAACTTCTGGCAGGCGCGGCGGGCGATCTCGGCTGCGGCTTTGTTGTTGTCGAAGACGCGGTCGGCCATGTCCGCTTCGGCGAGCACGATTTTGTTGGCGCCGAAGGTGTTGGTCTCGACGGCATCGCAGCCGACGGCGAGGAACGATTCATGAATTTGCTGGATCACATCGGGGCGCGTGAAATTAAGCACCTCCGAGATGTTCTCGTGGCCCATCCAGTCCTTGTGCAGGTCCAGAGGCATCTGCTGGAGGGCGGATCCCATCGCCCCATCGAGGACGACGACGCGCCGGCGAACAAGCTCTAGAAACGGAAGACGCACGCAAACTCCTTATAGACAACGGTCTCGGGGAACCGGACCCTGCATCATACGCCGCGGCCGGGCTGTGACCAACTCAGCCACGCCGCCGGTGTGAAAATGTCGCAGGCCCGTGGGGCTTGCGCCCATATTTTGCCAGGTCGCAAGAACCGGCAAGATCGGTCAGGTTTTCCCCGTTTGCCAAACGCGAGGAACGTGCTATAAGGTTAATCCCGGGGCAACCTGAACCCGGCTTTGCGGCATTTCCCAGCTCTGCCGCCGACGTGTATTCGGCCCTCCGCCACGACCGGGCCGAGCTCTCAGTTTGATTCGGTGCGACCTTTGAGCGTGACAGGTTCGCGAGAAGTCTGTTGCGCCCAATAGGCGGCCGTCCGGCTGCCGGAGGTATAAAGAAATGCTATGTCCCAACTGCAAAGTGAAACTGGTAGCCTCTGAGCGTCAGGGGGTCGATATCGACTACTGCCCGCAGTGCCACGGCGTGTGGCTGGAATGCGGTGCGATGGACAAGATTATTGAACGGGCGCTGGACGAGTTCACCGATGGCGACCACTACACAATGGTCGAACGTGAGACGCGTCTGGCGTACCTGGAGCGCAATCGCCCGCTTCACTTGGGCGTGTACGATACGCCCGCCTGATGTTTGCGGGGCAGGATGCAGCCGCGGTTGGATGTTGGGGAGATCCCGCCGCGGCAATTTTATGCGCCCTCAAGCCTCGGATTTGCCCGCGTTTCCGAACGTTTTATTCGGACCGTCACTAGCTTTACGTGCAGTTGCGAACCATCCCTAAGCTGGTAGGATTCGCCGCACGATGCCGCAGGTGGTTTGGCTGCTGGGCGCAATTTTTGCGCCGCTGGTGCTCGGATTGTTGACGCTCGCGCTGCCGCGACGCGCGATCAGCCTGCGCACGGGCATCGCCATCCTCGGGCCGGTGGCAGCCATCGCCCTGCTCGCCGGATACCTCCAGCAGTACGGCCTCAACGCCGCGATCCCATCGATCGACTGGGCGCCGGCGATGAACCTCAACCTGGCGCTGCAAGCCGATCAGCTTGGCATCTTCTTCGCCCTGCTGGTCGCGGGCATCGGCCTGCTGATCACCATCTACGCCCGGGCCTATTTCGGCCCGGCTGCCGATGACCTTTATCGGTTCTTCCCCAGCCTGCATCTGTTCATGACGGCCATGCTGGGGGTGGCGCTGGCAGATAACTTCTTTCTGCTGCTGGTTTTCTGGGAGTTGACGAGCATCAGCTCGTTTCTGCTGATCGGCTGGGAACGTGACGACAAGCTGGCCGTCCGCAACGCGATGCAGGCGTTCATCGTCACGAACGTGGGCGGCCTGACGATGATGGGCGGGCTGATCATCCTTGGGGTGATCACGGGCGCCTGGACGTTCAGCGGGCTGATCGCCGCGGGCGTGACCTCCTCGCCGATGGTGCTGGTCGGATTCGCGCTGATCTTCATCGGCGCTGCTGCCAAGAGCGCCCAGTGGCCGCTGCACTTCTGGTTGCCCGGGGCCATGGCCGCGCCGACGCCCGTCAGCGCGTATCTCCATAGCGCAACAATGGTTAAGGCCGGCGTGTACCTCGTCGGCCGGCTGTTCCCAGTCTATGCCGGTAACCCGGACCTCGCCGGGGCAGCCGTCGTCACGACGATCGGCGCGATCACGATGGTCTTGGGGGCCTACGTCGCCCTTCGCCGCAGCGATCTGAAGCAGATCTTCGCCTACACGACCGTCAGCCAGCTCGGCCTTTTGATGTGCATGTATGGCGTCGGCCGGCTGCAGTTCCACGGCCAGCCGAACCTGATCTGGGACATCACCCAGATCCTGAACCACGCCATGTACAAGGCGCCGCTATTCATTCTCGCCGGCGCCGTCGCCCATGTCGTGCACACGCGCGAGCTGCCGGCGTTGCGCGGGCTGATCCGCCTGGGCGGGCAGAAGCGGATCATGGCGATCCTGATGATCCTGGCCGCCTATGCCCTGGCCGCCGGCCCACTGACGATCAGCTTCATCGCCAAGGAGTTCTTCTACTATGGCATCGCCCATGGCCTGGAGGTAACCGGCCACTGGGGCTACTACCTGCTGATCGGCGCCGCGATCCTTACCGGCGCGTTCAACACAGCCATCTTCATCCGCATCACGCGCGTCCTGCTCGGCCAGGTTGAGGAAAACACATTCGCCCAGCCGGCGGAGTACGTCGCCCACCATGACCATCCGGTCGACGAGAAACCCAGCGCCGAAGACATCGATGTCGACCCGCACGATCACGGCTGGTTCTGGCCGAGCATGCTGTGGGTGCCGGCGCTGATCATCCTGGCGATGCAGTACATCGGCGGGATTATCCCCGGCGCGTACGAGGCTCTGTTCGGCGGCATCGAGCGGTCGTTCAACTACTTCGACAAGCTGCCCATGGCGTGGCAGGCACACCTGGGCCTGCCGCTGTACATGAGCCTGGCTGGCTATGCCCTGGGTGCGGTGATCGGGTTTGCCCCGGTCTTCACGACCGTCATCCGAGATGTGCACGACCGCATCTACCCGGCGTTCTACGACCTGGTCGTTTACGGCGGGGCGCGGCTGTTCCGCGTCTTCCAGACGGGCCACTTCCGCACCTATGTCGCGATCACCGTCGCGGCGATCGTGGCGCTGGTGGTTTGGACGGCCAGCGGCATCAGCGGATACCTGACGCTGCCCGAGGATCTTGGGCTGGCGGATGTCCGCCTCATCCCCGGCTATCTCGTGACGCTGCTGATGTGCCTTGCGGCGATCTTCATGCCGATGGTGCGGCAGCGGGCGTCGCGCGTGCTGGTGCTGGGCATCGCCGGAACGGCAGCCACGGCCCTCTACTACCTCTACTCGGCGCCCGACCTGGCCCTGACGCAGATCAGCATCGAGGTCGTCTCGCTGGTGCTGTTCCTGCTGGTGCTGGCGCTGCTGCCGGATGAAGCGCCGGCGAAATCCCCGTCCCGGCCGCTGCGAGCGGTGGTTGGTGTGGCCATCGGCGCGGTGATGTTCTGGCTGACGCTGATGGCCGGCACTGCCACCGAGCCGACGCGCGTCACGCCCGCCATCGACGGCAAGCCGATCGCCAACCTCGGCGAGTACTTCCTTCGCAACAGCCTCTACGGCATCGATACGCTGGCCATGTCGCCGTCGCAGGTGTTTGGCGGCGTGATCGACCGCGGGCCGGAGCATCCGACCAGCTTCGGCACGCATCCGCCGGTTCCCGAAAACGCCCCAGCCGATGCCGTCTACCTGCACAAGGGCGGCGGCGGCGCCAACGTCGTCAACGTCATCCTCGTTGACTTCCGCGGCTTCGATACGATGGGTGAGATCACGGTGCTGTCGCTGGCGGCGTTGGGCGTGTGGACGCTGCTGCGGCGGCCGTCGCGGCACGACCTGGAGCCGCTGGAGGACGAGCCGGTCCGCAAGACGCGCGTCGACGCCCGCATCAGCACGCTGATCCTTCGCCAGGCGGTGAAGTTCCTGGTGCCGCTGGCGATCGTGTTCTCCGGCTTCATCTTCTTCAAGGGACACCAGACGCCCGGCGGCGGGTTCGTCGGCGGGCTGGTGGCGTCAGTCGCCCTGGTGGTGTTCCGGATGACGTTCGGCAACGAGGCGCTGCGCCGCTGGCTGCCGCTGCCGGAGTATGGCCTGATCGCCCTCGGCCTCACGCTGGCGGTCAGCACCGGCCTGGTCGCGCTGGCTGCCGGTTTGCCCTTCCTGACGAGCAACAACGGCTACATGCCGCTGGGAGAAACCGAGAAGTTCCACTGGGCCACCGTCATGTTCTTCGACGCCGGCGTCTTCTCCGTCGTCGTCGGCGTGACGGTCGGCATGATCGACGCCCTGTCGAGGGAGGTCGAGAAGTGATGGGTTGCCAATTGCGGAATGTGGATTGCGGAATGCGGAATGACCGGCGCATCGCCTGTGCCCTGCCGCATGCGCATGCCCAAATCCGCAATCGGAAATCCGCAATCCGAAATCGATTGGGAGGTCTGTCATGATTCTCCTGACCGCCCTCACCGTCGGGCTGATCTTTGGCGTTTCGATCTACATGCTCCTGGGCAAGGAGTTGAAGAGCATCGCCATGGGCGTGTTCCTGCTGGGGCACGGGGCCAACCTGGCCATCATCGCCGCCAGCGAGTCGCCCATCGGCAAGCTGCCGCCGGTGCTTGGCGCCAGCGGTCAGCCGACGGGCGCAGAGGTCGATCCCCTGCCCCAGGCGCTGATCCTGACAGCCATCGTCATCGGCTTCGCCGTGCAGGCATTCGTGCTGTCGCTGCTGGTGCTGACCTGGCGGCGGACGCGCACGGTTGACATCGACGAACTGGCTGGGCCCGACCCGGCAACCCAACCGCAGCACAAGGACGCCACCACAACGCGCATGCACGAGGAGCAACCGGTTCCGACATCCACCCCATGAACCCGCACCTGATCATCCTCTTTGTCGCGATCCCGATGGCGGCCGGCGTGCTGAACATCGCGCTGCACCGCTTCAAATCGGCGCAGAAGCTGGTCGCCTGCGGTGCGCTCATGGCGAACCTGGCACTGGCGCTGTGGACGCTGTCGGCGGTGTATATCGGCGAGACCCAGCCGGGCGGGGTGCTGGTGTCGCAGATGGGCAACTGGCCTGCACCCTATGGGATCACGGTGGCGGTCGATCCGCTGTCGGCGGTGATGCTCAGCGTCACGGGCGCGGTGGTGTTCGGCGTCTACCTGTATGCCCTGACGCAACTGCCCGACCGCTTCTCGGGCGGGTATTTCCACGCCATCTACATGCTGCTGCTGATGGGCGTGAACTGGGCGTTCGTCACCGGCGATCTGTTCAACCTGTTCGTGGCGTTCGAGATCATGCTGCTGTCGTCGTATGTGCTGCTGTGCCTGGGCACGACGGCGATGCAGATGCGGCAGGCGTATAAGTATGTGCTGCTCAACCTGATCAGCAGCACGCTGTTCGTGACAAGCTGCGGCATGATCTACGGCCACACCGGCACGCTGAACATGGCAGAGCTGACGCTCATGTCCATGCAGGGCACCATCCCGGCTGAGGCGATGCCGGCGATCATGCTGCTGCTGATCGTCTTCGGTTCGAAGACGGCAGCCTTCCCGATCTGGTACTGGCTGCCCGATTCGTACCCGACGATGCCCCCCGCCATCGGCGGCCTGTTCTCGGGCCTGCTGACGAAGGTGGGTGTCTACACGATGATCCGCACGTTCACCATGATGTTCGGGCAGATGCCCGCCATCCATGATCTGGTGATGCCGATCATCCTGGTCAGCGCCGGCGGGACGATGTTCCTGGGGGTCATCGGAGCTGTCTCCAGCAGCAACGTGCGGCGGATTCTGGCGATCCACGTGATCAGCCAGGTGGGATACATGGTGCTGGGCGTCGGTCTGGCGACCGAGTTCGCGATCGCGGCGACGGTGCTCTACATGATCCAGCACATGATCGTGAAGACGACGCTGTTCCTGTGCTGCGGCGTGATGGAACGCTACGGCGGGACCGATCGGCTGGATAATCTGGGCGGCATCGGCCGGCGCGATGCGTGGCTGGCAGCGCTGTTCTTCATCGCGGCGCTCAGCCTGGCCGGGTTGCCGCCGTTGTCCGGGTTCCCAGGCAAGCTGCTGCTGATCCAGCAGAGCTTCTTCTTCGATCCGTATCCGCGTCTGGGATACGTGCTGGCGGCGCTGGGGCTGGCGACAAGCCTGCTGACGCTGCTGTCGATGCTGAAGATCTGGGGTTACGGGTTCTGGTCGAAGACGGCCCCCGCGGTGGCGACGGCTCCGCGGCCCAGCGGACATCTGCCGGCACTGGCGACGATCGGGGCGCTGGTGGTGCTGGCGCTGAGCGTCGGCCTGGCGGCCGGGCAGTATCTTAAGGTTGCCCGTGTTGCGGCGCGGAACGTGCTCGATCCGACCGAATACATCGCCGCCGTGCTGGGCGATCACCTGCGGCCGCAGATCGCGGCTGCGAAGGAATCCGGCACGCCTGATGCGCTGGTGGCCGCGGCGGATGACGCGATGGCGGCTGCGGATGCAGGATCGTCTGTGAAGGAGGTTCAGCCGTGATCACACTGCTACTCAACCTCATTCTGGCGATCCTGTGGATGGCGATGTGGGGCTCGTTTGACGCGGCAACGCTGGTGGCGGGCCTGATCGTCGGCTACCTCGTGATCGCGATGATCACGCATCGCTATGGCCGCAAACTCTGGCTGGACCTGGCGTTCGCAGTCTACTTCCTGCGGATCCTGATCATCGCCAACTGGCAGGTGGCCAAGGTGGTGCTGAATCCGCGCATGCCGATCGCGCCGCGCCTGATTCGCTATGACGTCAGCAATATGACGCCGGTGCAGATCGCGACGCTGGTCAACTGTATCACGCTGACCCCCGGCACGCTGGTGGTGGACATCTCGCCGGACAACCGCTGGCTGTACATCCACTGCCTGACGGCAGCCGACCGGGCGCAAGCTATTCGCGAGCTCGACGAGCTGCGCGATCACCTGCTGCGGGAGGTGTTCGAATGACCGCATTGCTCCTGGCTGCTGCCGACGCTTCCGCCGTTGCCGCCGAGGTGTCATCGCGGACGGTGTTCGACCGGATGACACTGGTGATGGTCGATATCGGCATCGTCGTGATCGTCGCGGGGATGCTACTGTGCATCGCGCGGCTGCTGCGCGGGCCACACCTGAGCGACCGTGCGGTAGCCGTCGACACGATCACGCTGCACCTGGTGGGGCTGGTGGTGCTGCTGACGATGCGGATCGGCCGGCTGGTGTTTTTCGATGGTGTCTTGGCCCTGAGCCTGCTGGGGTTCGTGTCGTCGGTGGCGATGGGACAGTACATCATCCGCAAGCGGCTGAAGGAACTGCACGTGCACGAGGAGATTCCGACGGGCGACGACAGTCCGCTAGCCGGCCCCTCCGCCGAGAAGGGGGATGGCCATGGTTAATGCGATCATCAACCTGCTGGCGGTTTTCTTCCTGCTGGTCGGACTGTTCTTCATGTTTGTCGGTGCGCTGGGCGTGTGGCGCATGCCGGACCTGTATGGCCGGCTGCATGCCAACACCAAGTGCCTGACGCTCGGGCTGATCGGCCTGCTCCTGGCAGCGATGCTATACCTGTCGCTGCTGGAGGATGTGCCGATGGTGAGCGTCATCACGCGTGGCGTGCTGGTGATTGTGTTCCAGTTCGTTGCCGCTCCGGTCGGCGCTCACCTGCTGTCCCGCGGCGCGCACCTCGACCAGGCGCCGCTGGCGAAGGAGACGCTCAGCGATGAGCTGAGGGAAGATCTGCCGTCGAATGGATGAGTTGCGGCAGGTGACGGTGGGGAGAGGCTGGGGGTTCGGAGCGTTGATCTGAGATCTGAAATTTCAGATCTGAGATTTGAGATTTCAAATCCCCGCCCCAGCGTTCCACTCCGCCCCCTTCATCCCGCATTCGTCATTCCTCATTCCTCATTCCCCCTCCATCATTTATCATTCCGTCATGCTCCACTTCGACAGCCCAGCGATGGAAGTACTGTTCTGGTGCGTGGTTGCCTGCGCGGCGGTGCTGCTGCTGTTCATCGGATATCGCCTGGGGCGATGGATCGCGACGGCTCAGTCGCAGGCGCTGCTCGAGCAGAAGGAACGCGACCTGTTCACCGCCCAGAAAGGGTTCAAGCAGCTCTACGAAACTGAACTGGCGAACCTTCGGGCCCGCAATGCGGAGCTCGCGCAGAAGAACGAACATCTGGCGCAGAAGGTCGAGGAGTACCGCAAAAAGGCAGCCGGCTTCGGCGGGCTGTTCTCGTCGGGCGGCAAGCGGGCGGATGCGATGTACGCCCTCCTGCTGGAAAACGAAGCCCTCGAGGAGGCGCTGCATCGGCAGAACGAGAAGCTCAGCCAGGAGCGTACCGACGCGCTGAAGGAATCGCTTCGCAACACCGGCTACCGCCGGGTGCTGATGAGCCAGTTGCTCAACGACGACCGGATCAAGAACTACGTGGCTGAGATCATCAATGACGAGTCGCGCCTGCCCCCGCCGAACAGCGCGCGGCAGTCCCTGCCCCATGGGGAACAGGAGTAGCGACGGAGCGACGGAGAGCTGGAGCGACGAAGGGACGAAGTGTATCAGTTTCAGCCGACGCCCCGCCCGTTACGCACCAATCACTAATCACCAGCCCCCTCCGTGTCTCCGTGTCTCCGTGGTGAAAGCCCCCACCGAAAGTCTACTCCCGAGCCCGAGCCAGCACCGTCACCATCTCCAATGCCGCCTCAGCCGCGCGGCGGCCGGCATGGCCGTGGGAACCGCCTGTGCGGTCCTCAGCCTGCTGGAGCGTGTTGGTCGTCAGCACGCCGAAAATGACCGGCAGCGTCATCTCGATCGCAACATTCTGGATGCCGCGGGCGGCTTCGCCAGCCACGTAGTCGAAATGCGGCGTGTCGCCGCGGATAACGCAGCCGAGGCAGATGACGGCTGCATATCGACGCGTCGCAGCCAGCGCCTTGGCGGCAACCGGCAACTCAAACGCCCCCGGCACACGCTCAACCGTCACCCGATCCTCGCCAACCCCCAGCTCCTTCAGCCGCGCCACGCACCCCTCCAGCAGGCGATCGACGATCGAGGCATTGAACCGTGCTGCGACAATCGCGATCCGGGCATCGGCTGGGACGTCAGTAGGAAGAAACTCGGGGGCGTCGGTGCTCATGGTGGTTCCAGCAGGCAGTAGGCAGTTTGGTTTAGCAGGCAGCGGGCAGCAGGCGGCAGGCAGCTTAAGTCCAGTCTGCAGTCAGCGGTCTGCAGTCTGCAGTTGATGTCGTGCGTCGAGTTGCCGCGAATGACAAGTGACAAGGGACCAATGACAAAACCAAAATCCGCAATCCGAAATCCAATATCAATCAGTACTCTTTCCTCTGCCGCGCAGTGGGGATATTGAGGATTTTGCGGTATTTGGCAACCGTTCGACGAGCCAGGTCGATGCCCTGCTCCTTCAGCTTGGCGACGATCTCGTCGTCGTTGAGCGGATTTCGCTTGTCCTCGTTGTCGATGATGACCTTCAGCTTTTCCTTCACCGCATCCCAGCTCATGTCTTCGCCTTCGGCGTTGGTCGTGCCGCCGGAGAAGAACTTACGCAGCGGGAAGATGCCGCGCGGGGTCTGCACGTATTTCTCGCTCACCGCGCGGGAAACGGTGGCGACGTGAATGCCGAGCTGGTCAGCCACCTGGATCATCGGCAGCGGCTTGAGGTATTCCGGCCCTTTTTCGAAGAACTCCTGCTGGGCATCGACAACAGCCCGGATGACGCGCTTGATCGTGCTGGAGCGCTGCTCGATCGATTCGATCAGCCAGCGGGCGTTGCGGACGTTGTTGGTCAGGAACTCGCGTGTCTTCTTGTCGCAGCTCCGATCCTTCAGCATCTTGCGGTACATCTGGCTGATACTGATGTCGGCTGACGGATCGCGAGCCATCTCAATCTCGTACTTGCCGGTTTCCGGGTCGAAGTAGATCGTCGCATCCGGCGTGATGGGCGGGGCATCCGCGCCGCCGATGCGCCGGCCGGGATGCGGGTCCAGCCGGCCCAGGCGCCGGACGGCGGCTTTGATCTCGTCGATCTCCCGTCCGAGCTTCTTGCTCATCTGCGGATAGCGGTTCATCTCCAGATCTCGCAGATGATCGGTGATGAGCTTCCGCTCCAGCTCGAAATCGTGCGACTCGATGTCCTCTTCCTCGCCTTCCTTCTCGATGACATCGAGCTGCAAGAGCAGGCATTCACGGAGGTTGCGCGCCCCCACGCCGGCCGGCTCGAGCGTCTGGATGAGCTTGAGGGCCTGCTGCAGGTCCTCAAGCGTATGCTTGTGGCCGGTCTCCTCCTGGATCTCCGTCAGCTCGGTTCGGATGTAGCCGTCGGCATCGACGTAATTGATGAGGGTATTGCCGGCTTCGCGGACGGCGGGCGGGGCCTCGACGAAGACCCACTGCCCAGCCAGATACTCCTGCAGCGTGACGCTCCGCTGCGGGGTATTGGCCATGGCGTCCATCTTGCGGTCACGTTCGCCGTCATACTGCGAAACGCGGAAGTTGGGGCCGGCATTGGTGGCGAATTCCTCGTTTTCGAGGTATTCGCTGATGCGTTCGAGGCGTTCGAAATCGCGCTGGTTGTCGTCATCGACGATCAGCGCCCGCTCGCCATCGGGGTCGGCACCGTCCAGATCCTCCGCTGGCTGGGGCTCACCTTCGGGCTCCTTGAGCTCCAGGACGGGGTTCTGCTGCAGCTCCTGCTCGATGCGTTCTTCGAGCAGCGCCAACGGGAGCTGCAGGATCTCCATGGACTGGATCATGCGCGGCGTCAGAAGCTGCCGCATGTCCTGCCGCATGGTGATTGACTGCGTTAACTGCATATTCCTACCTTACTTGCAATCCATGCCCACGAGGCACGTATTTTGCTTGCCCGATGAGTATACGCGACAGGCGATCGTGCTGGCAATCCGCATTTCGCACCTTTCCCCGACCGACCGAAAACTCAAGAAATCCAAAGCCCCCGGCCGATATGACCCAATGGACCCGGCTTCCGGTCCCAGTTGTGCAACTCTTTCGGAGAGGATCGTCATGACCGATCGACTGATGCGCCGTCAGCTCCGGATTGCCCGCCTGCTTCACTCCAGCACGCCCGAACAACTGCTGCTGCATGCGATCCTGTCCCCCGGTGACGGCCGGGAGCTGGTCGAAAAAGAACTGCAGCGGCGCGCCTATGGGGAGGTCCCGGCGAATTTCGCCATGCACCTTGCCCAGCACGGCCAGTTCCAGGCCGCTGCGTAGGGGTTTTCGAGGCCCCGAGCGGCCACGGCGGCCCAGGGGGAGGCGCCTTTTGTCGGCAGCGGCTGTCTTGTAGACTGCATCGGCTGCCGGGAACGTCCCGGCGGCTCGCTGGTCGGACATCTCCGCGACCGTGCCGGGCGGGGTATTTTGCAGAATCGTGGAACAGACCCAGGCTATCCAACCTTTCGCCGATCCCTTCGCCAACGTGCAGACGCTGATCGAGCGCAGCCAGCCAAAGCCGCGACTGCCGTGGTTCTGGTACCTGTTGGGTACGCTTCTGCTTCTAACGATGGTGGCTGCCTATTTCGGTGACAGCCACCCTCAAGCCCAAATCGCCATCCAGGTCATCACATCGGTCCTGATGTTCGGCCTGATCGGCACGATGGTGCTGATGTCCTGGCACGTCGCCCAGCAGCACCGCAATGAACAGCAAAAACTCCAGGCCGTCGAGGAGATGATCCAACTCCGCCGTTGGCCGCAGGCTGCCGCCCTGCTGCACGAACTGCTGGGCGCGCCAATGCGGACACAGGCGGGTCGAATCCAGGCCCTGATCTTCCTGGGCAGCGTCCTGGCGCGGTATCACCGTTTCGAAGACGCCATCGTCGTGCACAATTATCTGCTGGAGCACGTGCAGCTCGACCCGGTCACAGAGCACGGCCTGCGCCTGGCCCGAACGATGGCCATGCTGCGGGAGGATCACCTGTTTGATGCCGATCGGGAGATTGCCGAGCTGCGGCGGACCGACCGCGAGCGCGAATCGGGCTGGCTGGCGCTCGTCGAAATGTATCGCGACGTCAAAACCGGCCATCCCGATGAGGTGATCAAGATCTTCCAGGAGCGGCTGGGCCGGATGCGCCAGCAGTTGGGCCATCGCCTGGGCGAAGCCTATGCGCTGGTCGCCCGGGCATACGATCTGTTGGGCCAGGAGCAGCCGGCGCGCGACGCCTACAGCCGCGCGACGCTGCTTTGCCCGCCTGCCGAGCTGCATCGGCGATATCCCGAGACGCAGCCGCTGGCACAGAAGTATCCGGCCAGCCCCGCGCCGGCGGGGTGGCTGGCATGAGGAGTTGTGGATGATGACCGCGCAAGCCGCCATAGCCCGCGCCCGGCGGGATCTGACCTTCAGCGCATGGCTGAAGGTTCTGCTGCTGGCGTGCGCCGTGATTGGCGTGTTCGTCGCACCCTGGGTGGGATTGGGCAGCGATGGCGGCGTGCTCGTAATGGTGGTGGTGCTGGGGATCTGGGTGGCACTGAGCATCCGCAGCATGCGAGGATCGCGCCTGGCGGCCGGCTCGCCATCGCTGATCGCGGCTGGCCAGTTTGAAGAAGCCGAGCGTCAGATCGAAACGGCCCTGCGGACGTTCACGATCTTCCGCACCGTCAAACTGCTGAGCCTGCATCATTTGGCGCTGCTGCGGCATGCGCAGAAGCGCTACCACGAAGCGGCAACGCTCTGCCGGGCGCTGCTGCATCAGCGGCTGGGCGCGATGTCGAGCATCAACCGCCAAAGCCGGCTGATCCTCGCCGACGCGCTGCTGGAGATCGGGGATCTGCAGGGCGCGTATGACGCGATCGCGGCGCTGTACCGCCAGCGGCTGTCGCTGCCGGAAGCGATGAACCTGCTGCAGGTCGAGCTGGACTACCAGGCGCGCATCGGCGCGTGGGAGTCGATGGCGCGCAACATCGCAACCAAGGTGCAGATGGCCGAGTTGCTGCCGACGCCGGCTGCGGCCCGCGCGCAGGCGATGCTCGCGCTTGCGGCGCAGAAGACCGGTCAAACCGACTGGGCTGAGTTCCTGCGGCGGCGCGTCGAGCTGCTGATGGATGTCAATCAATTGACGTCGGCTCGCCCGATCCTGTGGGATTTGTGGCGGCAGCCCGCAGTCCAGCCGCCGGCCAACAGCGAGTCGGCTGGGCAGATTTCCCGGGAATCGCCGAACACTTGAGGATACGATCGACAAAGGGCACGCATGCTGAACCATCTCACGCGACTCACACTTCTGTGCGGATTGCTGCTTGCGTCCGGGGCATTTGGGCAGGACCAGCCGCGGCCGGCTGAGGTCAGCGATGCCGACAAGGCGCTGGCTGAACGGTTTGCTGCGCTCAGCCAGGGGCTGCTGCGGCAGTCGGAGCTGATTCAGCCGCGATACCAGCAGGCTGCGGCCCTGCTGGAAGGCGCGCATCGGCTGGATCCATCGAACCCGCGCTTCCTGCGGATGCTGATCCACGCCCAGCAGCGTGCAGACAATCGCGATGCCGCCATCGTCGCCGCCAAAAAGCTCGCCGCCCTCGAGCCGCGCAACAGCGCAGCCTATGCGACGCTGATCGACCTGTATCTCTCGGGCATGGAGGCCGCCGACCAGCGGCTGGATTACCTCCGCAAGGTCGCCGGTACTGACGCCCTCCCGCCCGCGGTCCGATCCTATGCCGCCGCCCGCGCCGCGGAACTGCTCATCGAACAGGGCGCCAACCGCGAAGCCCGCCAGATGACCGCCAAGGCTCTGGAGTGGAACCCGGTCAACCCCATTGCAGCCCGCGCGCAGTGGCAACTGGTGCGCTCCGACGGCACGCAGGCTGAGCGGACGCAGGCCCTGATGACGCTGGTGAAGGCGTCACCGCGCGATCCGTCGAGCGTTGGGCTGTTTGCCCAGCAGCTTGCAGCCGCCGGATTCGTCGCCAGCTCGCTCAACTGGTTCAACCTCGCGACGCAGTTGGCCCGGATCGAGGGGTTGGACACCATGCCCCTCTACCAGGACTGGGCGGCTGAGCTGTTCATCGCCAATGAGCCGTTCGCCTCCGGCGAACTGGTCAACCAGCTCATCGAGATCGATCCGGGGTCCGCCGACAACTGGTTCCTGCGCCTGCTGATCGATCGCGCATCAGGGCTGGAGGAGCCCGTCCGTCAGTCGCTGACGCGTGCGCGTTCGGCGCTGCTGAAGGATCTGGCCGAGGTTCGCGCGCTGGCCGGCATCAACGAACCCGCCCGCGATGCGCTGCCCGATCTGTCGGGCGATATCGCGACACTGCGGGGTGACGAGGCCACGCCTGAACTCAAAGCCGCCTACGCGTCAGCCATCGCCGATCTGCTGTGGCTGGAGCTGTACTTCGCCGGTCCGTCGGACACGAGCGATCGCCTGCTGGGCTACCTCAGCCAGATCGTCGACGAAAGCAACGCGACGCTGGCGCGCCTGCAGGGCTGGAACTTCCTGCTTCGCAATCGCGCCGATGAGGCACGCGTAAAGCTGCAGGCCGTGGCGGATCGCGATCCGCTGGCCGCGCTGGGCCTGCTGCGGCTGTATGGGCGCGATGATGAGTCGATGCGACAGATGACGGCTGAGGGCCGTCACCTGTTGACGCGCTATCCGTCGAGCGTGGTCGGGGCATTTATCTCCGGGGAGCTGCGGCGGTATGGCGTACGTGTCGAACTTCCGCCGGAGCTGGAGGAGCTCGATCCGCTGATTCGCCGCTTCACGCGCGAATGGCAGCGGATCTACACCGAGCCGGGCGCGTTCTATGTCGTGCGCGGCCGCCCACGGCAGGTGGCGCATCGCCTGGGCGAGCCGGTCTTGGCTGACATCGAAATCCGCAACCTCAGCGAATATCCGTTGTCGATCTCGCCGGACGGCGCGATCAACCCGGACCTGTGGTTCGACGCCCGCCTGCAGGGCGTGGTGATGCACGACTTTAGCGGCGTGGCGTTCGATTCGATGCTGCAGGAGCTGGTGCTGATGCCCAAGCAGTCGATCATGCAGACGGTCCGGCTGGACTCGTCGGGGCTGAACGACGTGTTAGTGCCCAATCCGTCGATCTCGTTCCAGGTGACGTTCTGGACGATGACCAACCCGCGTACCGTCGCCACGGAACAGGGTGGGGCAGCCGTCGTGCCGGGGCCGGTGGGACAGCGCGTGGAGTTTCAGCGGCTGGTCGAGCGCGTCGCAGCGCCGCTGGCGGATCCCGATCAGCGTGCCTGGCGGCAGGTGGTCGATGACCTTCAGGGCGCGCGGCCGGCGGTCAAGATGGACCGCATCGACCTGCTGCGGGCCTATGTCGGCGCGCTGGAGCAGCTCGAGCAGAACGCGGATACGCAGCGCTTCCGTATCGAGTTCATGACGCAGCTTAACCGCCGTCGCGAAGATGAAACGCCGCAGGTGCGGACGTGGGCGACGTACGCCGTCGCCCGGCTGGCCGGCGCCGAGGACAAGGCTGAGATCCTCCGCCAGATGCGCACGGACGGCGACTGGACCAGCAAGCTGCTGTCGCTGGTGATCGCACAGGCGGATGAAAAGCTTGCGGGCGATGTCGCCGCGAAGCTGTCGGGCGGCGATCAGCCGGATATCGTGCGGCAGTTTGCCCGCGCGACGACGGCCGTCATCGAACAGACCCCGCCGAAGACCGAGCCGCAGGCGCAGACGCCGGCGAGCCGGTAAGCGCCGGCTGCCGCATTCGCACGCGTCGTCGTGAGAGGCGCGTGCGTCTGCACCGTCAAGGCATCGGAGGGGGTCAACCGGTGAGTCGTGCAGACGATGCATCACGGTCGTATGGCAGTTAACATTCCCGATCGATGACGTCAGCCGCGGCTGCGCGGCTGGGATCGAGTTGGAGAGGCACAGTGGACGTGCAGGAACCGATCGAATCGCCTCCGGAGCGCATCGGCTTTATTGCCGACTTCAAGCGATTCTTCATGCGCGGGTTGTCGGCCCTGCTGCCGACGCTGATCACGTTCTGGCTGCTGGTGAAGGTGTGGGGGTTCCTGTATGAGACGGTTGGCCGGCCAATTCTCTGGCTGGGCAGCAAGGTGCTGGAGGGTGGGCGCATCACCATCCCGCGCGGCGACGAAATTGATCTGTACCTGCGCAGCCTCGACTGGCCGGAATGGGCCAAGCAGGCGCTGGGCGTGGCGCTGGCGATGGTGCTGGTGTACATCGTCGGCCTTCTCATCGGTAACCTGATCGGCCGGACGATGTGGCGGCTGGCTGAGCGGGCGGTGTCGCGGATCCCGATCATCCGCGCGGTCTATCCAGCGGTGAAACAGATCACCGACTACCTGCTGGCCGACCGCAGCACGCAGTTCGCGGGCAGCCGGGTGGTGGCGGTCCAGCCGCACGCGGAGGGCATCTGGTCCATCGGCCTGGTGACCGGCCCCGGCCTGCCGCCGCTGTCGCGCGCGACCGGCCATGAGATGGTCACGGTCTTCATCCCGTCGTCCCCCACGGCATTCAGCGGGTATGTCGTCGTCGTGCCGCGATCGGGCGTCGTGGAGCTGCCACTCAAGGTCGAAGAAGCCATGCGGCTGCTGATCTCCGGCGGCGTTATCCAGCCGGGCAAGCAACTGACAATCGACCCGCCGCTCCCGCTGCGCCAGCCGGAGGCTCCATCCGTGTGAGGTCGATGGACAGCAGGCGGCAGGCAGCGATGGAGTCTGAAGTCAGCGGTCTGCAGTCTGCAGCGATGAGTTGGCAGTTGGCGGTTGGCAGTGGAGGTGAAGCTTCAAGCTCCAACCGCCAAGTTCCCAAGAAGCTCCAAAGCCGCCAGTGCGTAGGGCACGCTATTGCGTGCCGACGCCCTGCGCAGCCGATATCCCGCGTCCAGCTGTCGCGAGTGACCAATGCGTAGGGCACGCTATTGCGTGCCGGAGCCATGGCCAGCCGATGCCCTGCGTCGAGTCACGGCGAGGGACCAACGACAAGTGACCAGTGACACTCCGTCACCTGCGTTCATCTGCGTTCATCCGCGGTTCAAGTTCAATTCGATCCACAGGAATCTGCCCGTAGCGGACTTCGATGAACGGCTTGCCATCGCGCATGCCGATCGTGCCGAAACCGGTGGCGGTGCTCAAGAATGCCCGCCAGTCGCCCTGGATCTGCGGTTTGAGGTAGAGCGTGCGCGTCAGGGCGTCGTAACGCTGGCCGGTCAGGCCCTGGAGCAGGCCGTAGCTGGACAGCGCCCGGCCATACCAGTGACCGCACTCGTACTCAGCGAACGGATTGCGGATGCGCCCGTCGTAGCGGCTGCGGGCGGCGCGGACGAGCTTCAACGCTTCTTCCACACGCCCCATCAGCATCAGGTGTGACGCGACGCTGTACTCGATGCCCGTCCATACCTCATTCGTATACGGGAACGGCAGCGACAGCTGCCCGCCCTTCCGCCAGGTGCACAGCAGCAACCCGGCTTCCCGACCAAGGGCGTAGGTCGGCCGCTGCGGGTTGGCGTGATCCGACAAATCTTCGCGGAAGTTGTAGCGGACGATCGACTGCAGATGGGTGCGTACCTTCGCCGGATCGACCACCCCACCAACACCGCACATCTCGCCGATCCACGCGCCCAGGATGCCATCGGCGAGGCAGCCGTTGCCGTACTGATACTTGGGCCCCTCGGCTTGCAGGAGCGCCTTGGCTTCGTCGGAATACTCGACGTTCCACGCGTTCCGGGCAGCCGTGACCGGGTCGGGAGCGTGCAGACCCGTCCACTGGACCTTCTGGATGAAGTACTCGCCATTGAACAGCTCGCCTTCGAGCGCCGCGCGGGCCTTCTGATAGAGCACCTCGTATCGCTGGACATCCTCTCCCAGCGCCTGGCCCATGCGCACGGCTGCCAGCAGTGCTGCGGCGTAGAAGCTCGTGCACATGCCGTCGGCGCCCCAGAACTCGATGTCATACGTGTTGTGGTGCGGCTCGGTGAGCTTGCCCTGCTCATCGGGATCCCATGTCGCGATGCAGTAGTCCAGGCTCTGGCGGACGCGTGGCCACAGACGCTTCAGCCATTGCGTATCGCCGCTGATGCGCCAGTCGCGATGCACCTTGAGGATGCCGCCGAGCTGGCCGTCGGCTGCCGCGTGGAAGTCATTGACGTTGCGACGGATGGGAAGCGTGGCGCGGAAGTTCTGGTGGCCGCGATCGTCCTGATTTTCGAAGAACTCAGTCTCGCGCAGCGTGCGCTCCAGATCCGGAAACAGATGCGCGATTGCCTGGGCATAGTTCCACACATGCGTACATGAGCCGTGACAACTGCCGGCGTCATCGCGGCAGCCTTCCCACAACCACAGGCGGCCGTCGGCTTGCCGCAGGGTGGTCGGGCTCTTGAGGATGGTGAGATTGGTGGCGACGGCTTCGATCACCTCGGGCGGGAGGGTCGTGTCATAGAAGCAGTCGGTAAAGGTGCGTGTCTGCTGGAGCAGGCGGTCGTAGTTGGAACGCCAGTAGGCATCGACGCTATCGATGCTGTCGAAGCGGGCGGCATACCAGGGGCAGTAGGTTTCCCGGCGCAGTGGCGTGGCACCTGCGGTGGCGGATTGCGTTTGGGCTTCGTCGTCGGCGCCCTTGCCGATGCGCAGGTCGGAAACGGGGACATACCATGAGAGGCGCAGGCGGATGGTCGTCTGCGTGCCCGGCTGGAGGCTGAACGGAACATAGAGGCTGCCGCCGGGGCTGGGGCCGCCACTGTCGTAGGGGTCGGTGTTGATGACGGCGCCTTCGGCGATGGTTTTCCAGACGATAGTTTGTGGATCGAACCAGGCGCCGCGAAACCATCGGCAATTGACGGCCGTATTGGGCGCATCAGCAGCTGCGGCAAATGCACCAGCCAGATGGGGCTCATCCTCCGTGCCCTCCTGGAAGAGGACAAAGCCGTCTTGCGTCCGGCGGACACCCTGGCGCGGCTGATCCTCTTTGGGTCTTCCCGGACGGCGGGTGAACATGAAGTTGCGGGCATGGAAGGACCAGACGCCCTCGATGGGCGCGTTGGTCGTGTTGCGCAGCGTGTACTCGAGGGCTGCAACGGGCAGGCTGGAGTCGTCGGCATTGGCGGGAATGAAGGGGCTCCAGCCGGTGAGGCGGACGTCCAGCGGGAGCTTTTGGTCCTGGAGATGGACCGTCCCGAAGGGGAAACGTGCTTCGAAGGAGGCTTCGGCGAAGCGCGGCAGGCCGTAGGTCTTGCCGGGTGCGCCGCAGCCGGCGCCGTCGTGATCCGGCCAGGGGAAGTAGATCTTCCACTCCGGCACGGGGCCTTCCAGGACCCGCGCAATGGCGCGATCGCCCTGCCGCACGTGCACGGCTGAGAAAACCATCGGCTCGTTGAAAATCTGTGGTCGGTGGCGGAGCGAAACGTGCGACAGCGCTCCGGCGCCTTCCAGGCAGATCATGCCCGCGCCGATGCCGCCCATGGGAAAGGCGATGCGCTGGAGGTTGTCGCCGGTGTATGCCGAGTTGTACAAACGATTGCCCACGGTCATCCTGATTCGTTTCGGAGATGGGTTTGATGGGATGTAGTCTCGTTTGGGACAGTTTAACAGGCCGTGGGGCAAAAACAAATCGGCCGGCGTGATCCGCAGACGCGCCTTGCGCCTCCCGGCTGAGCCTCCGCGGATTCGCACAAATCGCGGCTGGCATTTACGATGAGCGCCCTTCCATGACCGCGACCGAACCGGCCAAACCCCTGGACACGCCCGTGGACACCCTTGCGGGGGTCGGACCGTCGCGCGCGCGGGCGCTGCGAAGCCTGGGCGTGCAGACGCTGGGCGATCTGCTGGAGTACTTCCCGCGCGACTACCAGCTCGAAACCTCCGAGCTGACGATCGACCAGCTCGGCGGTGACGCGATCCAGTCAACCCGCGGCATGGTGACGGCGGTCAACTATGTCCCGTCGCATCCGCGACCGCGATTTGAAGCGACGATCCAGGACGACACTGGCATCTGCAGCCTCGTCTGGTTCCACGGCGGCTGGCTTCGCACGAAGATCCACCCAGGGTTGACCATCCGCGTCAAGGGGAAGGTACGGATGTTTCGCAACATCCCGCAGATGCACAACCCCAAGTGGGAGGTCGTCAGCGAAGAGACCGATCGCATCGATCAGTCGAAGTTCAAAGCCATCTACCCCGCTACCGCGCGTCTGCCCAGCGACATGATCGCGCGGATCATCGACGAGAATCTCGACTCTGCCCTGCCGCAGGTGCAGGAATGGTTCAGCCAGGAGCTGCTGGACCGGCATCTGCTGATGCCGCGGCGCACTGCATACGAAAAGATCCATCGCCCCGCGCACATCCGCGAAGCCATGCAGGCGCGGCGGCGGATCGTCTTCGATGAGCTCATGGTCATGCAGCTTGGGCTGGGTCTGGCCAAGCGCCTCCGCCATGGAAAGCTGAGCGCGCCTGTGCTGCGGGCGGACAAGCTGCTGGATGAGCGCATCCGCAGCCGGTTTCCCTTCCCGCTCACACAGGCTCAGCAGAATGCCATCTACCAGATGCTGCGCGACCTGCAGTCGGGTCAGCCGATGAACCGGCTACTGCAGGGTGACGTTGGCAGCGGCAAGACGGTCGTGGCGGTGTACGGCATGCTCGTCGCCGTTGCGAATCGCATGCAGGCGGCGCTGCTGGCACCGACGGAAGTGCTGGCGGAGCAGCATTACCTGACGCTGTGCAACCTGCTGCGCGGATCGCAGGTGAACATCGGCTTGTACACCGGCCGCACCAAGCGGCAGAGCAAGGGGCAGGCGCTGGAAGATCTGGCCAGCGGACGGGTGCACATCGCCGTCGGCACGCAGGCGCTGATCCAGGAGGACATCGAGTTTGCCAATCTGGGGCTGGTGGTGGTCGATGAGCAGCATCGGCTGGGCGTGCGACAGCGAGCCGTGCTGAAGGGCAAGGGGATGGCGGCCCATTACCTGGTGATGACGGCGACGCCGATCCCGCGTACGCTGGCGCTCAGCTATTTTGCGGATTTTGACGTAAGCATTCTCGATGAGCTGCCGCCGGGGCGTCAGCCGATCGAGACGCGATGGCTTCGCCAGCGCGAGGCGCAGAAGGCGTATGATTTTGTCCGCCAGCAGGTGCAGCGCGGGCGGCAGGCGTATGTCGTGCTGCCGCGCATCGATGATGACGGGCTGGATGACAGCAAGTCCGTGCTGAAGGAGCACAAGCGGCTGGCGGAGGGTCCGCTCGCCGGGTTGCGGCTGGGCCTGCTGCATGGGCAGATGAGCACGGATGAGAAGCAGGCTGTCATGACGGCGTTCCGCGACGGGCAGACGGATGTGCTGGTGGCGACGACGGTGATCGAGGTCGGCATTGACGTGCCGAACGCGACGGTGATGGTGATCGACAATGCCGAGCGGTTCGGCTTGTCGCAGTTGCATCAGCTTCGCGGGCGCGTCGGGCGTGGTAGTGAGAAGTCGTACTGCCTGCTGATCGCCGATGCCGTCAACGATGCGACGACGACGCGCCTGCAGACGATGGTGCGGACGGGTGACGGATTTGAGATCGCCGAGATGGACCTGAAGCTGCGCGGGCCGGGTGAGTTCTTCGGCACGCGGCAGCATGGGTTGCCCGAGTTCAAGCTGGCGGATGTGACGCAGGAGATGGACCTGCTGCGCGTGGCGCGGGATGAAGCCGTTGCCCTGCTGCAGGAGGATCCGAAGCTGGCGAAACACCCCGCGCTGCGGCAGACAATCCAGCAGGAGCTGGGCGAATCGCTCGGGCTGGCGGCGATCGGGTGATGGGATGGATGTGGCATAGGTTACCAGACCAGGCTCTCTATTTATCGAGGACTCACGGACTGGTAGCCGGTGCCACGAAGGAAACAGAAGGAGCTGAGATGATCCGCGTGATGCTGATGTTGAGTGTGTTGCTGGCGATCGGCTGTGAGAAGGAAATCCGCGAGGCTTGCACGCCTGCGGATCTGGATCACACAGCCGTTGCGCAGATGCAGGCTGAGTAGCGCCCGGGCGTTGGCTGTTGGTCGCACGCAAAGAGGCGAAGCGGCGACGAAGTCCACGGATGAAAACGAATCTTCACGAATGCTGTTACATTCGTGTCCATTCGTGTCAATTCGTGGATCGTCCTGATCCACGCGGCAGGCAGACAGCCTGTCCTATGCGCGCATGCGAGACTGATCTGCGTCACGCATCAATCCACAATCACCACGTATCACGATTTACACCACAGCCGCCGTCTGCTGGACGACTTGCGTCAGCGGCGCGAGGTACTCCGTGCCATAGGCGCGCAGGCGGTTGATCAGCTCGTACATCTGATAAATCGGTCGGCGGATGGTGTGGTACGCCGCGTCGAGCTTGTGGCGGGACTGGTAGGTCTTCATGAAAGCCGGCGTAATCGTCTTGAACAGCTCGAGATAGGCGATCTCGCTCTCGGCGTGAGCGAACTTGCAGTTGGGGTCGAGCACGCCCGCGACGCGCCAATGGCCGTTCTCATCCTGCCTGCAGAGAATATTTGTGGCCCACATGTCGCCATGGACCAGGCGCGGCCGGTCGTTGTGCGCCAGCAGGGATTCGAGCTTCTTGTGGACCTTGCCGATCTGCTTGCGCATCTTGACCGGCAGGGACGGATGCTTCTCGGCTTCGGACCAGATCTGGTCGTAGACGTCGCGATAGAACTCCGGCCAGCTTTCGTAGGTCTTGTCCGGCTCGTTGGTGACTCGGCTGTACAGCTCAGCCGAGTGTTCGTGCATGCGCAGGACGATCTCGGCGAGGTGCATCTGGAGCTGATCGAACTCTTCCGGCGAGCAGAGTTTCCTGGCCTCGGCGAGAGTGACGCCATCGACGAACTCCATCAGCAGGTAGCTGTCGGGATTGTCGAGGCTGGCCAGGTTGAGGGCATAGACGCGCGGCGTAGGGATGCCGATGCGCTGCAGCACCTCAAGCTGATGGGCTTCAGTGACGTAATGGCGATTGACGCGGTGCGGGGAGATTTTAATGACGGCTCGGTCGCCCGCCTGGGTCGTCAGGCGGAGGGTTGTATTGATGCAGCCGCCGACGAGCGGCTTGACCTCTTTCAGCTCCGCCGACGTGCCAACCCAGTCGCGCACGATCCGGCGGAGCACCTGCCATGAGATATCCGATTCCGCCATGATGTCTACCCATCTCATTGTTGCATTGCCGACGGCGCCGGACAACTAAAATCCGGAAGGATGAGGTTGGTCCGGATAAATCGCATCTGGGTGGGCGGACCGGATTTTGGTGTTCTGTCACTGGTCAGTGGTCACTTGTCACTCGCCGCAACTTGAAGGAGAGCATCCGCTGCGCATAGCTCCGGTACGCAATGGCGTGCCCTATTTCCTGGACCGTTCTGTCGTCTATCCCGCTCGGACGTATTCCCGCCGGCGGTAGTCGTAGAGAGTGCCCCAGGTCCAGTAGAAGCGGACATGATGCAACTGCTCGCTGGCGAGCGACCAGCCCTCGCCCAGGGCTTTGAGGATCTCATCCTCGGCTGACACCTGCTCCGGCCGGAACGGATCGATCTGCTGCCAGACGATCACGCGATTGACCTGCGGATTGCGATCGACGTGCCGGCGAATTGACTGCGGATTCACATCAAGCCGCAGCCGGTAGCGGTTGCGGACATTCATCCGCCGCAGGGCGTCATAGTCGGTGATCTCCGGATCGCCGAGGCTCAGGTAATAGCGTCCGCCATCGTTGAAGATGCTGGTCGTGCCCGGGGCGCCGGAGACGCGGAAATGGGTCGCGTTGCCGACAGGCGAGGTGAATGTGGCGACTTCCTCGGACGCCAGATCCGCCCGGATATCGGCTGCCACGCGGTCGATCGGCGGCTCGTTGCCGATCAGGACGCGTCCGGCGGCCTGGCCGAGATTGACGCCGACGAACAGCACGATCGCGGCAGCCCGCAGTGGCCAGGTCGGCAGGCGCGTCAGCAGCGCCGCCGTCATCAGCCCCACCGCCGGCCAGACGAATCCGATGTAGCGCGGCATCCAGACCGATCCATCCAGCCGCTCCTCACGGACGCTGCTGACGACTTCGGCTGCCAGCCAGCACATCCCCCACACGCCGGCTACCACCAGGATCGCCTTGAAGCTGTTGGCAAACCGTCGTCGCAGCGTCTTCCCACTGAAATACCACAGCAGCGCCGGCCCGATCGCCAGGCCGACCGTCAGCACATGCGGCTGGGCGAGCATCGCGCCCCACTGCTGGAGAACGATCAGCGGATCGGCCTGCTCGCCGCGCAAACCGCCGATGAACAGCAGGATGAGCAGCGCCATCCCCACAGCCCCCGCCAGCGCGCGGGGGATATACCGCCACAGCAGCGTCATCGCCCCCACCAGCACCATCGCGGATCCGATGAAGAACGCCCGCGTCTCGAGGACACGCACGGCCATGGCGCGCCAGCCGTCCAGGCCCTCCCGCGGCTGGGCGCGCAGCCACGGCTGACCCAGCCAGGTCCGCGCGGTCCGAACCCATTCCTCCGGGTGGATGCGGTCCTGCATCGAAAGCCAGTAGACAACAAACATCGGCAGGATCAGCCACCATCCCAGCCACAGTGCCGTCCGCCACCACGGCAGCGCCGGCGGATCGCCCCCCTTCGCGCCGCGCCATCGCGGCCCCCACGGCATCGCCCCCAGCAGCAGGAGCAGGACCATCAGCGCGATGACGACGACGGCTGTGTCATACACCTTTTCCGGCACAAGTCCGCCGGCACTTTCGGGGATCCAGCCATAGGCTGTGCCATAGAGGCTGAGGCTGTCGATGGTCAGCTCTGTGGCTGTCAGCCCCCGGTTGCGATCCTCCACCCACGAAATGCCCGTGGCGCGCCAGCCGCGCTGCTCGATCTTCTCGCCGAATCGGTTAAACCCGAAGTAATACCCCGCCGGCCCCGCCAGGATGATCGCCAGGCCGAAGGCGAACGCCAGGCTCTGGAACCAATGCGCCCGCCGCTGGGTCAGAAGCATCAGCGGCTGAAGCGCCACCCATGCCAGTCCCGTCAGGTGCAGGCCCCCCGCCGCCAACCCGGCTGCGATCCACCCCAGCCATGCGGTGAAGCTGCGCGTCCGCAGCCACCACAGGAAGCATGCCATGTTCAGCGTCACCGCCAGCCACAGCGGCATGTACATTTTCGCGTCGCGCGAATAGACGAACAGGTACGCCGAACAGGCTGTAATCAGCGCCGCCACCAGCGATGCCCGCCGCGTCAGCATCTGCCGGGCCAGGAAGTACATCGCCGGCGTCATCAGCGTCCCGCAGATCGCGGGGAACAGGCGCATCATGAAGGGCGTCAGCTCCCGCCACTGCCCGATCAGCCAGACGGCCTGATAGTGCAGGGGCATGAAGCGCGTCTCGCCCAGGCTATGCAGCAAATTCTCGTAACTTCCGAACGTCCGGGCGTATGTGGCGATCTCGTCGCCCCACATGGCCGGCTGATCCAGGCGGAAGAACCGGATCGCCCCGCCAAAGGCGGTGATCAGGATCAGGGCCGCCCAATGCCACAGGGGTGTCGGGGCGGGGGGGGCCTGGCTGTCGGGATCGCCCCCGGCATCCCGGCCGACGGGCGCATAGCGCCACGCCCCGAGACGCGCCTCGGGGGGCGAATCGGCGAACAGCGGCTCGGTTGTCGCGACCGGCGGGCTCATGTCCTCCTCTATGTAGCGGTCTGGAGCCCAAAAGTTGAATCCGGGGGTGTCCGAAATGCACCTGCAGGGCTGTGTCTTCCTGTCGCGACGGCGATTCTGCGGGTATGATGAGCCTGTGCGCACTGGTGCGCAGCGCCGGCGCCTGTCTCGGCGGTGTGGAGTGGTTCGATGAGTGATACGAAGGATCCGTACAAAGAGAAGTTCCGTCCCGAAACCGATCCCCGGCTCGACGCTGAGATCGACCAGGCTTTAGGGGGTCTGTCGCTGGATCAGCTATACAACCAGCAGCAACCCCCTGCGCAGCAGCCGGAGGCGGGCGGAACCCGCATCGGCCGGGTGGTGCGCATCGGCAAGGACGAGATTTACCTCGATTTCGGCGGAAAGGCGCAGGGCATCGCGCCGCTGGAGCAATTTGAGACCATCCGCGTCGGGGAGGATGTCGAGGTCGAGGTCGAGCGGTATGACCCAGCCGAGGGGATGCTGATCTGCAATCGCAAGGGCGCGGTCAAGCAGAACGTCACCTGGGAGAACCTCGACATCGGCCAGATCGTCGAGGTAACCGTCACGGGCGTGAACAAGGGCGGCTTGGAGCTGGATGTCAAAGGCATGCGGGCCTTCATGCCGGCAGGCCAGGTGGACCTTTACCACATTGCCGATTTTTCGCAGTTTGTCGGCCAGCGGATGACGGCTGAGGTCACGGCGTTTGACCGCGAGAAGCGCAACCTGGTCCTGTCGCGCCGGCATATCCTCGAGCGGGAGCGCGAGGAGCTGCGCAAGAAGACGCTGGCTGAGCTGGCAGAGGGCCAGATCCGCCGCGGCGTCGTGCGGAATGTCATGGATTTTGGCGCCTTCATCGACCTGGGCGGCGTCGACGGCCTGCTGCATGTGTCGGAGATGAGCTTCCGCCGCGGCCGGCTGAATGCCAATGAGTTCGTGAAGGTCGGCGATGTGCTGGATGTGAAGATCCTGAAGATCGACCCGAACACGGGGAAGATCAGCCTGTCGCTGAAGCAGGCGCTCGGCCAGGATCCCTGGGCCGATGCGGCTACGAAATATGCCCCCGGAACGCAGGTCACCGGCCGCGTGACGCGGGTGGAGAGCTTCGGCGCGTTCGTCGAAGTGGAAGAGGGCATGGAGGGCTTGCTGCCGGTCAGCGAGATGAGCTGGCAGCGCGTCCGCCATCCGTCGGACGTCGTGAAGGAGGGAGACACCCTGCGGCTGGTCGTGCTCCAGCTCGATCCAGCCAATCGGCGTGTGTCGTTCAGTCTGAAGCAGGCGGGGCCCGACCCGTGGGCGAAGGTCGCCGACCGCTACGCCCGCGATCAGGTCGTCGAGGGAACGGTGACGCGCGTCGTCGATTTCGGCGCGTTTGTCGAGCTGGAACCGGGCCTGGAAGGCCTGGTGCATGTGTCGGAGCTGGCGGAGCAGCGCGTCCGTGCGCCCTCGGACGTCGTCAAGCCGGGCGATCGCGTGCAGGTGCGAATCCTGGACGTCGATCGCGACGCGCGGCGGATGAGCTTGTCGATCAAGCGAGCCAAGGCGTCGGCTGCGGCAGCCGCCAGTGCCCTCGTAGCCCCCGCTTCGGCTGCGAAATCTCGGAAAAATCGCCCGCAATTGCGCGGCGGTCTCGATTTTTGAGCGTATTGCTTTAGGGGAACGCACAGCCCCCCAAGCTGCGCATGGCGCGGCGGCGACGGCGTACGTGCTTGCCCGCTCAAGCATGGAGATTCGCGAATGTCCCGTTTGATGCGCGTTTTCACCATCGTGACGGCGGTGCTGATGGCGGTTGCCGCCCCTGCCTCCGCTGCGACGCCCGAGCAGATCGACGCCGCCCTCGCCAAGGCCAAGGCCTGGTTGTACAAGGCGCAGAAACCCGACGGCACCTGGGAGCAGAGCGACGCCCCCCAGGCGAACCAGGTAGCCAACAGCCAGACCGGCGGCCAATGGGGCGGCCGCACAGCCATTGCGACCTACGCCCTGCTGGCTGCCGGCGAAAGCCCGCAGGATCCCCGCCTTGCCAAGGCCATCGAATTCCTCAAGAAGGCCGATATCCGCGGCACCTATGCCCTCGCGCTGCGCGCGCAGGTCTGGTACTTCCTGCCCCACACCACCGAAGTCAAGCAACTGATGGCGCGCGACGCCAACCTGCTCATGCGCATGATGCTGACGCAGGGCAACGCCCTCGGTCACTATCCCTACCTGCCGGGCGCTACCGACTACAGCCACAGCCGCAGCCAGTACGGCGTCCTGGGCGTCTGGGCGGCTGCCCAGATGAACGCCGAAATCCCCCAGCGCTACTGGCAGGCCGTCGAAGCCGGCTGGCTGCAGAACATCCACCCCAGCGGCGGATGGACCTACAAGCATCCGAAGGACACCACGTACCCCGTCACCCCCGGCATGACGGCTGCGGGCGTCGCGTCGCTGTACATCATGCAGGACTACCTTTACGCCACGCGCGGTCTGGACTGCAAAACCTACCGCCCCGCCCCCTCGGATCGCGCGATCGAAGCCGGCATGGCCTGGCTGATCAAGAACTTTGACAAGGTCGCCACCAGCCAGAAGTACGACCGTGATTTCCCCTTCGCCACGCTCTACGCAATCGAGCGCGTCGGCGTTGCCAGCGGTCAGAAGTATTTCGGCACGATCGACTGGTTCGATAAGGGGGCCAATTGGCTGCTGAAGGTGCAGGAGCCGAGCGGGTCGTTCCGCAAGGGCACGCACCAGGCCATCGGCGAGCTGCCGGCGACGTGCTTCGGCATCCTGTTTCTCGCTCGCGGGCGCGCGCCCATCATGATGAACAAGCTGCAGTACGACGGGAGCTGGAACAACCGCCCGCGTGACGCAGCCAATGTCGCCCGGTGGGCCGGCCGATCGTTCGAGCGCGAACTCAACTGGCAGATCGTCAACCTCAAGGGCGCCGCGGCTGCCGATCTGCACGATGCCCCGATCCTCTACATCGCCGGCAACGAAGCGCTGAAGTTCAGCGATGAGGACAAGAAGACCCTTCGCGCCTATATCGACCAGGGCGGGATCATCCTCGGCCATGCCGACTGCAATGCGGCTGCGTTTACGCGCTCGTTCCACCAGCTCGGCAAGGAGCTGTTCCCGAGCTATGAGTTCCGCGTCCTTCCGGACGATCACCCGATCTACACGATCAACTTCCAGCGCAGCCATTGGCGCAACCCGCCACAGGTGCACGGCCTGAGCAACGGCGTGCGCGAGCTGATGCTGCTGATCCCCAACGGCGATCCGGCGCGGTCGTGGCAAATGCAGGCTGTCGGCGGCAACGAGGCGGCATGGCAGTTGGGCGTGAACCTCTACCTCTACGCGACGGATCGCGATGTCAGCCGCGTGCGCGGGCAGACGCACTATGTCGCAGCCGATGACAAGATCAAACCGGCTTCGACGATCCAGGTCGCGCGCCTGCAGTACGACGGCAACTGGGATCCCGAGCCCGGCGGCTGGCAGCGGCTCGCGAGCGTTATGCACAACCAGCAGCGCGTCACGCTCAAGACAACGACCGTTAAGCTCGGTCAGCCCATCGAGGGGAAGATCGCGCATCTGACCGGCACGGCGCCTTTCCAGATCGACGATGCCGGCAAGGACGCATTGCGCAATTTCATCCAGAACGGCGGCACGCTGGTGATCGACGCTGCGGGCGGATCCAGCGAGTTTGCCAGCTCGGCAGAGGCGCTGATCAGCGAGCTGCTGCCGGATGCGAAGCTCGAGACGCTGCCAGCCAACCATCCGCTGTTCAGCGCCACGGGCAAGGCGATCGAGAAGTTCGAGTATCGCGCGGCTGCCAGGCGGATGCTCGGCTCGCTCGATGGCCCGCGCCTCAAGGCGATCCGCCAGGGCGACCGTCTGGCGGTCATCTACAGCCGCGAGGACCTCAGCGCCGGCCTGGTCGGCCAGAGCATCGAGGGTGTCGTCGGCTACACCCCGCAAACGGCGACAGAGCTGATGGCCCGCATCCTGACGCACGCGAGCAAGTGACGGGGTGGTCAGTGGTCACTTGTCACTGGTCCGTTGCCGCGACTCGATGCAGGATATCGGTTGCGCAGGGTTCCGGCACGCAGTAGCGTGCCCTGCGCATTGACGGGTTTGGAGCTTTTGCGTTTGAAACTGCTTTGCAACTTGACGGTTGGAACTTGGAGCTTCGCCTCCAGTGCCAACCGCCAACTCATCGCTGCAGACTGCAGACCGCTGACTGCAGACTTCATTGCTGCCTGCCGCCTGCTGACGCCTGCGACCATTTGCCGCTCCTGTAGTCGGGGTGGGGCGCTCCGACTACAATGGCTGGTTCGCATGAGCTCAGCCGTTGGTGCAACTGCCCATCCTGATCCTGGACTGCTGTTGCCGTCGCTTTCGTTGGCGCGCCGCGAGCTTGTGCGCTTTGTCCGCCAGCCGAACCGGGTAATCGGTGCCCTGCTGACGCCGATCGTCTTCTGGCTGCTGATCGGCGGCGGCATTGGCAGAAGCTTCAGCGCGCCCGGTCTGCCGGGCGGGGAAAACTACCTCGAGTTCTTCTTCCCCGGCACGATCCTGATGATCCTGCTGTTTACAGCCGTCTTTTCGACCATCTCGATCATCGAAGATCGCCGTGAGGGCTTTCTGCAGTCGGTCCTCGTTGCCCCCGTGCCGCGGATGGCGATCGTGCTGGGCAAGGTGATCGGCGGAACGCTGCTGGCCACCGGCCAGGCGGCGCTGTTCCTGCTGCTCGGCCCGCTGGTCGGGATTGAGCTGAGCCTGTCGACGTTTGCGACGACGCTGGGCGTCATGCTGCTGCTGGGATTCTCGCTGACGGCGCTGGGCTTTTGCGTCGCCTGGCCGATGAGCTCGACGCAGGGCTTCCACGCGATCATGAACCTGCTGCTTCTGCCGCTGTGGTTCATGTCGGGCGCGCTGTTTCCGTCGACCGGATCATGGAAGGTGATGGCATGGGTGATGGCAGCCAATCCGCTGACCTATGGCCTGGCTGCGTTGCGCCGGGCGATGTACCCCACCGGCGAGGTCGCCGGCTTGCCCGGCTGGCCGATCAGCCTGGGGGTGAGCATCGCCTTCGCGATCGTCATGCTGGCCATCGCCACGCGCCTGGCTCATACACGCAATGGGCAGTAGGTAGTGGACAGTCTGCGGTCAGCAGTCTGCAGAGATGAGTTGGCCGTTGGCGGTTGGCAGAAAGCGGCTGAAGCTTCAAGTTCCAACCACTAAGATCCAGGGAAGTTCCAAACACCCAACAACCAAACACAAGACATCCACACGACATGAACCGCCGCCAAAAGATCATCACAACCATTCTGTGGAGCCTGTTTCTGGCTGGTGTGCTGGTGCTGATGGCCCTCTGGTCGGCTAGCCGTATGCACGCCACCCCCTCGATCGCGCAAGCCGATCCGACTGTGCCGCTGTTCGAAGTTCCCGACTTCGAGCTGACGAACCAGGACGGCCACACCGTCACGCTGCAGACGCTCAAAGGCCGCCCGTGGATCGGCGCGTTTATCTTCACGCGATGCCCCGGCCCCTGCCCGATCATGACGCGACAGATGTCGCAGATGCAGGCCCATCTGCCCAAGGACGTGACGCTGGTCTCCTTCTCGCTGGATCCCGACTATGACACGCCGCAGGTCCTGCGGGCCTATGGCTTGCAGTACAACGCCGACTTCTCGCGCTGGCAGATGCTCACGGGCAACCTGCAGGTGATCGATCACCTCGCAGCCGCCATGAAGATCGCAGCCGAGCGCGGGCCCAATCCCGTTGAGATCGCGCATGGAACGCACTTTGTCCTGGTCAATCCCGAGGGCAAGGTGCATGGCTATTACGCCCATTCCGATCCGGATGAAAACCAGCGGCTGATCGACGACGCCCGGCAACTGGTCAAATAATCCGCCCCCAGCCGCCAACGCCATGGTTCACACGCTCCCCGCCGTCAATGCCACACTCAACGCCATCAGCGCGATTCTGCTGATCGCGGCGTACATCGCGATCCGCCGCCATCAGTACCGCCGGCATGGGTGGCTGATGGTGTCAGCGCTGTGCACGTCGACGCTGTTCCTGGCGTGTTACCTGCTGCACAAGCGGCTACTGTTCCAGGAGACGGGGGAGTACAACGTGCAGACCACCGGGTTTGAGCCGGAATGGCTTCGGCTGGTCTATCTGGTGGGTCTGCTCTTGCCGCATCTGGTGCTGGCGATGGTGATGCTGCCGCTGATCGGCATCACGGTCTACTACGCCGCCCGCCGCAACTGGCGGCTCCACACCCGCTTCAGCCGCGTGACGCTGTGGATCTGGATGTACGTCTCGGTCACGGGGGTACTGATCTACTTCATGCTGTATCACGTGATACTGCCGCGGATGGGGGCGTGAGCAGTCTGTAGTAGTCAGCAGTCTGCAGTCAGCAGTTGGAAGTGGGATGGTGAAGCTCCAGCTTCCAACCACCAAGATCCAGGGATGTTCCAAACACAAAACAACCAAACACAAAACACCAAACAACAAAGCACTCGAGTTGCCGCGTGTGACAAATGACAAGTGACCAGTGACCAAATCCAGAATCCGAAATCGCTACGCCTCCGTCTCCAACCCCATTCTTATCAGACCTCCCCTTCCCCGCCCCACCCAATCGTTAAATCTTCTCAATCCCCCCTCGTTTCCACGCGATACAAACCATGCGCGGCGCCGTGCGTTGTGGTGCCGGAAGATGGTTTGTCTCAGCGAGAGCCGACATGACCCAGCCGATCCGTATTCTGCTCGACACCGACATTGGCAATGACCCCGATGACGCCATCGCACTGGCTTACCTCCTGGCCAGCGAGCGGGCAGAACTGGTCGGCATCACGACCGTCAGCGGCGATGTCGACCGACGCGCAGCCTGCGCACAGGTCATCTGCCGCGCGGCGGGCCGTGAGGACCTGCCCATCCATCCGGGCACGTCCAACGTCCTGTTCACCGGCCCGGGTCAGCCGATGGTCCCCCACTACGACGCCATCGCCAATCACCCACATCGCATGGACTGGCCGCAGCACTCGGCTGTCGAGTTCATGCGGCAGACGATCCGCGAGAACCCCGGCGAGATCACGCTGGTCTGCACCGGCCCGCTGACGAATGTCGCGCTGCTGCTGGCGATGGATCACGAGATCCCGCAGATGCTCGCGGGCCTGGTGACGATGAACGGCTGCTTCGACGCCACCAGCCGGCAGGAGCTCAATGCCATGGTCGACCCCTTCGCCACGGCGATGGTCTACCGCGCGCAGGTCCGCAATCACCTGTGCATCGGCATGGAGGCCACGCATGACTGCCGCCTGACGGTCCAGCAGGTGCGCCAGCATTTCCTCAGCCCGGCCCTCAAGCTGGTCTGCACGATGGCGGATGGCTGGCTGCATTCCCCGACCGATTTCCGCCTGAACGACACGGTGGCAGCCGTGATGGCGATCAACCCGGGCCTCGGGGATTGCGAGCATGGCCTGGTCGAAACCGCCGTGACGGGCGACAACGGCCAAGCCGGGCGGACGCACTTCACCCCGCTGCGCAACGGCCCGCACCGCGTCGTCCGCTCGCTGGATGCAGCGGCCGTCGAGCGCGAACTGCTGGGCACGCTCTGCCCTCAGCCGGATCGTCTTGCTGTGTAAGGGTTTAAAGCCGTCGGCGGGAATCCATATGTAGGAGCAGGGTCTTCGCGCCCTGGCGATGGGGCAAATTGCCATGTGCCCCTACAGCAGCGCCCGATGCGCCACCCTTCGTCGCTGCGTCGCTGCCCCCTACTTCCCCATGGCGTCGATGATCTGCTTGACGTCACCGATCTGCGTGATGCGCAAGCCGAAGTTTTCCCCCACCTTGACCGTCTCGCCCAAGGCGATGGTCTTGTTGTTGATCATCAGCTCCAGCGGTTCGTCGCTGCTCTTGTAGAACTCGATGATCGCCCCCACGCCCAGGCGCATGATTTCGGACAACGACAACCGCCGCTCAGCCAGCTTGACGATGACCGGCACTTCCAGGCGCAGGATCCGCTGCAGCTCGCGGCCTGTCGGCTGCTTCCGTGCGGCTGGGGGTTGAACGTGTACAACAGCCATAGGTCTTCTACATTATCGGCCGTCCGGTGGCAGGAACAATAGCGGGAAGAACGGGCTGGGAGGCTAAAGGGATTTTGGATTTCGGATTGCGGATTCTGGTGATGTCACTGGCCACTTGTCATTTGTCACTCGCGGCAACCCGACGTACGACATCAACGACAGACTGCAGACCGCTGACTGCAGACTGGAACTAAGCCGACTGCCGCTGCTGCCCCCTGCCGGCTGAGCCCACTACTTGCCCGCCTGCCGCCACTGCGGGTAGTTCTGGATGGCCATCTCGACCGCAATTTCCAGCATCTTGGGATCGACGCGGATGATCGCCTGCTGCTGGAGCCGCTGGAGGAACTGCTCACGCAGCTCGCGGAACTGCTCGGCCCGCAGGGTCTGCGTGATGGTGTCCTGCACCTGCTCTTCCTCGAACTGCTGGACGCGCCCCTCGCGCTTTTGCTCGACCAGGGCCAGGTAGTACGCATTGCGAGCCGTGATAACGTCCGTGACCTTGCCTTCGGGGGTGTCCCAGACCGCCTGCTCGACCTCGGGGATCGCGTAGGCCCCCCGCTGGATCATGCCGACATCGCCGCCCCGCTGGGCCAGGTAGTTGTCATGGTTGATCTGTGAAGCCAGCGTTGCAAAGTCGGCGGCGCCCGACTCGACCTGCCGTTTCATCGTGGTGATGCGATCGAGGGCGGCTTCGCGCGTCTCCATGCGCGCGGGATCGATCTTGATCAGGCGGAAGCGCGCTTCGGCCCGCTGGGTGAACTGATCCTCGCGGTGCCGATCATAGTAGGCCCGCATGTCATCAGCCGTGATCTGGATGCGGGGGATGACGCGCTTCTGGTAGTAGACCTGCGTCATGAAGGTTCGATACTGCTCCTGAAGCAGCGTATCGAAATCCTCGCCAGCCAGTTGAGCCCGCTGGATGGCCTGCTGAAGCGAACCGCCGGCTTCGGTAATGCGGCGATCGCGCCACGTCATGGTCATGGCATCGGCCAGGAGCTGATCCGCCGGGCTCAGGCTGCGCTGGGCAGCCGCAAACTCCAGCTCCGCCCGGACCAGTTCCCAGACCTGACGCGTGATCAGCTCACGGGCTTCGACTTCGAACTGTTCGAGCGTCGTCTCCTGCGCGCGAGCCTGCAGGAGGCGGCCAAGAATGCCGATCACGCGATTGGCGAAGATCGGCTGACCGTTCACCTCAGCCACGACGCCACCGATGGTGTAATAGCCGCTGGCGATTGGCTGATCGCCGCCAGCCTGCGGCTGCGTCGACGGCGCAGGCGTGGCCGGGTCAGCCAAAACCGCCTCCCGCGGCGATCGCACCTGTTGCTGCACAGTCGACGACACCTCGCCCACGGCCGCATCCGCCGGGCCGTCGTCCTTCATCTCAAGGACTTCAACGCGGGGCGCCTCGCTGGTCAGATCGACGCGCACCTGGTTGTAGAGGATCGGTCCGGGCCGCTCGACGGGCGCGGAGATGGTGTCAGCCGGCTGAGCGGCGAAACGCTGCTGCGACAGCGGCTGCGACCCACCCCCGCCGCACCCCGCCAGCGCGCCAACCGCCAATGCCAGTATCCATCTCGATTTGCCGTCCATGCATTCTCCTTTGGGCCCGGTCAAACCAAGGTATTCGACACGTCGCTCACAGACAAGAGAGACCTATCTGACGCGATTGCGGATTTCGGATTGCGCAATGGGGAATGTGGTGATTGGGGATTGCGGACTTGGCCCTTGGTCTGCTTCGTTGTTTGGTGTCTTGTGTTTGGTTGTTCTCTGTTTGGAACTTCCTTGGATCTTGGTGGTTGGAACTTGGAGCTTCAGCCGCTCCCTGCCAACCGCCCCCCATTACACCCTGAAAATCGCCCCCATCCGCCGGCCGAGGAACGCATTGGCGGTCAGGATCGTCAGCGTCAGCAGCACCATCGCCCAAACCCCCAGCGCGCTGGCGATGTACAAACCGTCGCCCAGGCGATTGGTCAGCTCCCAGATCGCCTTGGTGATGGGGTAGAACTTCGCGGTCTGCGCCAGGATCAGTGAATCGCTGACCTCCAGCATCGCAAACGCGAACGCCAGCAAGCCGCCAGCCACCAGATTGGCCAGGATCAGCGGCAGCGTGATCCGCCGCAGCACCGTCCACCGCCCGGCTCCCAGGTTCGCCGCGGCCAGCTCCAGATCCCGCGGGGTCTGCTGTAGCCCAGCCACTGCGCTGCGCACCACATATGGCAACCGCCGCGCCGCATACGCCAGCACCAGCAGCACCACCGGAGACTTCTGAATATCCAGGAACTCCGGCGTGGCATCGCCCATCTGCCGCTTGAAGCTCACGCTGATCGACAGGTACCCAAATGCCAGCACCAGCCCCGGCACTGCCAGCGGCAGCATCGCCAGGGCATCGAGCATACCCTTGCCCGGCACGTTCGATCGCACGATCACAATCGCACACCCCAGCCCGACGGTCACGGCGATCAGCGTCGCGACCGACGCATACTGGATCGAGTTGCCGATACTGGGCAGCGCCAGTTCATCCACCAGCGCACCCTCGAAATGGGCGATCGTGAACGACGTCGGCAGGATCGACTGATACCACGCCCCCGGCACGCTGACGGCTGTGAAGACCACCGACAGATGCGGCAACACCGCCGCCACAAACACGATCACAAACGGCAGCGCCGCAGCCAGGCCCTTCCATCCCGTCAGCCGGCGCGGCGTAGCCTGGACAGCCGCCTTCGTCGTGGCTGCGTCAAACCCCCGTCCCAGCAGCGACTTGCCGATCAGGTACAGCACCGACGACGCCACCAGCATCACCACCACCAGCGCAAACGGCAGCGGATTGTTGTTCACCTCCGTCAGGCGCGCAAAGACCTGCACGGGCGTCACATCCTGATAGTCAAACATCAGCGGCGTGCCCAGCTCGGTGAAGCTCCAGATCAGCACCAGCGTGCAGCCGGCGAACAGCCCCGGCCGCATCAGCGGCAGCGTGATCCGCCGGAAGATCGTCCACCGCGAAGCCCCCAGATTGGCAGCCGCCTGCTCCATGGCTGGATCGATGTTCGCCAGCGACGCCTGCAGGTTCAGCAGCATGATCGGGTAGAGATGCAACGCCTCCACCACAATGATCCCCAGGAATCGCCAGTTGCCCAGCCAGTCGATCCCCAACCCTCCATCATCCCACCCCAACGCCGTCACGATCTGCGTCAGCGGCCCGTGCCGGCCAAGCACCAGCTTCATCCCGATCGCCCCCACAAATGGCGGCAGCACCAGCGGCACCAGCAGCAACCCCGACAGCAATCCTCGCCCCGGGAACGCATACTTCACGCTCAGCACCGCCAGCGGCAGGCACATCGCCAGCGTCACCGCCGTCGTCACGACGGCGATGAGCGTCGCATTCACCAGCCCCATCACCAGCACCGGGTCCTGAAAGATCAGCCGCACATACGCCAGCGTGAACCGGCCATCGGTGCTGGCAAACCCTGCGCGCACCACCTGCACGATCGGCCAGATCAGGAACACGGCAAAGAACGCATACAGCGCCACCGTCAGCATCACATGCACCGGCGCAGCCTGCCCCACCAGCGGCAACGACGACCACCGAAAACGCGATGGCGGCTGCTGACTGGCTGGCAAGGCGGAAATGGTCTGGGCTGCAGGCATGGGGTTTCTGGTGCTTAGTTGTTAGGTGTTTTGATGTTTTGTTTTTTGGAGCTTCTTTGGAACTTAGTCGTTGGATCTTGGACCTTCGCGCTTCGCCAGCCGCTCTACGTCGCCATAGTGCTCGCGAAATCGTTGAGCCCACCACATCCTTCGTTCGGCCGCATGCAGCGGCGCATCGCCTTCCCTGGCTGCGGCACGCCGCAAGTCCCTTTCCTTCTGCACGTCCGCCATCTCGATCGGCAGATCCGCCAGCTTCGCCAGCAGTTCATCGCGCTTCTGCGCGTCCTGCACCCCCAGCACTGCCCGATGCGCCCGCTTGAGCGACTCACGCGAGTCCAGCCACGCCGCCGCCCAGATCGGGCGGGTATCCGTGAACAGCGACATCCACTCGCCGCGTTGGTTGAACCCACCGGCTTCCTCAAATGGATTGACATCGTCCGACCAGTCGCGCCGGTCGCTGTACAGATCGCGCCGCACGGGCGGGCGCCGCAGGCCGCGCTCCACCGGTCCGCCCGGTGTGCCGGCTTTCCTGATCCAAAGCAGTTGCCCCTCCGGCGTCAGCAGGAAGTGGACAAATCGCTTGGCCAGTTCCCGCCGTTTGTCCTTCACGCCGCGCAGGATGCCGATCGGATCGGGCGTGATGGCGGTCGCCGCAATGGGCGAGACATACCGGATGCGCGATGGCCCGACGATCTCCTCGAACGTGCGGCCGTAGAAGTCGATCGCCATGCCGGCAGCCGCGTCGCCCACGCTCACGTCGCGCGGCACGAGATTGGCTGAGTCCGTGAAATACCGCGCATTTGCGGCGATCAGCAGCAATTGCCCCATGCCGCGCTTCCAGCCGGCGGCGATGGCCGCTGCATATCGCGGATCGGCTGAGCGCTGCTTCGCCGGCATCTGGCGCAACTCGGGATGCTGCGAGAAGATGGCCTCCTCCGCATCCGCCATCGCCCGCTGGAGGACCATCATGTACGCCACAGCCGCCGACCCCGAGCGCGTCGGATCCGCCAGCGCCACCAGGTCCGCCAGGCGCGGATCGGTCAGATCCCCCCATCCCCGCGGCGGCTGCAGCCCCAGCGAGGCGTAAATGTCGGGGTTGTAGACGATTCCAAAGCTGCTGAGGCACACCCCCACCCACGTCGGCGGCAGCAGATTGCCCTGCTCATCCCGCGTGACCTCGCGCAGCTTCACGCCCGCGAGCGTCGGCTCGGGGAAGACCTGGGCGATGAGCTTGGGATCCACGTCCAGCCGCTGGAGGATGCCCAGCTCGCCGTGCAGCTCGACATCGAAGAAATAATCTCCCCCGCCCCAGACGATGTCGATCTCGATCGGCACTTCATCGGCGGTCTTGCCGTCCTGCATGTGACCGCGATAGGTCGTCTCCAGCAGCCGCTTGATGTCGTTGGTGCCGCCAGGCGTGCGATACTCGATCTCGACCTTCGAGCCGAACTGCTGCAAATGCCACTGGTTGAACGCCCGCTCAAACTCCCGCCGGATGTCCTGGTTGTTGGGCGTCACAATCACCAGCCGCCCCTCCGCCGGCGCATCCGCCCCCCGCGGCGCCTTCACCATCAGCGCCCGCAGCGCAAATGGCGTCAGCAGCACGACGAAAAAGAGGATAAGCAGGGCGATCCGTTTCATTCGACTTCCAACGCAGCGGGCGCTGAGGCAAACGCTGAGAACGCAGGGCTTTCAGCGTGTTCGAAAGCCACCATCGATGACCCTCATCACATCCAACAGGCACATGCGACGAATGGCTGATGCTCTGCCATCTTACGAGTCTCTCGGCGCCATCCTCCGCGTACTCTGCGTTGTGCCTTCACCGAAAGTTGCACCCATCGATCGGTGTTCATCGGTGACCCATCGGTGGCGCTTCTGTCGGCAGCACGACAACATCTTCCGCATCGAACTCCACCGTCACCTCCGCCGGCACGTCGAAGATCGGCGGGGCGCTGATCACCTTGACGCGCTGGCCGTTGATCTCCAGCACATGTTCGGTCGATTCGCCCAGGAAGGTCATCTCGATCGGCTTGCCCGTGAGGCGGTTAGTTCGCCCGGCTGAGCCGCGGCGGACGATCTGCATCTGCTCCGGGCGGATGCTGACGGTGACGGCATCGGGCAGGGCGTGCCCGTTGCTGCGGGCGATCACCCGTCCAGCGGGGGTTTCGACCGTTACGGCTTCTCCCTCGCGGCTGACGATTTTGCCCGGCAGGAGGTTGGTCTGGCCGATGAAATCGGCAACAAATGCGCTGGTCGGCCGGTGATACAGCTCAGCCGGCGTGCCGACCTGCATCAGCACGCCGTCCTTTAGAATGGCGATCCGGTCGGCCACGCTGAGGGCCTCTTTCTGGTCGTGCGTGACGTAGATCGTGGTGAACCCCGCCGTCTTGCAGATGCGGCGGATTTCGCTGCGCATCTCGTGACGCAGTTTGGCGTCGAGATTGCTGAGCGGCTCATCGAGCAGCAGACAGGCCGGCTGAACCGCCAGCGCGCGGGCCAGGGCGACGCGTTGCTGCTGGCCGCCGGAAAGCTGATTCGGCTTGCGGTCAGCCAGTTCCTCCATGCGCACCAGGCGCAGCACCTCATCGATCCGCGCGTTCTGCTGCGATCGCGGCATCTTGCGCACATTCAAGCCGAAGCGCACGTTCTCCCGCACCGTCATATGCGGCCAGAGGGCATAGCTCTGGAAGCACATGACGGCGTTGCGCTTCTCCGTGCCCAGGTCGGTCACGTCGCGATCGTTGAACCAGATGCGGCCGGACGTCGGCTGATGCAGACCGGCGATCAGCCGCAATAGGGTCGTCTTCCCGCAACCGCTGGGCCCCAGGAGGAAAAACAGCTCGCCCGGCTCGATGCGCAGATCAATCTCGCGCAGCGCCACAGTCGAGCCGAAGGCTTTGGTGATCCTGTCCAGCCGGATGGCGGTCATGGAGGGGCATTGTACAAATCGGCCTCTGCATTTTCTCTGACTGCGGCCCCCACGCACCGCAACGCGCCTCCATAGGGGCACATGGCCATGTGCCCGACCGAACCCCCGAGGCGAATTGCCATCCACCCCTGCAAAAAATTGCTGGGCCAGCCTCCGGCCCTTCCTCGCTGCGTCGCTACGTCACTCCACTTCGCCACGCCCACAATGCCTGTCGCCGCCGGCTCGGCCAGCGCGTTTTCCCCCGCAAAAGCTGCAGTGCTGAGCTTGAAAAGTCCGATAAAAACCCACAAGATCGGAGGTTTCCCCCCATGCGATTGGTCCGGGATACAGACTGGATGGATATGCAAGAGCAGGACGCGACCGCAGAGACCGACGATCGACTCAGGCCGGAGGAGCCCGATGGCGCCATCGATTCCGCCCCAGACCCTGCCGACGAGGCGGCTGAGGGCGATCAGGAAGCCGATCTGGGTGTCCTCGAGGCTTTGCTGTTCAGCACGCATCACCCCCTTACCGCCGGCCGGTTGGCGGAGCTGATGGAGCTCGACTCCACCAAGCCCATCCGCCGCGCCGTCAAGCGGCTCAACGAGCAGTACGAACAGACCAACCGATCCTTCCGCGTGGAACAGGTGGCTGGCGGGTATCAGCTCCTGACCCTGCCGGAGTATGGTCAGTACCTCAAGCGCCTCCACCAGCGTGAAGCCGACGCCAAGCTCACCAAGGCCGCGATCGAGACACTGGCCATCATCGCCTATAAGCAGCCAATTCTCCGCGCCGATGTCGAAGCCATCCGCGGCGTCGCCTGCGGCGAAACCATCCGCTCGCTGATGGAAAAGCGCCTGGTCAAGATCGCCGGCCGCGCCGAGGAGCCCGGCCGTCCGATCCTCTACGGCACGACCAAGCGATTCCTCGAGCTGTTCGGCTTGAACAGCCTCAAGGATCTGCCCAAGAACGAGGAGCTCGTGCCCAAGAGCGCGTGATTCCGCCCCGACGCGGGCCGCTCGCCCCTGCCAACGATGGCTGCCTCCCTCGTCTATTACATCACCGGTCACGGCTACGGCCATGCGATGCGCAGTGCCCTGGTCATTGGCGAGCTGCTGGCCCGGCGGCAGGACCTGCGCATCCACGTGCGCACAGGCGCGCCGCGGCAGATCTTCGATCCTCTCGGCCCGCGCGTGCACTATGAGCAGGTCATTCTCGAGCCCGGCAGCCTGGAAAAAGACGCCCTCACCATCGACTGGCCAGCCACGCTCGACGCCGTTCGGCGCACAATCGCGCACATGCATCGCGATATTGCGCGCGAATGCGCATATATCCGCGAACATGGCGTCAGCCTGATCGTCGCGGACATCCCCTTCCTGGCTGGCTATATCGCCGAGGAAGCCGCCGTGCCCTGTTGGGGCGTTGGCAACTTCACCTGGGATTGGATCTATCAGACCCAGGTCGATTCGCCCAACGACCCGATCCTGGCCGCTGCCACCGGCGGTTACCGGAAAATGGCGGGCCTGCTGCGCCTGCCCTTTCCACACGAGATGCCGCAGTTTCAGCAGGTCATCGACGTGCCGCTGGTCACCTCCGCTGTCCGGCCCGCATTGCGCGATCCGTCCGCGCCAAAGCGCATCCTCATCGCCCAGCGGGGCGGTATCTCGCCCGACGTGATCCGCCGCGCCGCAGCCGCTTCGCCCGAGCTGCACTTTGTCAGCTGGAACGACACGCAAACCCCGCCAGCCGCCAATCTCGAACGCATCACGCCAGCCGACGGCGTGACCTTCACGCAGGTGCTCGCCACCTGCGATGCCGTCATCTCCAAGCCCGGCCACGGCATCGTCAGCGACTGCATCGCCTTGGGCGTCGGCCTGCTCTGGCCCCCGCGCGACTACTTCCGCGAAGACCAGATGCTCATCGACGCATCGCGCCCCTACCTGCGCTCGCGGCCGATCAGCCGGGACGACTTCCTGGCGGGTAACTGGCGAAAGGACCTGCTAGCCCTGCTGTCCATGCCCCACCCCACCCAGACCCTCCCCACCAACGGCGCTGCCGTCATCGCCGATCATCTGCTGAACCATCTCCCAGCCTGACCCGACGATCGCCTCACAAAAAAGGAAGACGCGGGCCAGACGCCCGCGCCACAGTGATCCGCGCAACTTCACGCAGGGCAGGCTATCTGCCTGCCACGCCCACCGCCTCGCGCCACGGCACGCAATGGCGTGCCCTACAGGCTGCGCGCGACAGTGGCATGGGCGATCCGCCCATGCCACTTGATCTACTCTCTTTGCAATCTTTGGGATCTCTGAGATCTTTGCGCCAAGCCCTTCGCGCCATCTTCGCGAACTTCGCGCCATCGCGGTCGCCGTTTCACAGTGGCGCGCGTCAGAGCTTTTTCGCCAGGAACTCCTCGAAATTCTGCGACAGATACCGCTTCGCCGTCCGCTGGATTTCTTCCTTAGTCACAGCCCAGCCGGTGGCTGCCAGATCGCGATACTTGTCCTTCATCACCTTCGCGATGATCTGCCGCGAGTGATCCCACTTGTAGATGATCTGATCCAGCACGCGAGCATCCGAGTGCTGCGGCACGAACGCTTCGCCCAGCAGCTCCATGCGCATCCGCGTCATCTCCTCGATCAGTGACGGGTTGTTCAGGAACCACCAGCAGCCGAACAGGAACAGATTGCGATGCTTGCGCGCTGTCACCGCCAGCTCATGCTGGTTCTCCCGCGCCAGCATCGTACACATGAACTTGTTCTTCGGATTTTCGCTGAGCATCCGGTCCAGCGACGTGATGTCGCTCTTGCCGACCGAATCGCCGGCGAGCTTCAGCAGCGGATTGACTTGCCGCCGCACGCCGATCATCACGGCAAACGGCAGGTTCCGCTCGCGGCAGACCGGCAGGATGGCTTCGCGGATGACCTTCGTCGCGGGCGAATCGTCCGGATAGCGCCAGTCGGGCGTCAGCGACACCGCGACGTACAGCGCCTTCATCTTCTCGATCCACTCGTTGAGGAAGCGGCGGATCTCCGCCATCGACGAAGCGCCAAGATCGGCGCCGACCTTGTAGCCGAAGCCGCTGAGCGTCTCAGCCACCTTTGGCCATCCGAGCAGCACCGGATCGATCCGCAACACGCCCTTGAAGCGCGGATCGGTGGCATCGCCATTTTCCCAGTGCTTGCGCTCCTCGGGATCGAGCGCGTCATTGGTCATGACACACGTGTGCACGTTGGCCAGCTTGAAGACGCGATCGACATAGTCGGCTGGCTTCTGCTGCTTGAACCAGGCGCGATAGGCGTTGATGTCCTTGCTGGACAGGTCCAAGCCCAGCCGGCTCAGGACCGTCAGCACGCCGCGGCAGGCTTCGCTGATGGGGGCGCGCTCGATGAACAGCTCGCGCCAGATCAGGTCGGCCTGCTGCTGCTGCGACATCGCCCAGAACTGCTCGTACGACACGTCGCTGACGCGGATGGCTTCGGCGATGAGGTAGTGGTACGTCAGCAGCTCATCCAGCCCCCACAGGCAGAACTTGCCGAAGCTGGCGGGGTACAGGTGCGTATGCAGGTCGTAAACGGGCGTGGACGCAACAGCCTCATCGATCCACTGGTCAATCTGTGCAGCAGCAGTCTGGGACACGGTTGTTCTCCGGGCGTGTGTGTTGGTTTGAAAACGGGCCAGCAGTATAGTCGATCGCATCGTCAATGGGAGCAGCATGACGGCAACCAGCCCCGTTTCTGTGGAACGATCACCCGCGGGAGGTGCGATGGACGCGCCGCGCCGGCGGCGCGGTGTCTCGATCCTGCTGGCGGGGGTGATCGTCGTGCTGGCTGCGGTGGTATATGCGTTCAACCCGGCGGGCGGCGGATGGTTTCCGCCGTGCCTGCTGTACAAGGCGACGCACCTCTACTGCCCCGGCTGCGGCGCGACGCGCGCGATGCACGCGTTGCTGCATGGCCGGCTGATCGAGGCAGCCGGGTACAACGTGTTTGCCACGATCCTGCTGCCGCTCGTCGCGATCGGCGCGATCGCGCAGGCTGCGTGCCCGGGCATTCTGCCACGGCGAACCCTGCCCGTGGCGGTGGGATGGGCCATCGCCGGTGTAGCCGTGGTCTTCACAATCCTGCGGAATCTGCCGATGCCGCCGTTCGAAGTGCTGGCGCCATGATTGGCGATCAGCCCACGCGATTGGCAAACTGCCAGGCGCTCAGGGCCGCGCCGAGGCAGCCCGCCTGATCGCCGCTGCGGGCGACCTCGAACTTCAGCTCGGCTGCGTGCTTCTTGAACGCCAGACGGCGGAACTCTTCCTGGATGATGCCCATGATGCGGTCGGTCAGGGCCTTGCCGCCCTCGATGAACCCGCCGCCGATGACGATGCGATCCGGGTCGATCGTGTCCGCCACCTGGCGGCACAGGCGAGCAATCGCGCGCGACTGCCAGTCGAAGATCGCCTGGCACAGTTCATCCCCCTGCGCCGCCAGCCCGCGGACGGCGTAAGCACGCTTCTTCCAAGTCTCCTCTTCGGTGGCACCGGTGATCTGGTTGAGCGGATGGTTGCGATACTTCTCCTGCGGCAAGGCGATCCGCAGGATCTTTCCGAGGGCCGCCATCGAGGCATAGGCTTCGGCGCAGTAGGTCTGCCCGCAGCCGCACTTCGGCTCCCAGCCTTCGATGAACGGCGGATGGACAATCTCCAGATGCCCCAGCTCAGCGCCCATGCCGCGCGAACCCCGCAGGAGGCGACCATGGACGACAATCCCGCCGCCCAAGCCGGTGCCTGGCGCCAACAGCGCCATGACCTCTGTGCCTTCGGGGTTGCCGATGTGGCTTTCCCAAAGGGCGGCTGCGTTGCAGTCATTCTCGTAGCTGACGCGCACCTCATGGCCGAGAGCACGGCTCAGCTCGCGCTCGGCGTTGTCGCGCAGCTCGAAGCCTTCCCAGTCCGGGTGCATGTTGGCTGACTTCTCGATCCGGCCGTTGATGTCAGCAGGGCCGGGGCTGTCCAGGCCGACAGCGGCGATCCGGTCGGCTGTGATCCCCTCACGCTGCATGAATGCCTGCACCGCAGCGACGATCTGCCCGACCGTGGCGTTGGGTCCCTTGTCGGAATGCGACGGCATCTCCAGCCACTGCGGCGCAATCGCCTTGCGCTGTTCGTCAATGCCGTTGACAGCGATCTTGGTGCCCCCGATGTCCACGCCAATGAAAACCTTGCCGGATGCCATGCTGACCAATGCCTTTCGCAAACCTGTGATAAACAGCGGACAAATCGCCTTGCGGCCATAGATTACCCGGACGACGCCGGGAATAAAGGCGCTTGCGGCACCAGGCGACCGCCAACGGCTGGTCTCAAGGCTTGATCCGATCCTGTCGACCTATAAACTAGGTCAACTGACCTACATGTCAGGTCAGTGATGGGAAGTGATTTCAGGAGTCGTCGATGTTGCGCGACCTGCTCGGATCGGTGAACAAGGAACGCGTGCTGGTCTACCTCTACGCCCGCGGTCAGGGGTACGCCAGGGAGATCGCGCGCTTCTTCGGCTGCCCGCTGTCACCGGTGCAAAGCGCCCTCAATGCGCTCGAGTCGGCTGGCGTGCTCGTCAGCCGCCAGATCGGCACCAGCCGCGAATACACATTCAACCCGCGCTACCCCGCGCGCGACGAACTGCGCGCGCTGATCGCGCGAGCCGTGGACTTGTACCCGCCCGATCTGCGTCAGGCATTGCTTGTCACACGCTCGCGTCCCCGCCGTACAGGTAAACCGCTATGAAGCCGATCAGCCAGCTTAGCGTCGAGGAACTGGCCGCGTTGGTCTGCCAGACCCTGGCGAGAGCCGGCGTGCCGGTCACGCTGACCGGCGGCGCCTGCGTGCAGATCTGGTCGGAGGGCAAGTACGTCTCGTACGACCTGGACTTCATCGAGGAAGGCCTCTTTCCCCGGCGTCAGTTGCGAGATGCGCTTGCCGCTCTCGGCTTTGTCGAGCGCAACAGATACTTCGCTCATCCGAAGACACGGTGGGTGGTCGAGTTCCCGACAGGCCCATTGATGGTCGGCGACGAGCGCGTTGTCCGAACGGCTGAGCGAAGAACGCCCCTTGGCACACTGCGCCTGCTCACGCCCACGGATTGCGTGAAGGATCGCCTGGCTGCGTTTTACCACTGGAATGATCGACAGGCTCTTGAGCAGGCCATCCTGGTCGCCCGCGCGCAATCGGTGGATCTGGACGACATCCGCCGGTGGTCTCGCGCAGAGGGAGCCGACGCCAAGTTTCGTGTGTTCAGGGAGCGCTTGGCCAAGCCAGATCAGTAGAAGACGGTCGGGAAGGTGGCTTTCTGCCGCCATCACCGCGGCCGAAGTTCTTTCTCGCCCGCGAATGGATTCGTATCGAACTCGTCGCCGCGGAACGTATTGCCCAGGTAGGCGGCGCGGACGGCTGGGTCGTTGATGATCTCGCGCGGGCTGCCTTCCTTGAAGACCTGGCCGTCGTTGATGATCAACGCCCTGTCGCAGACGCGCAGCGTCTGAGCGACGTTATGGTCGGTGATCAGGACGCTCTTGCCAAACTCGTGCTTCAGCCGCACGACCTCCCGCTGCAGATCCTCCACGGCGATCGGATCGACGCCGCTGAACGGCTCATCCAGCAGGATGAGCTTGGGATCGGTCACCAGCGCCCGGGCGATCTCGAGCTTGCGGCGCTCGCCGCCGGAGAGGGTCTCAGCCCGCTGGTTGCGCTGCCGCGTCAGGCCGTACTGCGACAGAAGCTGCTCGGCTCGTCGGATACGCTCAGCCCGCGTGAGGTTAAGCGTCTCGAGGATCGCCATCAGGTTCTGCCAGACCGTCAGGCGGCGAAAGTCACTGCGCTCCTGCGCCAGATACCCGATGCCCTTGCGGGCGCGCTTGTACATCGGCAGATGCGTGATGTCCTCAGCGTCGAAGGCGACCGCACCGCTGTCGGGTGTGACCATCCCCAGGATCATGCGGAAGGTCGTCGTCTTGCCCGCACCGTTGCGGCCGAGGAGGCCGACGATCTCCTGCTGGTGCAGCACGAAGCTCACCTCATTGACGACGGTTCGGCCGTCGTAGCTTTTGACGAGCTTGGTAGTTTCCAGCAGGTTCATGGGGCAAAAAACACAGACTGCCGCACGGGGCGAGTCGGTAGTGTCGCCCGCTGGGGGCGAAAATCAAGGGCAACCCCACCTCGTGGATAACCTGTGGATAATTCCCAAGTCCAGGCGGGGACTGCCATTGGAGCGCCCACCGATCCCGCATGCAGGGGCACTGTATTCTGCAAAACAGCTTAGGCAGCTTGGGCGGTCCCAAGCGCAATCTATACCGTAATCCATGCAACTAACTTGATTTATCGCACAACAAGCTTCCGATGCACGGCTGGATCCCGACAAGTGTGCGAACACCACCCATTTCTGCTGCCCAACCGCTCCTTTCGGGACCCCTGGGCATCCCCTGGGACAGGTGATGTGGATAAGTGTTGGATTTTCACACCTTACAGGTCGCTCAAAGTTGCCAATTCCCGATTCCTTTGTAGATGCGTCCGCTTGTGTGGTAATCTTGCGTTACATGGCTCGTAGTCCTGCCGGCACGGAGGACGAGCCCCTTTCCGGCTCTGGCTGGAGGCAGTGTTTGTGCCGAGTCTGCCGGAGGTTGCATTTCATCTCCTCACGGGCGGTTGATGGGAAAGGAGTGGCTGCATGGCCACGGGCAAAGTCAAGTGGTTCAATGATCAGAAGGGCTTCGGGTTCATCTTCGCAGAAGATGGCCGCGACGTGTTTGTCCACCACAGCGTCATCGAAGGCCAGGGGTTCAAGACACTTCAGGACGGTGAAAGCGTCGACTATGAAGCCGAGGAGAGCCCCAAGGGCCTCAAGGCCACACGCGTCCGCCGCCTCAATGTCCACAGCATGAGCTGACGATCATTGGAGCTGACAGGAAGCATGCGCCCACGACCCGATTCGTGGGCGTTTTCGCTTTTTTCCAGTCACGTTGCATGCTGCTGGAACAGCCGCCACACGTCGGTTGGCGTAAGCACCTCAGGCCGCAACTGCCCGTCGAGACCGGTCGCCGCCAGCATCGCTTCCGCATCGCAGCCCGCCGTCGCCAGCGCCTTGCGCAATGTCTTGCGCCGTGACGCAAACAGGCGATGGACGAACCCGCCAAATGCCCCAGCCGATGGCCCAAGGCGATCGTCGCGCACCAGCCGCACCAGCGCCGACTGGATCTTCGGCGCCGGCCAGAAGGCCTGCGCCGGCAGCGTCCGCAGCACCTGGACCTTCGCCAGCAGTTGCACCATCACGGTCAGCGGCCCATAGGCATCACTGCCCGGGGCGGCGTTCAGCCGATCGGCCACCTCTTTCTGCACCGTGAACGCCAGCAGCTCCACGCCCGCAATCAGCAGCTCCACAACCAGCGGCGAAGCGATGTTGTACGGCAGATTGGCCACCAGCTTGACGGCTGCCCCGTCAGCCTGGCGCCATTGCGCGATCGCCGCCACCAGCTCACTGTTGAGCGCATGCTTTCCCGCAAGCGCATCCCCCTCGATCAGGCGAAACTGCGGTGCATCGCCCAGCCGCTGCCGCAGGACGGCGGCCAGATCGCGGTCGATCTCCACCGCGAGCACATGGGCCCCGCTCGACAGCAGCTCTTCCGTCAGCGTCCCCGTGCCGGGGCCGACCTCGATCACCAGCTCGCCCGGCTTCAACTGCCCAGCCTCGGCGACGATGCGCACCAGGTTCTGGTCGATCATGAAGTTCTGACCAAACCGATGGCGCGGACGGCTTTGCGCAGCCGCGAGGATTTCCTGGATTTGGTGCTTGGTCTGTGCCATCGGAGGGCGGAAAGGGCGCACGCGCCATTCACCGACATCATCGGCGACAGGGACACGCGTTGCACAGCACGGCGAGTGGCGATCACTCCGCCGGCTGAGTGGTCGCAGGCGCCGGGGTTTCAGCCGGCTGGGTGGTGGCGGGCGCTTCAGGCTCGACTGCCGCCGGCGTCATGGCAGGCGCCTCAACCGGCACTTCCAGACGCGTCATCGCCTGCATCATGCGGTTGTACAGCGCCTGGGCTGCCTGCTCAGCAGAGGAGAACTTCTGCTGGCGGATCTCCTCGGTGATCTGCGACATAACCTCAGCAAACACCTGCACTTCGGCGATGCGTTGTTCGAGTTCGCTGGCTTGGAGGCCCTGGGCGAGCTCGCCCACCGGAACGTGCCACTGCTCCCCCTCGAGCACGAGCTTGACCGGCTCAGCCAGGACGTCGGTGAACCGCACGATGGCGGAGTTCTCCTGGATCGTCTCGCTGGCGGTGTCGATCTCCTTCATCGCCTCGGCAGGATCGACCGGCCCGCCCACCAGCTCCCGCGCGGCAGCCTCTCCGAAGGCTTCGACCGCGGCCTGCCGCAGACGCTGAACACTCTCAGCCGTCTGCACCATCGCCTCGACCATGCGCTTTTCCTGGGGCGTCTGGCCAACGAGGATCGAACGCAGCGCTTCGCCGTCCGCGGCTTCCATCGCCTGCCGCAGCAGCTTCAGCGTGCCGCGAGGCGTCTGCCGCGTCGCCGGGATTTCTTCGATCACCTCGACCTGTGCAACTGCGTGCGACACCAGCATCGCAATCGCCAGCATCGCCGCTACTGCCGTCCGTCCGATCTTCATTGTCGCTCCTGCGTTACGTGCCCCCGCTGCCTGTTCGGTAATGGTCGTCGTTTTACCGCAAACCGCCCCGCGACCCAAGGGCGCGGCGCCGCCTGGGCATGTGGATTGCTCCCTTCTTTCGGCAAAGGAGACCCTATGACTTATTCCAACCCAGCCGAGTCCGCTGCCCGTCAGCTCGATTCTCTTCTTCGCGGCGAGATTTCCGCCACAGAGACCTACCGCATGGCCATCGAGTCCGTTGCCGACGACGAGCCCCATGCCGATCAGATCGCCGTCCTCCAGCAGATGCAGGAAGATCACGGGCGCGCCGCCCAGACCCTCCGGGATCGCATCCGCGAGCTCGGCGGCGAAGCCTCCGACTCCGCCGGCCCGTGGGGCGCGTTCGCACGCTTCACCCAAGGCACAGCCAATCTGTTCGGCGACACGGCCAGCCTCAAGAGCCTCAAGGAAGGCGAGGAACACGGCTTGAAGGACTATGCCGAAGCCGTCGATGACGTCGACGACACCAGCGCCGACCTGATCCAGAATCAGTTGATCCCGCTCCAGCAGCGTCACATCCGCATGCTGGACCAACTGATCAATCAGATGTCGCACTGATCGGTGTCGACGCCCTCCGGCAACGCGCAGCGGCGCAGAGAGGTTTTCTTCGCGCCGCCGCGTTGCTGCTGTTCTCCGCCCGGCTCACGGGCGGCCATGGACTTGCGCACGGAAGGAGGCTCAACATGCCTGTCGCGAAGGTCATCGAACTGGTAGCCGATTCGGACAAGAGCTTTGACGACGCCGTCCAGCAGGGGCTGGCGGCTGCCGCCAAGTCGATCCATGGTATTTCCGGCCTGGAGGTCAAAAGCATGACCGCCAAGGTCGAGAACAACCGCATCACCCGGTACAAGGTGACGCTTCACGTTGTCTTCGCTGTGGACAAGACTTAGGCCCCCAAGCAGGGGGGGGCGAGCAAGATTTGATCAACGCCCGCGCACAATCCCGTGCGTATCGGGTGGCTGCAGCCTTGCGCCCGGCCAACCTTCCGCCGCGGCTGGTGTCTATCCACACGGATAACCCACCGCCGTGTGCGGCGAACTTTCCATCCAGAGCAGGGGACCGGACGGGCTGTTTGAGCAATCAAACAGCTCCGGAGCGATCTTATCGGCTGTTGCGAACAACAGTTGACATCGCATTTTCAGCCGATGATCCTTACGGTAACGCGTCCCAGATCTTCCAGGCAAGGCTTCGTCCCCTCTTGAGCGCCAGCGGGTGGTGCATGCAGCCGTCGGTCACCCCAAGTCAGCCCAGCCAAACCGGTTCCGGAACCGTGTCCGGTCCCGGCGGCAGCGCTGTTTCCGGGACGGGCGCCGGTACGCCTTCCCCGGCGCGCACCGCCACCGGCCGAGAGCGCCTCACAGCCGAAGAGCTCGCCATCGTCCTGTCGCACTACGACATCGGGATCATCGATTCCATCGTCGAATATCCCCGCGGTTCGCGCAAAGCCCCCAAGCTGCTGATCTCCAGCGAGCAGGGAAAGTTCCTGCTCAAGCGCCGCGCCCGCGGCAAGGACGACCCCTTCAAGGTCGCCTTCGCCCACGCGATCCAGCTTTATCTGGCCAGCAAGCAGTTCCCCCTGCCGCACCTGATCGGCACGAAGAAAGAAAACAACTCCATGCTGCAGTTGCGCGGCAGCGTGTATGAGCTGTTTGAATACATCCCCGGCCAGGGGTACCCGCAGACGCTCGAAGCCACCTTCGACTCCGGCCGCGTGCTGGCGCTGTATCACAAGCTGCTGCTCGACTTCCAGTCCGAATGGACACCCCCCAGCGGCAGCTACCACATGGCCCCGGCCGTCGAGCAGGGCATGCGCGCCATCGAACAGCAGATCCAGCCCGAATCCGAGCTGGGCCGCGTGCTCGATTACCTGCATCGCAGCTACTCCCACGCCGCCGAAATGGCTGAAGCCGAAGGCATCTCCGACTGGCCGAAGCAGATCGTCCATGCCGACTGGCATGCCGGCAACATGCTCTTCCGCGACAATCGCGTCGTCGCGGTCATTGACTATGACGCCGCCCGCCTGCTGCCGCGCGTCATCGATGTAGCCAACGGCGCGTTGCAGTTCTCCATCATGGGCGGCGACGAAGACGTCAGCAAATGGCCTGACTACCTCGATGAAAGCCGCTACAAGCGCTTCCTCCGCGGCTATGACCAGGTCATGTTGCTCAGCCAGGCGGAGGTCCGCACTCTGCCCTGGCTGATGATCGAGGCCCTCATCGCCGAAGCCGTCTTCCCCATCGCCGCCACCGGCAGCTTCGGCCGCATGGAGGGCAACTCCTTCCTGCTGATGGTTCAGCGGAAAGTCCACTGGATGCAGCAGAACGCCGAAAAGCTGATCGAATTGGCTGAAGGCTGAACCCCCGCTCTCTGGCGCGTCTATAATAGAACGCTCCGCGACCGCCCGCGCCCGCGGGTCGTCACTCACGACGAGGTGTCCTTGCGTCGATTGATGGCTGCCATCCTGGTGTTGAGCGTCGCGATGGGCGCAACGGTGCGCGCCCAGGAGGCCGAGCCCCCCGCCGCAACGCAGCCGTCCACCGAGCAGCTATCCCAATGGCTGGCCGATCTGGCCCACAACAACGCCGACATCCGCGAAACCGCCCGCATCAACCTCATGGGCCTGTCCCGCCGGCAGCTTGAGACATTCCGAACCGTCGTGGCGCAGCATCAGCCGCTGCTTCCGGCACAGGTTGCCACGCTGCGGGAGATCGTCCTGCACGCCTACGCGGCTGAGGAGCCCTATCCCGGCCAGCGGGAGATGGGGTTCCTCGGCGTCGAGCTCCGCACCGCGCCCCTCCCCAGCCAAGACGCGGCTGACATCCAGCCCAGCGGCGTGCTCATCACCGACCGCCTTCTTGGGTTCTGCGGATACCGCATGCTGCAGGACGGCGACATCGTCCTCGGCCTGGCCAATCAGCCGGAGACGCGCACCGATGCGTTTCTCGACCTCGCGGGGATCATTCGCAGCCACCCCGCAGGCACCGAGCTGCAACTGGAGGTCTTCCGCCGCGGCAGCGTCATCGTCGTCCCCATTGTCCTCGACGCCCGCCCCACCGACCTGGACCGCTTCCAGAACCTCGATGCCCTCCGCAGCCTCCGCTTCCGCCGCGCGTACGACTACTGGCAACAGAATTTCCAACCGCTGGTGGAACGCGGCGTGTCGTCATCCGGGTCGCACCGTGGCCGCGAAGCCGCTGTCGTAGCGCAGGCTGATGCCTGCCACGCCACACGCGGCTGACTCACGGCAGGCAGATAGCCTGGCCTGTTGGTGCTGCAACGCGAAGATGAACCGTGTGGCGCGGTCGTCCCGCCCGCCTCTCCTGATGTTCGGATCTATCCCGCCCCTTCGTCGCTTCGTCGATCAATCCCCCAAACCCTCAATCAACGCCCGCACCGCCGTCACCTTGTCCTCCAGCCGACTCATCGCCCGCACGACATGAAACCGCGGATGTGCCGACCACAATTCATGCAATCGACGGCCGAGTTCCAGGGCCGCCGCCTCATCCTCATGGCGGCAGGCATTGGACTGCTCGCCATCGTACAGACCGATGGCTGCGCAACTCTCCAGCCAGATGACCGCGTCATACCGGGCCATCTCCACGGCTGGATCCGTCGCAAGCTCCCGCCAGTAGTCCTCCGGCCCATCCGGCCAGTAGGCGGCGCCATCGATCGTCCCCCGGTCCAGCAGCAGTGTCCGATCCCCCGCGATCGCGGCGGCTTCCTCCTCCTGCAACCGCTGAAGATCGTAGATCTTCCGCTGGACCAGCCGCCGGCCGGCGGTGTCCAGCCGATCCCACCGCGTCTTCAGGGCGGCATACACCTGCGTCGCCGCCTCCGCCACACGCACATATCGCTGGGGCGCATCGGTAGCCAGCTTGGACGAGATACACGTCTTTCCCGCCCCCGGCCCGCCTGTCAGTACGATTCGCTTCATCGGCTGACCTGCCATTGGCATGGTCGATTGCACAATCCCGCAACCGTCCACCATTGACGATTGCCCATCTTACCGGCATAACCGCACGGCCTGTTCCTTGCAAATCGCATAACACACCTGACAATACCGCCCGCCATGCGCAAACTCCTGGTAGCCAACCGCAGCGAGATCGCCATCCGTGTTTTCCGGGCTGCAACTGAGCTCGGCCTCGGCACGGTCGCGATTTACACCTACGAAGACCGCTTTGCCCTCCACCGTTTCAAAGCCGACGAGTCCTACCTCGTCGGACCGCCCGAAGGTGGCGAGCCGGTCCGCGGGTACCTCAATATCCAGCAAATCATCTCGATCGCGCGCGAGCACGACGTCGACGCGATCCACCCGGGATACGGCTTCCTCGCGGAGAATGCCGATCTGGCTCGCGCCTGCGCGGCAGCCAACATCACCTTCGTTGGCCCCGATGCCGAGCTGCTGGAGATCTTCGGTGACAAGACGGCTGCCAAGCGCCTCGCCCAGCAGACGGACGTCCCCACCGTCCCCGGCACGGCCGAGGCCCTGTCCGATCCCAAGGAGATCCGCGCCGAAGCCAAGCGCATCGGCTACCCGATCATGATCAAGGCCAGCTTCGGCGGTGGCGGCCGCGGCATGCGCGTGGTCAACAACGAGTCGGAGCTGATGCCGCGCCTCGAAGAGGCCCAGCGTGAAGCCGCCGGCGCCTTCGGCCGCGCCGAAGTCTTCCTCGAGCGCTACATCCACCGCGCCAAGCATATCGAGGTGCAGATCCTCGGCGACCGCCACGGCAATCTCGTTCACCTGTGGGAGCGAGACTGCTCCGTGCAGCGACGCCATCAGAAGGTCGTCGAGATCGCCCCCAGCGTGAACCTCTCGGGCGAGCTGCGGCAGCGCATCTGCGAAGCCGCCGTGCGGCTCTGCCGCGCCGCCGGCTACTATGCAGCCGGCACCGTCGAGTTCCTGGTCGACATGGATCGCCAGGAGTTCTATTTCATCGAGGTGAACCCGCGCATCCAGGTCGAACACACCGTCACCGAAGTCGTCACCGGCATCGATATCGTCAAGAGCCAGATCCTCGTCGCCCAGGGCTACAAGCTCCACGAGCCGCCGCTGAACATCCCCCCGCAGGACAAGATCGAAACCCGCGGCTACGCCCTGCAGTGCCGCATCACCACCGAGGATCCCGAGAACAACTTCATCCCGGACTACGGCCGCATCACGACCTACCGCTCAGCCGCCGGTTTCGGCGTCCGCCTTGACGGCGGCACAGCCTTTAGCGGCGCGGTCATCACGCCCTACTTCGACTCGCTGCTGGTGAAGGTGACCGCCTCCGACGCCACCTTCCCCGAAGCCATCCACCGCATGGATCGCGCGCTGCGCGAGTTCCGCATCCGCGGCGTGAAGACCAACATCCCGTTCCTTGAAAACCTGATCCGTCACAACACATTCGCCTCCGGCGACGCGACGACGACCTTCATTGACCAGACACCCGAGCTGTTCACTTTCCGCCCGCGGCAGGACCGCGCCACGCGCCTGCTGAGCTATCTGGGCGACGTGATCCTCAACGGCCGTCCGGACGTGAAGGACAAGATGGACCCCAAGCGGGAGTTCAATCGCGCCCCGATTCCCGAGTATCCCCAGGGCCACCAGCCCCCGCCCGGCACCAAGCAGCTCCTGGATCGCCTCGGGCCGGAGAAGTTTGCCGAGTGGGTCCGCAAGCAGAAGCGCCTGCTGATGACCGACACGACGATGCGCGATGCGCACCAGTCGCTGTTGGCGACGCGCTTCCGCACGCATGACATGCTCGCCATCGCGCCGGCTGTGGCGCACCTGGCGCCTGGGCTGTTCAGCCTGGAGATGTGGGGCGGCGCGACGTTCGACACCGCCATGCGCTTCCTGCAGGAAGATCCCTGGGATCGCCTGCGTGAGCTGCGGCGGCGGATTCCGAACATCCTGTTCCAGATGCTCCTGCGCAGCAGCAACGCCGTCGGCTATACCAACTATCCTGACAACGTCGTGCGAGAGTTCATCATCCGCGCGGCGCAGGAAGGGATTGACGTCTTCCGCATCTTCGACTCCCTGAACTGGACCGAAGCGATGAAGCTGTCGATCGAGACGGTCCGCAACAAGACCAACGCGATCTGCGAGGCGTCGATCTGCTACACCGGCGACATCCTCGATCCGAAGCGCACCAAATACAACCTCAAGTACTACATCAAGCTGGCCAAGGAGCTGGTGAAGATGGGTACGCACATCCTGGGCATCAAGGATATGGCCGGGCTGTGCAAGCCGTATGCGGCCTATGAGCTGGTCAAGGCGCTGCGGCAGGAGGTGGATGTGCCGATCCACTTCCACACGCACGACACCAGCGGCATCAATGCCGGCTCGCTGCTGCGGGCGGCGGATGCCGGCGTCGACATCGTCGACGGCGCGCTGTCGAGCATGTCGGGCCTGACCAGCCAGCCGAACCTCAACTCGATGGTTGCGGCGCTGGCCCACACCCGCCGCGATACGCAGCTCGATTTCGACAACCTCAATCGCCTCAGCGATTACTGGGAGACCGTCCGCACCTGGTACTACCCGTTCGAAGAGGACCTCAAGAGCCCCACAGCCGACGTCTACCACCACGAGATGCCCGGTGGGCAGTACACCAACCTCCGCCAGCAGGCCAAGAGCCTGGGCCTCGAGGAGCGGTGGCACGAGATCGCCGACACCTACGCCGAAGTGAACATGCTGTTTGGCGACATCGTCAAGGTGACGCCCAGCAGCAAGGTCGTCGGCGACATGGCGCTGTTCATGGTGACCAACGGCCTGACGGCGCGCGACATTCTCGACCCGACGCGCAAGACCACCTTCCCCCGAAGCGTGGTCGAGATGATGCAGGGCATGATCGGCTGGCCGCCTGACGGATTCCCCAAGGTGCTGCAGAAGATCGTGCTCGACTCCGCCGGCGAGAAGCCCATCAAGGGCCGCGCCGGCGCCAAGCTGCCGAAGGTCGACTTCTCCGCCACCAAGAAGGAGCTGAAAGCCAAGATCGGCCGCGAGCCGTCGGACACCGACGTGCTCAGCTATCTGCTGTATCCGCAGGTCTTCCTCGATTTCGAGAAGCACCGCCAGCGCTACAGCGATACCAGCGTCATCCCGACGCCCAACTTCTTCTACGGCCTCAAGCCGGGCGAGGAAGTCGACATCGAGATCGAGCCGGGCAAGACGCTGATCGTCAAGTACCTGACCACCGGCGAGCCGCACCCCGACGGCACGCGCACCATCTTCTTCGAGCTCAACGGCCAGCCGCGCGAGGTCGTCGTCGCCGATCGCGCCCTGGAGGGCAACCTGCACAAGGCGCCCAAGGCCGATCCGGACGATCCCAACCATGTCCCGGCGCCGATGCCCGGCAAGGTGAGCAACATCGCCGTCAAGAAGGGCCAGAAGGTCGCCGAGGGCGAGCGTCTGCTCAGCATCGAAGCCATGAAGATGGAGACGGCCGTCTACGCCCCGCGCGAAGCCACCGTCGCACAAGTCGTGGTCAAGCAGGGTGATGTCGTGGCGGCGCAGGATCTGCTGGTGGTTCTGGAATAGGTGTCTTGATGTTTGGTGGTCTGGTGTTTTGTGTTTGGGTGTTTTGAGATCGTCTGAGAGGCGAACGTGAAGCGATCCCGCTCCAACCTCCAAACACCACAACACAAGACCACCAGACAACCAAACACGAAACACAAACCCACCTTCGATCTGCAGCGTCTGCGCGAAGGCATCCGCCCGTTCCGCCTGCACTATTTCCCCCGTTTGCGGTCGACGAATGATCATGCCGCGGCGATGCGCGCGGATGGGCGGCTGTATGCGCCGGCTGCAGTGCTGACAGCCAACCAGACGGCTGGGCGCGGGCGGGGGCAAAACCGGTGGTTCAGCAACGCCGGCGTGCTGACCGTCACGTTCGTCATGGCGATCGAAGAGCACCTTCAGCCGCATCAGTTGCCGCTGGTGGCGGGGCTGGCGGTGCGATCGGCAGCCGAAGCGTTGCTTCGTGTGACGCCGGCTGGGCCGCATCTGCCCCCGGTGCAGTTGAAATGGCCGAACGACGTCGTATGCGACGGCCGCAAGATCGCCGGCTTGCTCTGCGAGCGCGTGCGCAAGTGCGATCTGATCGGCGTCGGGCTGAACGTCAACCTCGACCCAGCCGACGCGCCCGCGCCGCTGGCGGATCAGCTCTCGTCACTGGCGGCGATCGCCGGCGCCGACATGGACATGACCGACGTCCTGATCGCGCTGGCAGGCGCCATCCGTCGGACGGCTTCGCGGCGCAACCAGACCACCTTTGCCGAGTTCCTGCAGGACTATGACCGGCATCATGTGCTGCTCGGCCGGCGCGTCACGGTGGCCGTCAGCCACGACCAACCCGCCATCGTCGGCCGATGCGAGGGCCTGGACCACGCCGGGCGCCTGCTGGTCCGCGACCGCCAGACGCTCCACCGCATCATCTCCGGCCATGTAACGCAGTGGTGACGTCCGCATTCGCCCCGCCGCGGCGCAGGTGCCCCATTTCCGCAAGATTCAGCGTTAGCGCAGTCATCCCAACCGTTAAGATCGTTAAGTTGGTCTGTTTATCAGCCGATCCAGTGAGTGCGTCTGAGGCGGAGCAATTGTGCGCTCTGCGTCACCATCTCCCGATGGCATTCGCTTTGCGGGTTAGACTGATATGCGGCTGTCAACATCTATCCTGGTAGTGGTGCTGCTGCTTTACGCCACCGGCTGTGCTTACGTTAAACGGGGGTCGCTGGATGTAGTATCCCCCACCAGCGGCCAGGAACGTGTGGGCAAGGTCTATCTCGTTCGCGGATGGATCGGGATCTTCTCCACCGGCATGGACAGCCTCGGAGAAAAGATCCGTAAGGACGGTATCGAAGCCGAGGTCTATCAGGGCGAGCAGACCAACGAACTGGCGGAGGCGATCATCCGCTCCTATTCCGCCTCGGACGAGCGTGAGCCGCTGGTGCTGATTGGCCATTCCTACGGTGCCGATAACGTGCTGCGCATCGCCCGCCGTCTGGAAGCGGCCAACATTCCCGTCGATCTGCTGGTGACGTTCGACCCTGTCACCCCGCCGCAGGTGCCGGGCAACATCCGCCGGCTGGAAAATTACTTCAAACCCAACGGGGCGTGGGATAACCTCCCCTGGCTCCGCGGCATCCCGCTGAAGGTGGAAGAGGCCAAGCCGGTCACGCTGGTCAACGTCGATCTGCTGAAGGATCGCCCCGACCTGCTGGAAGCCAACACCAACCACTTCAACATCGAGAAGAACGACAAGCTTCACCGCGAGGTGCTGTTGCGGCTGAAGACAGTCTGCCCGCCGCGCGAGGTGTGGGCGGCCCAGCGACAGGCTGAACGGTACACGCAAGCTCCGGCGTCTTCGATGGAGCCGGTCCATCTGTCGAGCGTCTCTGGCGAATAAGGGTGCTTCCCGCTGTAATGGCCGTTCGGATCAGCTATCGTGTCCGAGGCCCATTTCAGCGGAGACAGCATGCGATACATCCTCGCGCTGGACCAGGGGACGACCAGTTCGCGCGCGATCCTGTTCGACCACGATTTCAGGATCGTCGGCATCGCCCAGCAGGAATTCTCCCAGCACTTTCCTCAGCCTCAGTGGGTCGAGCATGATCCGCTGGAAATCTGGCAAACGCAGCTCCAGACTTCGCGCGATGTGCTGCGAAATGCGCGCATCGAACCCCGTCAGATTGCCGCAATCGGCATCAGCAATCAGCGTGAAACGACGGTGATGTGGGACCGCCGCACCGGCGATCCGGTGCATCGGGCGATCGTCTGGCAGGACCGGCGGACGGCTGAAATGTGCGACCGCCTGGTCCGCGACGGCCATGCGCCGGCGATCCAGCAGAAGACCGGCCTGGTCATCGACCCCTACTTCTCCGCAACGAAAATCCGCTGGCTGCTCGATCATGTGCCCGACCTGCGTCCCCGCTGCGAGCGGGGCGAGATCGCTTTCGGCACGATCGACACCTGGCTGGCGTGGAAGCTGACAGGCGGTCGTCTCCACATCACGGATGCGACCAACGCATCGCGAACGATGCTCTATAACATCCACACCGGCGACTGGGACGACGACCTGCTGGCGTTGCTGTCGATCCCGCGATCGATCCTGCCGCAGGTGCGCAACAGCAGTGAGATCTACGGCGAATGCGACGTCGATCTGCTGGGGGCAGCCATCCCGCTTGCGGGCATCGCGGGCGATCAGCAGGCTGCCCTGTTCGGCCAGGCCTGCTTCGATCCCGGCATGGTGAAGAACACCTACGGCACCGGCTGCTTCATGCTGATGAACACCGGCGGTAAGCCGGTGATGTCAAAGCACCGCCTGCTGACGACGGTCGCGTGGCAGCTCGACGGGCGGCGGACGTATGCCCTGGAGGGCAGCGTCTTCATCGGCGGCGCGGTCGTGCAGTGGCTGCGCGATCAACTGGGGCTGATCCGCAAATCGGCTGACATCGAGCCGCTGGCGCGGTCGGTGCCGGACAACGGCGGCGTCTACCTCGTGCCCGCGTTCGCCGGGCTGGGCGCGCCGCATTGGGATCCGTACGCCCGCGGCACGATCACGGGCCTCACGCGCGGCACATCGGCCGGCCACATCGCCCGAGCGGCGCTGGAGGGCATCGCCCACCAGGTCGCCGACGTGATCGAGGTGATGCAGCAGGATGCGGCTGAGCCGATCGCGCAGCTTCGGGCCGATGGAGGCGCGGCGGCCAATGACCTGTTACTGCAGTTTCAAGCGGATATGCTGGGTGTGCAGGTGCTGCGGCCAGCCGTTACGGAGACCACAGCCCTTGGCGCAGCAGCCCTGGCAGGCTTGGCTGTGGGGTACTGGTCGTCGCCGGACGAGATCCGCCATCACTGGCAGATCGACCGGGCGTTCGACCCGCAGATGTCAGCCGACCAGCGCCGCGCGCATCGCGACGGCTGGCGGTCGGCTCTGCAGCGCGCCAAACACCGCATCGGGAGGGAATCTGTATGAATCGCAATGCGCTGATCGATCGTCTGTTCCATGATGACCAGCCATGGGACATCCTGGTGATCGGCGGCGGCGCCACGGGCATGGGCATCGCCGTTGACGCAGCCAGCCGCGGATATCGCGTCGCGCTGGTCGAACAGAGCGACTTCGGCAAGTCGACCTCCGCGCGCTCCACCAAGCTCGTCCACGGCGGCGTGCGCTACCTGCAGCAGGGCAACATCTCGCTGGTGATGGAAGCCCTGCGCGAACGCGGCCTGCTGCGCGCCAATGCGCCGCACCTCGTCCATGACCTGGCGTTTGTCGTGCCCAACTACGACTGGTGGGAAGCGCCGTTCTACGGCATCGGCATGAAGGTCTACGACCTGCTGGCCGGCCGGTACGGCTTCGGCAAGTCGCGCATCCTTTCGCGCAGCGAGATCATCGAGCGCCTTCCGACGCTGGACACCAGCGGCCTGCGCGGCGGCGTGCTCTACTACGACGGACAGTTCGACGACGCCCGCCTGCTGATCAACCTCGCCCAGACAGCCGTCGAACTGGGGGCCGTCATCGCCAACTACGTTCGTGCGGAAAACCTGACGTTCGACGCCAATGGGTTCGTCGACGGCGCGTCGGTAATCGACCTGGAGACCAGCCGGCAGGCCCGTCTGCGCGCCAAGGTCGTCATCAACGCGACCGGCGCGTTCTCCGACTCCGTGCGACGCATGGATGATCCGGCGGCCCAGCCGATGATCGCGCCCAGCCAGGGCGTGCACATCGTGCTCGATAGTGCGTTCCTCGGGCGTAACACCGCTATCATGGTCCCGCGCACCAGCGACGGGCGCGTGATGTTCGCGATCCCGTGGCACGGCTATTCGCTGATCGGCACAACCGATACGCCGATCGACAAGGTGCTTCTCGAGCCGGTGCCATTGGCGGAGGAAGTGGACTTCATCCTCGAGACGGCTGGCCGATATCTCGCCAAGCCGCCGTCGCGGTCGGACGTGCTGAGCATGTGGGCGGGAATCCGGCCGCTGGTGCGCGCGGGCGATGGCAGCTCAACGGCTGCCCTGTCGCGCGATCACACGATTCACATCTCCAAGTCGGGCCTGCTGACGATTGCCGGCGGCAAGTGGACGACCTACCGGAAGATGGCTGAGGACTGCGTCGACCATGCGGCGATGCTGGGGCGCCTGGATGAGCGGCCGTGCACGACGCGTTCGCTGCACATCCACGGCTATCAGGAACAGGTCGACCGGCAGGACGAGCTGCACTACTACGGCTCGGACGCAGCCGAGATCGAGGCGATGATCCGCGAGAACCCCTCGCTGGGCGAGACGATCGATCCGATTCAGCGCCTGCGCGGCGCGCAGGTGGTGTGGGCGGTTCGGCGCGAGATGGCGCGGACCGTGGATGACGTGCTGGCGCGGCGGACGCGCTGGCTGCAGCTTGATGCGCGCAGCGCCGCCGCGGCTGCGCCGCGCGTAGCGGCGATCATGGCGCAGGAGCTGGGACGCGATCAGGCCTGGGTGCAGGAGCAGGTGCGGGCGTTTGTCAACCTGGCCGGGCAGTACCAGACGACTGCACTGGCGTGAGCAGCGGATGCAAAGGGGGCGTGGCGATGGTGCAATCGATGGATTGGCGTCAGCGGATCGAGCGATCACTGACATGGACGGGACCGCAGCGGGGCGTCGTGGCGGCACTGGTGGTGGTACTGCTGGCCATCATCGTCTGGCGCGCCGCGGTCGACAGCACCTATCTGCCCGATCCACCGCCGCCTGTCGGGGAGCGGGCGCATCTGGTGGCCAGTCGGATCGATCCGAACACAGCGGACGAGGCGATGCTGATGACGTTGCCCGGCATCGGGCCGGCTCGGGCACAGAGCATCATCGCATATCGTGAAGCCTTCGCTCGCCGCAATCCCGGCAAACCGGCCTTTCGGCGGGCGGAGGATCTGCTCTATATCGATGGGTTCGGGTACTCGATGGTCGAGCAGTTGCGGGAGTACCTGATCTTCGGCGAGCCGCCCGGTCGGGAGTGAGAGGGATCGCCGTGCTGTGCACGGAGGGCGGGCAGATAGACTGCCCTGGCCGAGTGCGAGGGGGTTGGGAGGCCGATGAGCATGTATGCCTGGCTGGCGGATCTGGTGCTGATCGTGCATGCGGGAGTGATTGCGTTCGTAATCGGCGGGCTGGTGACGGTGCTGGTCGGCTGGCCGCTGCGGTGGGAATGGGTGCGGAACCGGTGGTTTCGGGGAGCGCATCTGGCAGCCATCGTGTGCGTGGTGCTCCAGTCGTGGCTGGGGATGACCTGTCCGCTGACCGACCTGGAAAATGTGCTGCGGCGGCGCGCGGGGGAAGCGGGGTATGGGGGCGAGGGGTTCATCGCCTATTGGCTTCATGAATTGATCTTCTACCGGGCGGAAGCGTGGGTCTTCACGCTGGCGTACACGGCGTTTGGGCTGGTGGTGGCGGCGACGCTGTACTTCGTGCCGGTGCGGTGGCGCGGGCAGGAGGATTGAACGCGCCTGACCGTCGCCCGGCCTGCCAGGGCGGACCCTGCAGGGCTGGCGGACTGCCAACGGGCGGATTGCCATCCGCCTCGACAGCCGGAACGGCGTCGCCGCGCGCAGAGCACGCGATCGCGTGCCGAAGGTCCGCGCGCAAGCGGCTTCGGCAGGCCATCACCCGCCCCCACTCACGATCGCCCGCGATGATCCACCCCCGCAGGATCGGTGCGATCGGCATGGTCGGCACAGGCGTTACAGACGGACGCGTCAGGCTGGTAAAGACGCCCGGAAAGTGCGATTCGCGGTTGCAGCGTCTTGCGATGGTGGTAGGGTTTGCTGGCCGCAATTTTTGGGGAAAACCATGTTTGAGTCGCTGAGTTCCGCCTTCGCGTTCCTGGCTGACGGGTCGCTGCTGTCGCAGGCGCTGCTGATGTGGCTGTCCGGGTCGCTGACGTGCTGGCTGCTGACGCGCTGGCCGGAGTTTCTGCTCGGGTCGGCGATGGCGGTCCTGCTGATCGGCATCATCGCCGTGGGATAGGCCAGCCCAGCCCATACGACGCGCCGCGCGCGAGCACTCCGCGCCGAAAGCCCCCTTCTTCCTCACCTCGACATCCAGTAAACCACGATCGCAAACGCGATCAGTGCCAGTGCCAACGCCAGCCAGCGAGCGGCTGTGGACCAGCCGCCGGAGGGTGGCCGCTGATCGCTGCTCTCCAGGGGACCGGCTGCCGTCCTGCCGGTGAACGGATCGGTCACCTGGCTCTGCAGCGGCAGATCACTGCGACTTTTTGTCTCGCCAACGTCATCCTGCGGCCGGGTCATGGGCTTCTCCTGTGGTTAGCCCCCCTGCCTGAAGGGATGCAACCAGCGTACCCATCCGCAGACCCAGCAAGCCGGCGGGGCATGTTCACACCCCAGACGCGGTGCGATTCATCTTGGCTGGCGGATCGGATAGGCTAGTCCATGTCATGGATCAGCCGCTCGTTTCCATCGTGATACCGCACTGGCAGGTGCAGGAGCTGATGACGCTGTGCCTGCGGTCGATCCGTCGTCACACGCGCGATCTGCCGTACGAGGTCATCGTCGTGGACAACGGCTCGAAGGACGCCTCGCTGGACTGGCTGAGGTCGCTAAAGTGGATCCGCCTGATCGAGCGGGGCGAGCAAACGCCACAGGAGTGGATTGTCGCGATGGCGACGGCATTGGACATCGGCATTGCCGAGGGACGCGGCAAGTACCTGCTGATCATGCACAGCGACGTCATCGTGAAGCGCGACGGCTGGCTGAAGCTGCTGGTCGATGCGATCGAATCGGGCGATGACAAGACCGCTGCCGCCGGCACGGGCAAGCTGGAGACGAAGTCGAAGCTGTCGCTCCTGCTGAAGAAATGGACGGACACGAAGCGTTTCAAGCTGTGGCTGCGGCGGACGTTTCTGGGGGACCAGAAGGCGGTGTGGATCGAGCGGCCGGTGGCGCCTCGGGATTTTTGTGCGCTGTATCGGCTGGATGTCTTGCGCGAGCACAAGCTGAGCTTCATCCAGCGGGGCGAGCTCAGCGCCGGGGATTCCATGTACCTGAACCTGGTGGAGCGCGGCTACAACGCGAAGATGATCCCCGTGCCGACGATGATGTCGTATATCGACCACATCGCCCACGCGACGGCAGCCGTTCGTCCGGAGGAACGCCGGCTGAAACATTCCCGCACCCAGCGAAAGACGGAACGGAAGATCGAGGATCTGTTCTCGCGGGAGGATGTGAAGTCGCTGCTGGCAGATGTGGCGTTGGATCAGTAGTAGCAGGCAGATGGCAGCAGGCAGCAGGCAGCAGGAGGCAGGAGGCTTGAGGAGATGGCGGTTGGCAGTTGGCAGCGGATGCCAAGCGTCGGGTTGCCGCGAGTGACAAATGACAAGTGACCAGTGACACCACATCAGAACACGAAACACCATATGTCCACCCCCCTCATCTGGATGCGTCGCGTGCTTCGGTTGCTGCTGGCTGCGGTGTTGATCGCAGCCGCGGTGGGGAAGCTGCGGGCTGGGCTGATGGGGGACGGGCCGCAGACGGTGTATGACGCGTGGCTGGGCGTGGGGTCGGTGTGGCATTATCTGTTTGTGGCCTTTGAGCTGCTGCTGGCGGCGTGGCTGCTGTCAGGTCTGTGGCCGCGATGGTCCGCCGCGATGACAGCGGGCGTACTGGTGGTGTTCAGCCTGATCATCGCCCTGGAGATGCGCAAGACCGCCCCCCGCCCCTGCGGCTGCCTCGGCGGCGGAACAGTCCAGATGCTCACGCCCGACGACGTCAGATCCAGCCTGCGCCAAAGCCTCATGATGAACGGGGTGCTGATCTTCTCAGCCCTTTGGCTGATGGGGATTTCGGGTGGTCGCACCGTCAGCCCGTCACGGGAGAACGGCGGCCATGAAGACCCGAAGGCCGCGAAGGCTACGCGAAGAAATCCGTAGGGTCCGCTTCAGCAGACCGGTTTCACCCTCCAGCCGGTGAGATGATCCACGAATTGACACGAATGGACACGAATAGAGAGGGACATTCGTGAAGATTCGTGTCCATTCGTGGACGCCATCGCCACCGCGTATGAGCGAGTGCAACACGCGTCTGTCGGGGCACATGGCAATGTGCCCACAGGGGCCGGTAGGTGATACTGACGCGCGCCGCCCGTAATCCCATGAAAGGCCATCTCCCTGCCGGACATTACGATGTCCGGTGGCA
>CALEKX010000091.1 GCA_937904525.1 uncultured Phycisphaerales bacterium
GTGCCGCCGATGGCTCGCATGCCGCGGCCAATGCGCGATTGTTTTGGCAGGCAATCGCCTGCCCTACACAGCGCAGCGGCAACGGCGCGATCGTTTTGGCAGGTAATCGCCTGCCCTCAGCACGTCATTCTTCGCTGCGCCCAGGATGGCGGCTTGGGGCGCTTGTTTGTTGGGCCGATGACCAGCGCAGGTGCTGGCGCTTTCTTCTCCTGATCGCCGGCGAGACGCCCGCGCCACGGAACCTGCGGCACCACCGCCCCTTGCGATCTTTGGGGTCTTTGAGATCGTTGTGCTCTGGCCTTCGCGACTCCACCTCCCGCCCGTCACCCAGCCTGACAGCCCCCCGAAAAATGCCGGCGTCCCGCACGTGCCGCCGGATCCGGACCTGCACATGCGGGACGCCCGCGTCACCATGAGCTCAAACTCGCCAGCCGGCTAGTCCACCAGGATCAGGTCACCGACCTTGTCGATGTCCTTGTTGTGGGCATTGCCGAACCAGGTCATGAACGAGTCGCGGCCGAAGCCGTCATCCTCGTTCAGGATAAGCGTGAACCCGAGGTTTGCGCCGGTCGCCGGCTGGAACGGCAGGATCGCGCTCCACGGGATGGCGATCTCGTAGGTGATGTTGCCGTTCTCGCCGCGTCTGGTCGCCACCTTCCAGGTGGTGATGTCACCGAGCTGGATGCTGCCGTCGGCTGACAGGTAGCAGCGGACGCGATGCTTGCCCGCATCCTCGCCCACGGCGTAGTCATACTTGCCGACCTTGTGGGCGCTGGTGCGCATCGGGTCGATCAGCATCTGTAAGCCGTCCTGCTGCCAGACGTCGTAGTCGGGCTTGACGGGACCGGCGATGTCATCGGTGACTTCAACGCCCAGGTAGAGGTACTGCTCATCCCAGGCGAAGCGGATATCGGCTGACAGATCCGCAGGCCCGGTCCAGGTGGCCTGGTTCTCCTGCTTGCCGAAGGCGTAGAACTGATCGGCTTCGTCAAGCCGCTGGATCTCCGCCCGCTGCCAGACGGCGTCATCCAGCACGCCATCGAGAACCGGCGCGGTCTGAGCCTTTGGCACGGCGACGAACCCGCCCACCGGCCGCTCGTCGACGATCATCCGCCCGGAGGCGTCGCGCACCGCCGCCCGCACGCGGTAGACGGTCTGCCGATGCACCTCCGCCAGCGGCACGATCACCTCGCCGCGGCTGCGGCCTTCGACCGACATCATGCCCGACGGCGTGTCAGCGAAGTAAGCCGACGCGGCCTGCATCTCCTCGAAATTGCCGCGGATCACGCGCTGCTGGCCGATCAGGCTCAGATCCCATGTGACATCCTGGCGGATCGGACTGTTGTTGGTCACCACCAGCTTGACCGCCGGCGGCTGGCCTTCGACGACGCCAACCGGCAGGATCTGCACCGACAACGTGCCGGTCACCGCCGGGCGGAAGCGGATCTGCCCAGCCGGACGGCCCGCCGCGTTGGCGATCGTGATGGCTGTATCCAGCTCGCGAGCGTTCGTCTGCTCGGGCGCAGATAGCGTGAACCGCACGATATTGCCGTCGACGGCCTTCTCGACCGTCCACAGCGGCTGGGCGGCCATGGTCACCTGCTCGGCCGAGCCGCGGTTTACCGTGACCTCCACCACCGCCTTCTCCGTGCGGACCAGCGCCTGCGGGGCCGAAGCCAGCGAGATCGCCGGCTCGCCCAGCTCGGCGGGCAGCTTCTCGGGGCCGCCCTGGTAGGTGATGCTGACCGGATCGTTCGACAGCGTAAGCGTGATCCCCTCGCCGCCGGCATCGAGCGTTGTGCGCGTGCCGTCGATCCAGATCACCTCCACCTCACCGACGCCGGGCAGCGGGATGAACGTGTCGATGCGGCCCTTGTCCTTGTAGAGCACCTGCAGCGACGCGCCTTCCTGGTTGCGGAACAGGAACGCACGCGTGTCTTCGCCGTAGACGCGCTCATCGACGAACTTCTTGTTCAGGATCGTGTTGACGGAGTTGTAGTAGGCAATGGCGTCCAGCTTCGGCGCATAGCGGTTGTAGCGCGAGTCGAAGACGTTGTGCGCTGCGCCGAACGAGTCGTGCGACGTACCGTCGCCATCGGGATACAGCAGGCCGAACCACGACACGTTCTGCCCGCCAGCCGCGAAGAAATTGGTGAACTTGCGATACACCTCGGCTGCCACCGTCTGCCGCGACAGGCCCTGGCTGTTCAGCCCCAGCTCGGTCGACCAGATCGGCTTGGCATGGCCGTACTTCTCGAACATCGCCGGGTAGTGTTCCTTGAGCGCCCGGCGGACGCCCATGGCGTCTTCATAGACGTGGAAGTCATAGACGTCGCACCACTCGCCGAAACCCGCTTTGAAGTAGTCTTCGACGACGCCGACCGACGTGCCGACGACGATGATCGACGGATCGATCTTCTTGATCTCGTCATAGAGGATGCGATAGGCGTTGACCTCGGGCAGGACGGCATCGCCCTTGTTGTGCGGTTCGTTGCCGAGGCTGATGACCATCGGCCGCACATGGCCGTAGTCAGCGATGAACCGCCGCACGCCCTCGCGGAGAACCTTTTCGTCGTACTTCTCCCAGTTTTTGCCGCGGCCCTCGATGATGCTGGACGGCACGCCCGTCAGCCAGCCCATGCCCAGCTCCTCGATCAGTTTGAGTTGCGGCGCCCAGTTGTCGTACGGCGGCTCGTGGTTCCAGCCGCCCCACACCCCGCAGATGCGCACGCCCAGCCGATGCGTCAGGCGGACGTACTCCTCGATGCGGTTGTCCCAGTTGCGGCTGGTGAAGGGAATCTCCAACGGATCGAAGCTGTTGGCAGGCGCCTCGGGGAGGATCGCCAGCGACGTGTAATTGCTGAACGGCTCGGCGCCTTCCCGCTCGATGCTGCCGTGGATCTCGTAATATCGGCCGATCTCCAGCGGCAGGTGGGCCAGGTCGACCTCGCCCTTGTAGACAAACATCTGGTTGTGTCGGCCGCTGGAGCGAAGCTGGGCTTGCATCGGCTCGCCCTGCTCGGCGCCCCAGAAGTCGGTGACGACGACGCGCATCGTCTGCTGGGCCTCGGCCAGCGGCTGATCCGCCCAGGCGATCAGCTCGATCTTGCGGCTGTCCTCGGGATACAGCAGGTTGCCCAGCCGCGCCGTGCCGAACATGATGCGCTTGATGCGATCGTCCTTCGCGACGGCTGACGGCGTCGCCGACAGCTCATCCACCCAGAATCGCCCGGGCGTCTGCTTGTTGATCTGCACGCGGAAACGCGCACGCGCCGCCTCAGCCGGGATGTCGACGGCCTTGGAGACCGGCGTCCAGTTGTTGACCTTGAACTGGTTGACGATTTCAACCTGGCGGATAGCGCCGCCCGACGCATTGAGCAGCTCAAGCGTGACGCTGCCGCTGTAGCTGTTGTCGGGCGAAACCAGATCGCTGCGCGTCGCCGCCTGAATCTGCCACTGACCGGCGGAGACATCAAACGCCGGGCCGATCGCGACGACGCTGTCATTGAGCGTCTGCTCGGTCTTGGTCAGCCGCAGCGAACGGCCGCCCTTGAAGGAGGCTTCCTGGTCGACGACGACATCGCCCGTCACCGACCAGCCCTCGGGCGAAGCGGCTGCGGCATCGAAGCTTTCGGTGTAGGCCGCGGCGGCGCTGGCGGTCGGCTGGGTCACCGCCTGCACGTCACAGATCCAAAGCGTCCGCTTGGACGGCTGGCCGTCCTTGGAAAGCAGGATGTGCAGCGACTTGGCGGGGCTGTGCCATTTGCCGTCATTGGCTCCGCCCCAGTACTCATACTTCGCGATGCCCTGCACCGCATCAGGCTGGCCGCGACGGGCGAAGAAGTCCGCCACCGGCAGGACGATGCGCTGCCAGTCGTCACTCTTTTCAATGTGGAAGCGGATCTGATGGCACTGATCCGTACCATCGATCAGGCGGATCGACAGCCCGTCCGACCCGGGAAACCGCAGCCAGAACGACACCATGCTGACATCCATGCCGATCGCCGTCGACGCCTCGACATAGTTGCCACCTTCGGTGAAATCCCCTTCGATCCGCAGCGATGGCAAATTGTTGTGCCGCACCTTACCATCGGGATGTAGCGACACCTTCGCGCCGGGAAACTCCTGGCCGTTGTACGGCCTCCACGCCGAGAACGACTCATCGTCGTTCAGCAGCGGCAAGACCTGCTGCGCCCCAGCGACGCATTGGAACACCATCAACAGGAGACAGCCGATCGCCGTTATACAGCGCATTGGTCACCTCATTTCCAAGATACCTTCGCCAGATGTGGCGGGTCGCCACTCCATAAAATACACGATGCGCGCGTAACGCAAGAAGAAACGCAGTGTGCGCTCTGCACAATATACTCGCGCGCAGCGGAAGTGTTGTCCAGACGACCGGCTTAAGCAACAGACCGCGACGGTGCCGGACCAACCGACTCGCCAAGGTAGACAGGTGTGCTGGTGGGATGGACGCTCAACGGACCGACCCATTCGCCGCCGCCGTTGGCAAACCAGTCCAGGCAGACTTGCAGATACGGATCCCAATCCGGCTCGGCCATGCTGGTCAGGCGCGGGCAGAGGAACGGCGCTTCACCGCCATGATCGTCCGCGGCGCAGACGGAGACTTCCTTGCCGGGGGTGAGGCCATGATCGGCCAATGCCCGCATGACGCCGACCGCGGCTGCGCCGTTTGTGCAGAAGATTGCCGTCTCCGGCAGGTCGTTCTTCTTCAGCAGCTCATCGACGATGCGATAGCCTCGCTCCAGCGACGACTCAAATGGCTTGACCGGGTCGTCGAGCAGCCGTCCCTCCGCGTGGTGCATGCGCAGCCAAAGCTGCCATCGCTGGATGCGCGCCCGGATGACCGAGTCATGCGGCTGGGCGTTCAGACAGGCGATCCGCCGATGACCGTGCTTGATCAGCGGATCCAGCAGCGACGGCAGGGATGCCGTCTCATAGAAGTGCAGCGACGGGATCCCCTCTTCGGACAGGTCCTGATCGATCATGACGACCGGAGCCTTGGCAGCCTTGATCAGGCGGATCACGTCGCGCGGAACGTCCTCCGCGATCGGCAGGAACAGCACCCCGTCAAACCCGCCCAGCACACTGGGGATGGTCGGGTCGTGCCAGTGTGTGTAGGTGACGACCTTCATCTGCCAGCCGCGCTGGTTGACGCTGCGGGCGATGTTCCGCTGGGCCAGCGTATAGGTCGGGGCCCAGAATGCCGGCTGAAGCAGGGCAATGTGGAGGCTGCTGTTTTGCGTGTCCCGTCGGATATCGATCCGCCCGGTCACGTCGCGATACAGAACCCCCTGCTCAACGAGCTCATCCACAGCCTTCGTGACTGTACGGGGGTTGATGCCCAGCTCTCGGGCCAACTGGGCCACAGAAGGGAATTCGCGCATGCGATAATCGCCCTGCTCGATCCGTCGCGCGACTGTTCTTGCAACGCGAGCATACTTGAGCATGCGCCGTTGGCCGCTCTTCTTCTGCATAGTTTCCAGTGTAGTTTTACAACATCCCGACCGCCGCGCATAGTCGAGCCGAGCCGGAAATTTCGTGAATCCGTCACTCCATTAGCAAATCTGCGTCATCTCGTCCGTTGGTGCCCCCCTCTGGCCCCCCGGCGCGCACCAAAGAAATGATTGACCGTAAGTATCTGTAAAGGGATAATTAAGAAACCATGGCGAAGTTTCGGATCGACAGCATCGCCGAACTGGCCAGCCAGATGCGCTTCACACCGCATGAGACGCGTGCGGCGCAGCTCGAGGCTGCCGAGGAACTGCTGTTCCAGATCGACCCCGCCAAGGCCTATCCACTGGACTTCATCACCTTCCGAATCACCGGCTACCGCCCGCGGACAACCGGTGACGACCTGCTCACCGGCATCGCCCTTCAGCATGACCTCGGTCTGCTGATCGAGCAGGTCAGCGATTCGCTGGATCTGGCGACGACCGACCTGTCTGAGCCGGTCCTGCAGATCGACGATGTCTGCGAACGCTTCAACGTCACCAGCAAGACGATCCAGCGGTGGCGGCGCAAGGGCCTGCCGGCTCGACGGTTTATCTTCCCCGACGGCAAGCGGCGGGTCGGCTTCCTCGTCCGCAGCGTCGAGCGATTCTTCGCCCTGCATCAGGACCAGGTGCAGCGCAGCGGCAACTTCTCCCAAGTCAGCGAAGCCGAGCGGCTGGAGATCCTCCGCCGAGCCCGCCGCCTGGCGACGCAATGCCGCTGCTGCCAGAACGAAATCGCCCGCCGCATCGGCCGCAAGCTCAACCGTTCGCCGGTCACGATCCTCCACACGATCCGCAAGCACGACGAAGAGCATCCGGATCAGGCGATCTTCCCGCAGGCGGCTGGGCCGATGAGCGACCAGGAAAAGGCCGCCATCCTCAACAGCTATCAGGAAGGCGCCAGTCTGACGGTGCTCGCGCGCCGCTTCTGCCGCAGCCGAGCCGCCATCTACCGCACGCTCATTGAGCAGCGCGCCCAGAAGCTCGCCAGCGTCAAGATGCGCTTCATCGACGACCCGCTGTTCCACGAGGACGACGCCGAAGCCGTCATCGAGGCCATCTGTCAGCAGGATGCCCTGCCGGAGGAACCGCCGGCTGAGCAGTTGCGCATCCCGCGCGATCTGCCGCCATACCTGGCCGAGCTGTATCGCACGCCCCTGCTGTCGCCCTCGCAGGAGCGCGGGCTGTTCCTCAAGTTCAACTACCGCCGCTATCGCTTCGTCGCAGCCCGGCGCAAACTCGATCCGCAGTTCGCCCGCCATCGCGATCTGGTGCGCCTTGAGCGCATGCTCGAGGAGATCCACGAAACCAAGAACCAGATCGTGCAGGCCAACCTGCGCCTGGTCGTCAGCGTGGCCCGCAAGCACCTGCGCCGCGGCATCAGCCTCATGGAGCTGATCAGCGAGGGCAATGTCACGCTCATGCGCGCGGTCGACAGCTTCGACATCTCGCGCGGCAATCGCTTCAGCACGTATGCCACACTGGCCCTGATGAAGGGCTTTGCCCGCAGCGTGCCGCAGATGCTCGATCGCGGCCGCCTGCGGACGGCTGACGATCAGATCCTCGCTTCCGTGCCCGACCCAGCCAGCCCCACGCAGCGCGTCCTCGCCCGCGACGAGCTGGGCAAGCTCCTGGCGCTGCTCGATCCGCGCGAACGCGATGTGCTGATGGCCCACTGGGGCGTCGGCGAGCGGGACAGCGCCAGCTACGACGAGCTCAGCGAGCGCCTGGGCGTCAGCCGCCGGCGCATCCGCCAGATCGAACAGGGCGCCCTCCAGAAGCTGCGCACCGCGGCTGCGATGCAATGACGCATCTGATCGGGGGGCTGCTTTCAACGTCCGCCCCATACCGTCGTATCTAACGCTAGACCGTGATGCGCGGCCGTCTGGGATTTGCGACCACAGGCTCGGCCTGTGGCACGTCGTGCGTCCATGCCAGGTGCAATACCGCCATGAGTGATCCGTACCTGTCGCTGATCATCCCCGCCTACAACGAGCAGGAAAATATCCCCACGCTCCTCCAGCGGGTCGGCGATGCGCTGCAGACGATCGGCAAGCCCTTTGAAGTGATCATCGTCGACGACGGCAGCACGGATCAGACACCGCACCTGCTGAGTGAGGCAATGACGCGCCTGCCGTGGCTGCGCGTGCTGCGCATGGAGAAGAACGCCGGGCAGAGCGCGGCTTTCGAAGCCGGCTTTCGCGCCGCCCGCGGCGAGATCATCGCCACCATCGACGCCGATCTGCAGAACGATCCCGAGGAAATCCCCCGCCTTCTGCCCATGCTCGAAGGCTACGACATGATCACCGGCTGGCGCAAGGACCGGCAGGACACGGCCTTCCGCCGCTGGCAGTCCCGTCAGGCCAACCGGATCCGCAACTGGATCAGCCAGGAGACGGTCAACGACTCCGCCAGCAGCCTGAAGCTCTACCGCCGCCACTGCGTGCAGGACCTGCCGCTGTTCAACGGCGCGCATCGCTTCTTCCCGACGCTGGTCAAGATGCGCGGCTACACCTGCCTCGAGGTGCCGGTGAAACACTCGCCCCGTTTCGCCGGGACAGCCAAGTACGGCTTCCGCAACCGGGCCTGGCGGGCGTTTGTCGACCTGCTGGCGGTGCGCTGGATGAAAAGCCGGTATCTGCGATACCGCGTTTCGGAGGTCAAGCCGCCGCAATCGCCCCCTGCCTCCGCCCCGGCTGAAACATCCCACACACTGGCGGGCAGTGGCGCCGCGGAGCGGTGACAATCGCCCCCGAGGCGGTTAAACTTCCCCGCATCATGAACATCGGTCCACACACCATTGGCGTCTGTAGCTGGTCGCTTCGTACGTCCGACATCCCCTCGCTCGTGAACGCGTGTGCTGAGGTGGGATTGTCCCATGTTCAGCTCGCGCTGAACCCCCTGCTCGACCTGGACGAATCCGCCCGCGCCGAGCAGCTCAAGGCGCTGCGGGAGAGCAATCTCCAGCTCACCGCCGGCATGATCGGTTTCCCCGGAGAAGACTATTCGACCATCGCCTCGATCCGTCAGAGCGGCGGCGTGCTGCCGGATGACCTGTGGCCCCAGCGGCGCGAGATCGCCTTCCGCGCGATCAAGCTCGCGGCTGAGCTGGGCCTCAAGGCCATGTCGACGCACGTCGGCTTCATCCCGCGTTCGGATGATCCGCGCTACTCCATGGTCCTGCAGCGGGTCGACGAGATCGCGCGGGAATGCCAGCAGCATGGCATCCTCCTGCTGATGGAGACCGGCCAGGAGCGCGCCAGCGAACTGCTGCAGTTCCTCAACGACATGCCCTCGCGCAATGCGGCGGCCAACTTCGACCCAGCCAACATGCTGCTGTACGGATCAGGCGATCCGATCGAGGCGATCAGCACCCTCGGCCGCCATATCCGCCATGTGCATGTGAAGGACGCGACGGTGTCGGATCAGCCGGGCGTGAAGTGGGGAGCCGAGGTTCCCTTCGGCACCGGCCAGGTCGATCCGAAGAAGTTCCTGCAGGCGCTGGCATCGGTCGGCTACACCGGCCCCCTCGTGATCGAGCGCGAAGCCGGCCCGAACCGCATCCAGGACATCAAGGCCGCCATCGCGGCTCTGCAGCGCGCTGTCGCCTGACGGCGACCGCGAAGGTTGCGCGAAGGCGAGTGGCGCTTTGCGCAAAGACCACAAAGATCTCAAAGGGTGATGAACCCCATGGTCCGCCCGGGCGAACAGTCTACCCAAGGGTAGGGTTCGCCTTGGCGGGCCTTTCCGCGCGCCGCCCTTTTGAAACGTTCCCCTTTGGTCCTTGAGACTTCCTTGGAGCTTGGCCATTGGAGCTTGGAGTTTCCCCCTGAAGGCCCTTTTGCGCCCTCAGCCGATCAGGAACGACTGCGCCACGATGAACAGGGCAATCAGTAGCGCCGTCAGCAGCGTATACGCAATGCCGATCGTCCAACTGGCGCGGCGGCTGATCTGGTAGTATGCCGATCGCCGCCGGCCGCGGCCGAGCGTGTCGATGATCCTCGGCATCGCCAGGAAGAGGATCAGGATTGGCAGGAACATCGGCAGTTGCCCCATCGCCACGCCGGTAAAGAGCACCACCACACCCAGGATCCACACCCACGGGCTCACAGCCGCCATGATCCGCCCGCCGTCCATCGGCGGCACGGGGATCATGTTGAACAGGTTGATCACAAAGCCGAACAGCGACAGCACCAGCAGATGCGGCGACTGCAACGCCAGGGCCGCCACAAAGCAGACGATCGCGCCGACTGTCCCCAATGCCGGCCCGCCGATGCCGACGACGGCTTCCACCTTGGCGTTGGGCGGCTGCTGACGCAGGTTGATCAGCGCACCGACGAACGGGATGAACACCGGCGGGCTGGCGCTCAAGCCGTAGTACCGCATCGCCAGCACGTGCCCGAACTCATGCACGAGGATCAGCAGCAGAAACCCCAGCCCCATCGCCATGGCTCCGCCCCAGCCGATCCCTTCGAGCAGCGGCATCTGATACATCAGCAGGCCGTAGAACGGGATGTTGAGCAGCAGCGAGCCGCCGGTCTTGAGGATGGCTTTGCGCCAGGAGTCGCGCGGCGGCTGAAAGGCGTCAACCGGCGCGCCCTCGAGCGGGACGTTCAGCGGCTGGCGGCTGATCCGTCGAAACTGCGCCGGATCGAAGCCCAGCCAACGGATGCGCTCAGCCAGTTGCGCATACTGCGGTGAATCCGGCGGCAGCAGATCCATCGCCTCGCGCCACAGCGCCGCCGCCAGCGGCGGGTTCATATACTCCGCCTGCACCGCCCGCGCCGAGATCTCCGCCAGCCGCGCACGATGCACCAACAGCCCGCACCGCGGACACTGCAGCGCCATGGGGTGAAGGATATCTCCGCATTGTTCACAGTAATGGATCATGCAGGTCCGGCTTGTGGGAGGTGGAGGCGGTGGTCGTGGTCAGTAGTGAGTTGTCAGTTTGCAGTTGCCAGTAGTCAGTTGTCAGTTGCCAGTTACCAGTTGCCAGTCAGGTACGCCGCCCCACTTCGTCTCTTCGTCTCTTCGTCTCTTCGTCTCTCCGTCTCTCCGTCTCTCCGTCTCTCCGTCTCTCCGTCTCTCAATCTCCCAATCCCCCCAGTTTCCGCTCAAACGCCTCCGGCCGCCAGCCGAAATCGCGCACAAACGGCTCGAGATCGACCGAGTTGTCTTCCTGGCTCATGATCACCTGATCGCGGTTGAACGGCAGCAGCCGCGTCGGCAGGATACGTGTCAGCAGCGTTGCATACCAGACCGGAATCGGCAGGACCAGCCGTCGGCGTCCGACAAACGCCTCGGCTGCGATGCGATACATCTGCGGCCAGGAAACCGTCTGCTCGCCGCCGAGCGGGTAGGTCTGCCCGATGCTCCGGTCGTTGCCAAGGGCATCGACAAACGCGCGAGCCACGTCATCCACGTGGATCGTCTGGAGCATCCCCGCCCCGCCGCGGCCCAGAAAACCGCCGCCGAAATAGGGCATGAACAGGTACGGCGCACGACGCCTGCGCGCCCAGTCTTCGAGCATCTGCGTGAACTCGCCACCAGCGCCGTGGATGAGCGACGGCTGAAAGATCGTCCATTTCAGCCGGCTGGCGCGAACGAGTTCCTCGGCTTCCCACTTCGTGCGGTGATAGGCACTGACGGCGCCGGCGCGCACGCCGTTGGCGGACATGTGGACGTACCGCCGCACGCCCGCCTGCTCCGCAGCCGCCAGGACGCAGCGTGTCGTCTCCACATGAATCCGCTGAAACGTCTGCCCCCGCTTCGGATCTTCGGCGATGATCCCCACCAGGTGGATCACGGCCTGCGCGTCGCGCATGGGCTCTGCCAGGGCCGGGACATCGAACAGGCTCGCCTGGATCGAGCGGACATCGCCCTCAATCTCGACCGGCCGGCGATGCACCACGGCATTGACGCCGTAGCCGCGTCGCACGAGCTCGCGCACGACCGCCCGGCCGACGAAACCGCCGGCTCCTGTCACCAGGACACGCGTAATCGGCTGATCGTCAGCCATCGCTGCAATGGTAGGCGCGCCGGAGAGGCTCAGGCATTAACTCGCGTGGCCGGGGCGCAATCGGCGCGAGGCGCGCAGCCGTTGATGGTGAATCCGCACCAGCCGCCGCGCCTTGAGCTTGCGGACGATGTGCCATCGCCAGATCGCATAGATAGACATGTACGACAACGCCGAGCACACCACGCCCGTCACGATGGCGCCCAGGTACAGCGGCTTCCACACCGCCTCGATGTTCTGCTTGATCCACTCCCAGGAGAGGGAGAAGTTCTCGAACTGAACGTGAGTCCCCAGCAGCCACGTGCCCAGCAGGTACTCGGCATAGAAGACCGGCGGCATGGTGATCGGGTTGGTCAGCCAGACCAGCGCCACCGACAAGGCGATATTGGCACGGAAGAAAATCGCGCACCCCGCCGCCGGGACCATCTGGAACGGCATGGGGATCGAGGCCCAGAACACGCCAATCGCAAAGGCCCGCGCCACGGAGTCGCGGTTCAGATGCCACAAATTCTGCTGGTACAGCAGCGAGCCGAAGATGCGCAGAAACCGATTCTCGCGAATCCGCTCCTTGCTGGGCATCCATTTGCGCAAAAAACGCTTCGGCATATGGCTATCTTACGTCTTCAGGGCGCGATGGGCGAACGTCCACTCTGTTGTGCGCGGAAGTTTGCAATATCAACAGGCGGCCTGGCCCGGTCGTTCCCAACGCACCTGTTCGGTGAGCCGCTCAACTTCGTGAGTATCGACCAGACCGGCGACCGGTCTGAGTGCATTGGCCGCCCCGGCGGCCATCCCCAGGCAGACGGACCGCTCCACCGTCCAGCCCCGGCTGATCCCCACGGCCAGCCCCGCGGCCACGGCATCGCCCGAGCCGATCGGGCTGACCGCCCGGATCCGCGGCGGATGGACCCAGGCCAGGCCCTCGCGATCCAGCAGCAGGGCCGCTTCCGGCCCCCGCGTGATCAGCACATTCTCGGCCCCCAGGCCCTGCAGACGCCGGGCGGCGTCGATCAGGCCGGCCTGGTCGTCGATCGTGACGCCCAACGTCAGCGCCAGCTCCTCGGCATTCGGTTTGGCCCAGGTCGGGTGCTGCGGCAACGCCGCCAGCAGTGCCGGTCCCCGCCCGTCAACAATGCTGGGCACGCTTGCCTTGCGCGCAGCCGCGACGCATCGGCCATAGAAATCGTCCGGCGCCCCCTGCGGCAGCGCCCCGCTGAGCACGAGCACGCTCGCCCTGCTCAGATGGCCCGCGATGCGCGCCAGCAGTTGCTCGTAGGCGTCCGGATCGACGCCAACCGATTCCTCGACCAGCTCGGTTGCGCTGCCGTCGGCTTGGTTGATCACGGTGACGCACGTGCGTGTCGGCTGGGTTATCTCGACAAAGTCATGGCGGATGTCCGCGGTATCGAGGTCCTTGCGGATGAAGGCGCCGGTATCGCCGCCGAGAAACCCGCTGGCCAGCACGTCCGCCCCCAGCGTGCGCGCGACGCGCGCGACGTTGATCGACTTGCCGGAGGCAGCGCGGATCGTGCGGCTGGCGCGGTTGACCGCGTCAACCGTGATCCGGCTGAACGTCATCGTCTGCTGGACGGTCGGAGTTGTGCCCACGCACAGGATCATCGAGCCGCTATCGTCTACGCCGCTGCGCATGACGCAAGCTCAGGGCGCATCCAGGCGATAGGCGATAAATTTCTGCGCCAGCGGCGGCGGGAGTGCGATCGGCTGATAGTGCGCAGACAGATGCGCATCCAGCTCCGCGACTTGCGCCAGCCATACGCGCGGGATCACGATCGCCCTGGCTGGCGGTGTCCATTGCTGACGGTAGCCGAAGGGCAGATCAGCCCACGGTTCGTCCCGCCGCGCCTCCAGATCTGCCACCGTCCAGATGCCCAGTTTCAGCGGCCGATCCGCGTAGTACCACGTGTACGGCTGGGGATCGTCCTCCGCGAGCATCACCGCCTCATTCGGCTCAGCCGCGGCGTGGATCGCCTGGCCCAGTTCGACGACGGTGTAAGCTGGATTGTCACCGTAGATAGTGTGCGGATCGGCATACCATCGCACGGCTGTGCGGGCTTGCCAGATCGCAAACGCCCCGACCGCGCCGATCGCCAGGATCGACCCGATCGCCCTGCCTCTCGCCCACAACCCCGCGACCACCTGCACCAGCAGATCCAGTCCCAGTGCGGCAGCCACGCATAGCCCCGGCGTCACCGGCCACCACCACCAGTCATGCACCAGCACGCCCTGCCGGCCGACCAGCACATGCACCACCGCAAACGCCAGCAACAGCCGCGTCAGCGAGATCAGCCGCGAGCAGCGGCGCCAGTCCAGCCCCACACACACCACCCACAGGCCCGCCAGCGCAACCACCATCCACGTATGCGCCCAAAGCCCATTGCCTCCCGCCTCGACCACCCAGCTTCCCCACGAAAAGGCCCGATGATGGTCGTCCTCCATCCGGGCCGAGCGACGCAGGAACTGATCGAAGATCAGCCGCCAGTCGCCTGTGACCAGGGCGATGTGCACATACAGCAGGCCGAACACGGCTGCGCTGTAGAGGCAGAAGGTGAGGATCAGTTGCCAGTGCCGCAGGCGATGGCGAAGGACGAAATGTCCCGCCAGCACCGGCACCAGGAAAAACGCCGGCCAGTCGGTCAGCGCCGCCGGCAGAAACGCCAGCGCCATCACCGCCAGCCGCCGCAGGTTCGGCCGATCGAAGAACCGCTGATAGGCTGCCACTGTCAGCAGGCAGAACAGGACCAGTTGCGCATTGATGACATCCGGCTGGCCACCGTAGCGGCCCGAGATCGGCACAAACCCGAACAGCAAAGCCGCTATCGCGGCCCGAAAAACCGCTCGAAAGTCCGCCCGCCCCGGCTCCTGCGGATCCGATATCATCGAAGTCCGCAGAACCATCACGTAAATCGCTGCGATACACCCCAGCCAGAAAACCGATGGGGCCAGCCGCGTCTGCCACTGCCCCTCTCCGAAAATCGCATATACCGCTGCGACCGTCAGCGGCACCAGCGGCGGATGGTTGGGGTACAGCCGCGGCGGGTCGATGTCGCTCCGCCCGACGCTTTGGACCGGCAGCAGCCAGCCGTCCAGCAGGCCATGGCGGACGTAGTTCCGGGCCATCAGGCCGTAGTGGCTGGCCATGGCCTCGGGGTTCCGGTGGAACGGCTGATCGATCAATGGCAGCCGCATGAGCACGGCTGACAGCAGGATGGCCACCAGCAGGCCGATCGCCCACAGGCGGCCCGATCGCGGCCCTGGCAAGGTTTCGATATGCGGTGCTCCAGACTCAGCCATAGGCGGCGAGCCGCGGTGGGAATCGCCATGACCAAGCTATCCCCGCCGCAATGGGGTGTCAAAACGGATCCGCCCAGCCGGGCCTGGCGGCTGGGATCTGCCCGCCGGGCCTCCTGCGTTTCCAGCGGCACATTCGCCATATCCCGCGATAAGACATACATTTATGACACGCCAAAACGGCCACTCGCTGCCCGAGTCGGCAGAACCTTGTACCAGTCAGGGCGTATCGTGTATGTAGGCCGGTCCCTCGGGATTGGCTTGACAGACGGTTGCCGGAGCGCTCAAATGACCCGCCCTCGCACCGGGACGTCGCTGGGGTGTCAGGCAGCTTTGATCAACAGATTTGCCGCTGGCGGCCCGATACCACCAGTGACGCACAACTTAAGCATCGCATGGCCAAGAAGAACGGAAAAAACCTCGTGATCGTCGAATCGCCCGCCAAGGCGAAGACGATCAACAAGTACCTCGGCGACGGCTACGTCGTGAAGGCCTCCATGGGCCATGTGCGCGACCTGCCCTCCAAGGGCATGGGCGTCAACCTCAAGACGTTCGAGCCCGAGTATGAGGTCCTGCCGTCCCGGAATAAGGTCATCAGCGAGCTCCGCAAGCTGGCGAAGGAATCCGATCGCGTCTACCTCGCGACCGACTTGGACCGCGAAGGAGAAGCCATCGCCTGGCACCTCAAGGAGGCGCTGAACGTCCCCGACGAAAAGGCCAGCCGCGTCATCTTTAACGCCATCACCAAGTCCGAGATCCAGAAGGCCTTCCAGAACCCGCACCAGATCAACATCGATCGCGTCAATGCCCAGCAGGCGCGGCGCATCCTCGACCGCATCGTCGGCTATGAGATCAGCCCGCTGCTGTGGCGGAAGGTCGCCCGGGGCCTGAGCGCCGGCCGTGTGCAGAGCGTGGCCGTCCGCCTGATCGTCGAGCGCGAACGTGAAATCGAAGCCTTCATCCCCGAGGAATACTGGAAGATCGCCGGCGTCTTCACGACCAACCTCGATCAGTCCTACTGCGCCAAGCTGACTGAGCAGTGGAACGACTTCCTCAACAATACCGGCAACGGCGAGCGCACCAAGGTCGAAAAGGACAAGTGGCTGGCCGCGCATGACGCCTTCACAGCCGAGCTGACGGAAATCGGCAGCGAGAAGTTCCAGGCTGCCAACAAGGATCAGGCGCGCAAGATCGTCGAAGCCCTGGGCTTCGTCGTTGATCGCGAGATCGTCACCGAAGACCCCGAAGGCAAGGGCCCGGCGCGCAATGTCGTGCGCATCAAGGGCCACACGGCTGTCTGTCCGCCCTCCTCGGTCCAGAAGATCGAGAAGAAGCGCACCAGCAGCCGGCCGCCGGCGCCGTTCATCACCAGCACGCTGCAGCAGGCCGCCAGCAGCCGCCTCGGCTTTGCCGCGGCCCGGACGATGCGCATCGCCCAGACCCTGTACGAGTCGGGCTACATCACCTACATGCGTACCGACTCGACGAATCTCTCCGGCGAGTCGCTGCAGATGGTGCGCTCGTACATCGAGCAGACCTTCGGCAACCAGTACCTGCCGGAAAAGCCCAACTTCTATGCTTCCAGCAACAAGAGCGCGCAGGAAGCCCACGAAGCCATCCGCCCCACGGATGTCGCCTTCACCCCCGAGCAGGCGCGCAACAAGCTGGCGGCGGATGAGTTCAAGCTCTACCAGCTCATCTGGAACCGATTTGTCGCCTGCCAGATGCCGCCGGCGCAGTTCGACCAGACGGCTGTCACCATTACGGTCCACGGCAACAACAACATCGACGCGACGTTCCGTGCCACCGGCCGCAAGCTCGTCTTCGACGGGTTCATGCGCGTCGCCGGTGTCGCCAGCGAGGATCAGTTGCTGCCCGATCTGGACGAAGGCCAGAAGCTCAACGCGATCGATCTCGATCCAACCCAGCACTTCACCCAGCCGCCGCCGCGGTTCACCGAGGCCAGCCTGGTCAAGGAGCTGGAGCGTCTGGGCATCGGCCGGCCGAGCACCTACGCCAGCATCATCCAGACGATCCAGGATCGGCAGTATGTCACGCAGATCGACCGCCGCTTCTACGCGACGCTGCTCGGCTCGGTCGTGACCGACAAGCTCATCCAGGCGTTCCCCGAGATCATGGACGTCAGCTTCACAGCCGACATGGAGCTGAAGCTCGACCAGATCGAGGAACAGCACATGGACTGGATCAAGCTGCTGCGCGACTTCTACGGGCCGTTCCATGAGGAGGTCGAAAGCGCGCTCGACAAGCTCGACCATGCCGGCGGGGCGCCGTCGAAGTACACCTGCGAAAAATGCGGCAGCCGGATGCTGTATCGCATCAGCAAGAACGGGTTCTTCCTGGCTTGCGAGAACCGCGAGTGCAGCCATACGCAGCCTGTGGACGAACAGGGCAAGCCGAAGATGCGCGAGGTCTCGGAGCATCCTTGCCCCGAGTGCGGCCGGCCGATGATCAAGCGCCGCGGCCGGTTCGGCGAGTTCCTCGGCTGCTCCGGATACAGCGAAAAGGACGAAAACGGCAATCCAAAGTGCTCGGTGATTATCAGCCTCGACAAGCAGGGCAACCCCGTAGCGCCCAAGCCGCCGCCGATTCCGACCGATATCAAATGCGAGAAGTGCGGCAGCCCGATGTTGCTTCGCGACTCGAAGCGTGGGCCGTTCCTGGGATGCAGCAGCTTCCCCAAATGCCGCGCGACGAAAATGGTCAAGAAGCTGGAGGGCGAGGCCCTCGCGCAGGTCGAGGCCCTGATCCCGCAATTGAAGGAAGGTGCCGAACGGGGCAGGAAATTGATCGCCAAGCTGACCGGCCAGCCCGCCGAAACCCCGGCTGGCGGCCCCGCCGACGGCATTCCCACGGACATTGACTGCGAGGAATGCGGACGGCCCATGGTGATCCGCACCGGCCGCCGCGGCAAGTTCCTGGGATGCAGCGGCTACCCCAAGTGCCGCAGCACCGCTGAGGTCCCCGCTCGCCTGCTGGAGGAGATGGGCATCGCCGGAAACGGCGCCGCCGCCGCGGCAGCGTCGGACAAGCCTGCGGAAACCGCCCCGGCCGATCACGAGATCGAGACCGATCTCGCAGTCGACTGACGGGCGAAATTTACCGAATAACAGGGAAGCGGGCCGCAAAACTGCGCCGGAATCGGTGCATCGGCGGTGCGCCAGACGTTGCAGGGCGAAAACTCGTCAAACCCCTGCAATGCGCGACGGGTCTGGACGTATAACTATGCAGGTGGCGCCGCCCCCTGGCGGCGCCCCCGCCGTCTCGGCCAGCCGTCGCTCTCAGAGGTCGCCGGAATGACTCAAGACACAGGCATGCGAAAGTTGCCTGAAAATCTCTTCGGCTACGAAGTCCTCGCCTTCCTGGGGGAAGGTGCGGCCAGCTATATCTACGCCGTTTCCGATCCGGCTTCCAAGCAGATTTACGCACTCAAGCACGTCCTCCGCAAGACGGACAAGGACGATCGCTTCATCGAGCAGCTCGAGGCGGAGTACGAGGTCGGCCGGCATGTGCGCCACCCCGCCCTGCGCAAGTCCATCGCGCTGAAGTATCAGCGGACGCTTCTGCGGCGCGTCACGGAGGCGGCGCTGATCATGGAACTGGTCGACGGCAAGAGCCTCGAGCAGCACATGGCCCGCACGCTCAAGGGCCTGCTGGATGTCTTCATCCAGACGGCTGACGCCCTGCACGCCATGCACGAGGCCGGTTTCGTCCACTGCGACCTCAAGCCCAACAACATCCTGGTGGACTCTGCCGGCAAGGTGAAGGTCATCGACCTCGGTCAGGCCGTCAAATCCGGCACGGTGAAGGAACGCATCCAGGGTACGCCCGATTTCATCGCCCCCGAGCAGGTGACGCGCGATCCGGTCACGCCGCGCACCGACGTTTTCAACTTCGGCGCGACCCTCTACTGGGCGCTGGCTGGCAAGAACCTGCCGACGCTCTTCACAGCCGGGCGGCGCGCCAACAGCTTTGTCCTCGATGATGCCATCGAGACCCCCCGCCAGGCCAATCCGAGCATCCCCGAGCCGCTGAGCAATCTGGTGATGGAGTGCGTCCGCTCCAACGTCAACAAGCGGCCCGAGAGCATGGCCGTCGTGCAGCGCCGGCTGGAGATCATCCACCACGGCCTGACGAAGAGCTCCACCCTCCGCCGCCCGGACGACAGTTTCGTCACGGCGTAATTCGGATCACAGCCGCAGATATGCCATAGCGGGCAGAGGCGGATGGCAATCCGCCCTGAACAGCCGTTGGCGCAAAGACCGTCAACGCGCTTCAAGGGGCACATGGCCATGTGCCGCTCCAGGCGCCCGTTGAGCCCCCCTTTTCCCTTCGTCGCTACGTCGCTCTTCTGGCCTTACCCCTTCACCGCACCAAGCTGGATCCCGCGCACCAGATACTTCTGCAGGAACACGAAGAGGATGATCATCGGGATGACGCTCATCGTCACCGCCGCCATCAGCAGGTGCGTGCTCTGGCCGCGCGTCGAGTCAAAGAACATCAGACCGATCGGCAGTGTGTACTTGTGCTCGCTGCGCAGCATGACCAACGGCCAGAAGAAGCTGTTGTAGTTGCCCATGAAGGTGAAGATCGTCAGCGTGATCAGCCCCGGGCGGGCCAAGGGCAGGATGATGTCCCAGAACAGCCGGAACTTGCTGGCGCCGTCGATCTCCGCGGCTTCGTCGATGCTGCTGGGGATCGTCAGCATGAACTGACGCAGCAGGAACGTCCCAAACGCGCTGAACGCCCCGGGGATAATCAGGCCCGTGAAGGTGTTCACCCAGCCGAGGTTGATCATGATCTGGAAGTTGGGAATCATCATGACCAGCCCGGGCAGCATCATCGTCGACAGGTACATGAGGAAGATCTTGTCGCGTCCCGGCCACTGCAGGCGGGAGAAGCTGAAGGCGGCCATCGCACTGGTCGTCACCTGCAGGAACGTCACCCACGCCGCGACGAACAGGCTGTTCCAATAGAACCGGCCGAAGTCCACGCCCCGCCGCTGCGGGTCGGGATTGTCCTTGTCGCCCACGTCGAGGTAGTTGCGCCACTGGAATGAGGAGGGAAACCAGTCCGGGTCGTTGACTTCGCCTGCCGGCTTGAGGCTGGTCAGCACCATCCACGTAAACGGCAGGACCATCAGCAGCGACATGCCCGTCAGCAGCAGGTGCAGCATGCCGGTGGAAGTCAGCGAGCGGACAAACTTTCCGCGGCGCGTCTCGGCGACGGTTGCACTGGTCAGCTCGCTGCCGTACGGCAGCACCGATGACGGCTGGGTCGCCTGTTCAAGTCGAGGCCCTGGATCGATGTTCGACATTGTCTGATCTCGATGGTTGAAACGATCGGTTGATCCCGCACCGGCAGGCAAAGGATCAATCGTTGACGTACTTGTTTCCGAACTTCCAGTTGAACAGCGTGACGACGAAGACCATCAGGAACAGCGTCCACGCAACCGCCGAGCTGAAGCCCAGGCGTCCGGTCTCGAAGCCTTCCTTGTAGATGAAGTACGCTAACGTCGTCGTCTGCCCTGCCGGGCCGCCCTGCGTCATCACGCGGGCCATCTCAAAACCACCCTGCAGGCCGCCGATCACGCCCATGACGACGACGAAGAACGTCGTCGGCGCCAGTTGCGGCCAGGTCACGCTCCAGAACCGCTGGAAGCGCGACGCCCCGTCGATGTCGGCGGCTTCGTAAAGCTCCTGCGGGACGTTGGTCAGCGCGGCCAGGTACAGCAGCATGTTGTTGCTGCCGATGGCGCCCCAGAAGCCCATGATCATCAGCGATGGCTTGGCCCAGTGCACGTCCGCCAGCCACGCGGGTGTCTTCAGGCCGTCGCCCGTGGTGGCCCAGGTCGGCAGGTTGTGGAACACCGGCCCCAGGCCGATCATCACAAACACAGCCACCATGACCGTCGCGGCAAACATCAGCCCCGTGCCCACGCCCAGCCACGGCTGGCGCTTTTCGACGAACTCATGATCAGCCCGCAGAGCGCGGAGGATGTGATAGACCAGGATCAGGGCAGTGCTGCCGAGCAGCCAGATCGAGCCCCATCCCAGGTCCATGCTTCGGCTGCCCGTGGCGGGATCTTCGGCATACAGGTCAAACCCATACCAGCGGCCGACCAGCGCCACAGGCACCATCAGCAGCGCCGCGCTCAACAGGACGCCGGCTGCGCCGATCTCGCCATCTTCCCAGTACCGCCGCAACCGGCCCAGACCCAGGAAGATCAGTGCGGCCCCCAGCAGCATGCAGATCACAAAGCCGCTCTGGACGGCAGCCGGCGGTGAAGCCCTCACCACGCCTTCGATCGAAGTGAGCACCGGCTGAACCGCAGCCGCGATCGGCCCGGTGTCCGGGACGAACAGCTTCTTCCACAGCAGGTACGTCGCCACGCCCGCCGTGAAGTGCGGCACGTAGAACAGCGTGCGGTAGACGGTCGTTCCGCCGGCTGTTCCGCCGATCAGGATCATCCCGGTCAAGCCGGCGATCAGCATCGCCATCGCCGTCCCCGAAGCACCCCAGGCGACCAGCATCAGCGTGCTGGCAACCAGCACCGCCCCGGCGATCAGGATGGTCCAGGTCCGGTTGCTGCCGCCTTTGAGGTCCTTGCTGAGCAGGATCGCCGCAAACAGGCTGCCGGCGATCGAGAACGGCATGCCCATCATGAAGAACAGCGTGTTGCCCAGATACTGCCAGAACTGGGGCATCTGGATCAGGCGGATGAAGTTTTCCAGCCCGACGAACCGCAGCGGCTCGCGCCGCTCGGGGTTGTTGTGCATGCCTACATCCCAGTTGGTGAAGGCCATGTACATGGCGATCACCAACGGGATGGCTGTGAAAGCCAGGAACCCGAGGATGTTGGGCGCCAGAAAGCCCAGGCCGTACGCCAGGTTCTTGCGCTGGCGTTTGCGGGCGCTTTTGCTCAGCGCCTGGGCATCCTGCGTGTAATCCGGACGCATCACCGGGAACTCCGGCTTCTGGCCGGAGAAGGGTGACTGGGCGTCACCGGGCTGATTGGTCGAGGTGTCGAGCGTCATGTTGGGTGGTCTCTGGTTATCCGCCATGGTGCATCAGTTCGCCGTGACCGCAGTGATCGGCTGGGTCGACGGTGAACGCGCAACTTCTTTCAGCCACCCGAGGTGGCGGTAGTAGGCAATGTGGAAAGCGTTCTGGATCCAGGCCTCGGGGATCTTGTCTTCCTCGGGGATGGGCCGGCCGGCGGCCAGGTGCTCCTGGATGCGTTCCTTGAGCGCGTCGATCTGCCTCTGGCGTTCGACAAGCTGGTTGTACAGCGGCCGGAGGATGGGCTCGTCGCGGCGATCATCCTCGGCCAGCGCCCGCTGGATTTCCTCGTTGATCTCCGCCTGGGCCCTTGCGACGGCGCCTTCGAGCGTCTCCATGCCGGCGTGATAGCGATCGCGCCAGGTGCTCTCGATGCGCTCCGCGACGCTGGGGAGGATGAAATGGCTGTAGCTGCCGCCGATAGAGATGTCGACCGCGGCGCGGGCGAACGGCTCATGGACGTCCCATTCCATCGGGTACTCCGGCGGATGGCGGTAGGCTTCGGTTTCGGTGTAGATCGGGTTGGGCGGCAGCGCGTCGCCGTCCTTCACGATCTGCTCGTTGTATTCCTTGCTGGCGAGGAACGCCAGGAAGTAGGTGGCCAGGTCCCTGTGGGGGCTCTGGGAGTAGACCATCGCGGCGCGCGTGGCAATGGAGGTGTTCAGGAATTTCTCGTAGGGCGGCGCGATGACGCCCAGATCCAGCGGCGGCAGGCCGCGCGCGGCGCGGGCCTCGTTCATCTGCCGGAAGGTGATCAGCAGATACCGGCCGGTCCAGAACAACCCGTACTGGCCGCGCTCGGGATCGTCATGGCTGAAAAGCTGCGCGTCGGCTCCACCGTAGCCGCTCTCAGTGGCGAAGCTGGAGCGGTCGGCCTGGTTGGGCATCAGGCGGTAGCGGCCCTCGTACATCCACTTGTGCTGGGTCCGCATCGCCTGGACGGTGGCTTCGTCGAGGATGGCCGCCGTACCGGTCTCATTGAACCGCGAGCCGCCGTAGGAACGCCGCAGGACCTCGAACTCGAGGTTGTTGAGGAAGAAGACGGTCTGCTTGGCTCGACCGGCGTTGGCGGCGTGAACGAACTCATAGCCGCGCCGCTCGAACTCCTCGATCGTCATCCGCTCCGGCGGCAGCGGCTGACCGTGCTGGCGGAACGTGGCCCGGTTCACGAAGAACATCGAGGCGTTGACGTTACATGGATACTGGTACTGCCGCAGCTCGCCATTGGCGTCGCGCAGTGCCAACTCCGGCTCGATGGCGGGATAAGTCGTCGACAGGTCGAACTTCAGCCGATGCGCGGCTTCGGTGACGTCGGTGTTCAGGCCAACCGCCCGGAAATAGCGAAGGTCGTGCCCGGAATACTGGTCCATGATGTCGCCGCCCACCCGGCTGACACCCTGGATGATCTTCTTGGTGCCGTCGGCGTTGGCCATGTCCAGCTTCAGTTCCACCTGGGGCAGGCGGACGACCTGGGGAAAGGTGACCTGTACGCTGCGATCATCAGCCCAGTCGCACAGGGCTGCGGCGTCGGGATTGACTTCACGGATGATGCGGCGGATGGACGTGGAACGGTTGCGGTGGAAGAACGCGTCGGCTTCCTGCTCGTTTTGCAGGACGTGCTCCACATAGTGGCCCTGATCAACCATCCACTGGTGGAACAGGCGGACCTGCTCCTGACGGGCGGGGTTGGTGTCTGTGACCCAGTAGATAACGGGTACCTCGCTCGCCAGGTCAGGTGCCATCCGCGCGGTCATGAACGCCGCAATCGTGAGCACAATCGCGATAGCAAGAAAGATGTATTTCAATGCTCTGACTCCACGTGGGACCGTAGTGCGCACCGTACCGGATAAGAACCGGTCAATCCAGCGCCACCGTCATCTCTGACGCCCCCAAACCTTCCCAAATGTGCGATTAGGTTGCCGGCTGCAACCAAGCAGCCAGCAGGTCGATTGCGCTGGCCAGATCGCGTTCGTGCACGCACTCGGTCACGGTATGGATGTACCGGGTGGGCACAGCCAGGCTGATCGCCCGGACGCCCCCCCGCGAGCGCTGCATGGCGGCTGCATCGGTCCCGCCTCGCGGCAGGATGCTGAGCTGATGCGGGATCTGCCGCTGCCTGGCCACCGCTACGAACTCGTCCACGAGGCCCCGATCGCTGATCGTGGCTGAGTCCATCACCTTGATCGCCACACCATCCCCCTGCTTCGTCACCCGCTCGTCGTCCGGCACGCCGGGCGTGTCGACACACAGCGTCGTGTCCAGCGCAATCGCGATGTCCGGCTCGCACGCATACGCCACCGGCCCAGCCCCGCGCAGGCCGACTTCCTCCTGCACCGTCGCCGCGAACGTCAGGTCAAATCGCAACGATTTGACCTTCTTCATGGCTTCCAGCATCACGAAGCCAGCCACGCGGTTGTCCAGGCATTTACCGGTAATGCACTGGCCTATACGGGTGCATTCCTGCACGAGCGTGACCGGATCGCCGATGCGGACGCGCGCCTTCACCTCATCAGCCGGCAGGCAAAGATCGATAAAGAACTCGCCGATTTCCGGAATCTTTTTCTTCTCTTCGTCCTTGGCGATGTGCACCGGCCGGCCGGTCGGGTTCATCAGCCCCTGCAGATCCCCATCTGCCGTCCAGACCAGCACCCGTCGCGCCAGCAGATTCCGCGGATCAAACCCGCCGGCCGCCGCGACGCGCAGGAAACCCTTGTCATCGACATGCTTCACATAGAAGCCGATTTCGTCCATGTGGCAGGCGATGACGACGCGCTGCGCATTGGGGACATCGGCTTTGCGCGTAGCGATCAGGCTGCCCATCGGGTCGACGCGGATCTCGTCGAACAGACCCTTGGCTTCGGATTCGAGCAGCTCCCGGACGCGTTCTTCACGGCCGGAGACGCCCGGGGTTTCAGACAGTCGCTTGAGCAGGTCGAAGTTCATGATGTATGTGAAGATGCAAGGGCGAGAGCCGCCGGCGCGGGAACATCTAAATGGAGCGTACCGGGATCGAACCGGTAACCTCCGCGTTGCAAACGCGGCGCTCTCCCAATTGAGCTAACGCCCCGCGAAAGCGGCGTATGATAACCAACCCACCCCCTCCGGGCAAACCCCGCCCCTCTCCACCAGACACCCCGCCGCCACTCTGGCCAGCCTGCCCAAACGGTGCGATCAGGGCCGCACGGTATGAAACCATAACGTCTGTGTTCATCCGGGTTTATCGGTGGACCCCGTAAAATAAAGAAACCCGGTAGGCGTGGGTGAGACCTACCGGGCAAGGAGGGAAGAAACACTTTGTCATCAGCCGGTACGGCTGATAGAACATCCGGGTTCCCTCATTCGAGTTTTCTGTTACACCGCCGCCAGGACCTTCCGCACCTTGGGTTTGATCGCGGTCCACTTGGCGTCGGGCTGCTTGTTCACGGTCACGAAATCGCCCAGCAGCAGCAGGCTGGTCACGCCCGGGATTTCAAACAGCCGCGAGGCGATCGGGTGGTCCTTAGCGGCCTCGGCATTGAAGAAGCTGGCAGGCTGATCAGAGATCTGCCGATCCAGCACGAACTTGGCCGCGTTCGGATTCGGCGTATCCTGCACCTCCGTGACCTGAAAGCCCATGCACACTACTCCTCATCCCTAGGGCGACGAATTGTAGCAGGGAAGCGCCGCGTTTCCAGAATATTTTACCCTGCTTGACACCACCGGGCATCAAAACACGGCCGCACGGCGCGCCACGACCGGGATCGGCTTGCGCATTGAATGCCCGCATCGCCGGCAGAACCGCGCGACCGACGGGTTCATCGCCCCGCATTTCGGGTTGGCACAGCGGATCTGATCCCGTTTACGGCAGGTGATCCAGCGATTGCCGGCACGCACGCCCACGCCCAATGCCCGCCCGGCTGCCGTCACCGCGCACACCATCCCGCGCAGCATCATCCAGACTGTCCAGCCGACGAACATCACCGCCGCCACGGCCAGCACAGCCAGCACCACGAGGATGGTGAACAGTGTCTCCATGCATCCCGTCCTACGCGATCACGCTCAACGGCTTCAGCGGATGGCCGCAATGCGAACAGACGCGATCCTCCACATCCGGCCAGCCGTTGCACTTGGGGCAGCGCCGTACGCGATCCACCAATTGTATGCCGCAATGCATGCAAAATTGATCGCCCGGCTGCACCGGCTGACGACATTGCGGACACGCGCGCGCCTGTGGCGCGCCCCTCGTCGCGGGCAAGGGTGGCGGTATCACCGGATCCAGTGCCGCCAGAAACTGCTCAGCCGATTCGAATCGCCTGTCCAGCCGCGCGTACGACCGGCGGAAGACCTCATCCACGTGCTTCGGCACGTCCTTGTTCAGATCACTGGGCAGATCGGTCCCGGCTGGCCGCTCGCCGGTGAGCATCTCGTACAGTACGACGCCGCAGGCATACAGATCCGCTCGCGCATCGACCGGCTGGCCCGCGCGCTGCTCGGGCGACATGTAATCCAGCGTGCCGGCAATGGCCTGCCCCCCGCCATCATGCAGCGACTGCGAGAACAGCACCGATCCCGCAGCCGCCTGGTTGGCTGCCCGCCCCAACCCGAAATCCGTCACCTTGACCAGGCCCTCCACATCGAATCCTTCCTGGAACACCCGCTCATGGATGAGGATGTTTTCCGGCTTGATGTCGCGATGGATCACACCGGCGCCGTGCGCATGCGCCAACCCGCGCAGCACCTGCTTGAGCACGGCGATCGCCTGGTTGACCGACAGCGCGCGATCGCGGATCAGCGGCCGAAGGCTCGATCCCGGCACATACTCCATCACCAGGTACGGCGGATCGGCAAACGGATCGAAGCCGATTGCCTTCACGATGTTGGGATGCACCAGGCCATGAATGGCTGTCCCCTCGCGCTGGAGATTGCGCACATACCGTGGATCGGTCGGAAACTTCAGGGCGACGATCCGATCGGCCCACACGTGATGCCGCCCGCGCCACACCTCGCCGAAGGCGCCGCCACCAATCTTCTGCTCAAGGATGTACTCGCTGATCCGCTGGTTGACCGATGGCATGGCCGCGCTCCCTTCGCTGCGAGTCCAGTCTAACGCCCGGACGACCTCAATTATACGTATAGACCATCTGGCGAGGCGGGGGTTTGTACGGTATCTTCCATTCTCTCGCCATGGATCAGGTGGAGATGTGCATCCTCGCCAGCGGATCATCGGGCAACTGCACGGTGTTGCGGACGCCTGGCGGGACGATGCTGATCGATGCGGGCCTTGGGCCGCGGTCGATCCTGTCGCGGCTGGCGATTGCGGGCGTTCAGCTCGCTGAGATCCGCGCGATCTGCCTGACGCATCTGGACAGCGATCATTTCCGCCCTGCCTGGCTGAAGACAATCGTCAAATGGGGCATTCACCTGTGGTGCCATCAGCGTTGTGTGCGCGAGCTGCTGCGGATGGACCGCCAGCATCGCGAGCGGACGCCGCAGTACGCTCATCTGCTGCATGGGTTTGACGATCAGCCGTTTTCGCCGCTGGATGGACTGCGTTTCGACGCTATCCCCTTGGCGCATGACGAAGCCGGCACGCACGGTTTCGTAATCGAGGGCTACGGCTGCCGGCTCGGCTATGCCACAGACCTCGGCCATGTCCCCGACGAGCTGATCGAGCGCTTCTGTGGCCTGGATGTGCTGGCGATCGAGAGCAACTACGACCCGCACATGCAACGGACCAGCGGGAGGCCGTGGTTCCTCCAGCAGCGGATCATGGGCGGCCGCGGACACCTGTCCAACGAGCAGTGTTTCGACGCCGTTCGCCGCATCCTCGACCAGGATGAGCAGATCGGCCGCCTGCCCCGGCACGTCGTGCTGCTGCACCGCAGCCGCCAGTGCAACTGCCCGAATCTCGTCCGCACGCTGTTCCATCGGGATGAACGCCTGCGGACGCGGCTGGTCCTGACCGATCAGTTCACCCCGACCGACTGGCTGGCTGCCGGCCGGGGCGAGGAGTTCCCGACCAGTCTGTTCAAGCTGCCGCTCGCCGCCGCCCGATAAAGGATTATCGGACCATGCGCTACGGCTACGCCCTCATCCTGATCCTGCTGGCCGCGGCCCCCGCGTGGGCGGTGCCGGAGGCGGTCAGCCGCATCCTGCGCTCCATCGACTTCGAGGAACGCCAGCTCGGCAACGCCGAAGACCTGCCCATGCACTGGACGAAGGTCGAAGGCGACAGCCTGCCGCATTACGTCAACGGCCGGCTGGCTACCGATCAGGCGCGCAGCGGCCGGTATTCCTTCCGGTTCGACCTCAACGGCGGCGGCCTGATCTACCGCTACGATTCCGGGCAGATCCCCGTCCAGCGGGGCGCGCATTACCGCGTGGAAGGCTACGTCCGCACGACGGTCCTGCCGCGTGCCCGTGCCCGCATCACCGCCTATTTCACCGATACCGGCCATCGCCCCCTGCTGGAGACGGTCACGCACAGCGAGCTGTATGCCGCCAAATCCGAGGATGAAGGCTGGAAGCACCTGTCCGTCGAGCTGTCGACGCCGCGGGAGGACGCCGCCTATCTCGTGATGGAGCTGTCACTGCTCCAGCCGGAGCACTACGCCCCGACGTCGCTGGGCGAGCGGGCGTTGTTCACGCAGGACATCTACGGCCATGCCTGGTTCGACGATGTGAAGGTCTCGCAGGTCCCGAAAGTCGTGCTCACGACCGATCGGCCGGGCAATGTCTTCCTGCGCGGCGAGACGCCTCGCCTGCAGGTGCATGTGAATGACCGCTTCACCGACGATCTGGTCGGCCGGCTGGTGCTGGCTGATGCTGAAGGCAGGGTCGTCTACCAGCGGAGCGGCGCGGTGGACATGACCACCGCCACGCAGACCGGACCGGGATCGTACAAGCTGACGCTTCTCCTGCCCGAGCTCCGCCCCGGCTGGTATCGGGCGACGATGCAGATGACCAGCCACGGCGAAGCCGTCGGCGATCATGTCGTCGATCTCGTTCAGCTCGCCGATGCGACGATCGTCGAGCAGCCCGACGATCGCTTCGGCATCATCGCGACGGATCTGCCGTTTGCCGGGTGGGATGAGCTGCCCGATCTGTTGCCCTACCTCGCAGCCGGGCGCGTGAAGCTGGCTGTCTGGAACAGCGAGGGCAACATCCAGCAGGTCAATCCCAAGGGCTTCGACCGCCTGCTGGAGCGCCTGGCCGACAAGGGGATCACCCCCACGGCCTGCCTGGTCGAACTGCCGCCCGAGATCGCCCGCGGCATGTCCGATCCGACGTGGAAGGGACTGCTCAAGGCTCCCAAGGAGCGGTGGCAGCCGCAGCTTGCGCATCTGATCTCGCGCCATGCCGAGCATCTGGAATACTGGCAGCTCGATGCCGACGGCTCGGATGCCTTCGTCACCGAACCGCAGATGCGACAGGTCTACGCGATGCTCTACAACGAGTTCGCGATGCTCGTCCAGAAGCCCGACCTGGCGATGCCGTGGCTCGCGTGGTACGAACTGGAAGGCCGCCTGCCGGCGACGGTGGCGCTGGCGATCCCGCCGAACGTCCTGCCGTCGCAGCTCCCGCTGTACATGCAGGACATCCGCCGCGCCGAGGGGCACAACCTCTCGCTGACGCTGCAACTGCTCGACGGCCAGGAGTATGGCCGGCGGCTGCAGATTCGCGATCTGGCGCAGCGCGTCATCTACGCCCTGGCAGCCGATGCCAAGCGCATCGACATCCCCCTGCCGTTCGATGTGCAGCGCAACGGCGATGACCTGGTGAAGCAGCCGCGCGAGCTGCTGATGATCGTCCGCACGCTCACGCAGACGCTGGGCAAAGCCCAGTTCAAGGGCAAGGTCCCCATCGCCGAAGGCATCGAGGCTTTTCTCTTCGAGAAAAACGGCCTGGGGATTCTCGTGCTGTGGAATCAGAGCGACGAGGCCTCCGAGACGATGCTGCAGGTCAACCTCGGCCAGCGGCCGGTGCGGATGGACCTGTGGGGCAATGCCACACCCCTGCTGCGGCCGCGGTCGCAGGGCTCGGATGAGCTGGTGGCGCTGCCGATCGACGACCTGCCGATCTTTCTGATCGATGTCGACGCCAATCTTGCGCAGATGCGCGCAAGCGTCGGCTTCGATCGGCCGCTGATCGAGTCGAGCTTCAAGCCGCACCTGCGCAGGATTCGCTTTGCCAATCCGTACAAGCAGGCGATCAGCGGCTCGCTGAAGCTTCGCGCCCCCGCCGGCTGGACGATCAGCCCGCCGACATTCATGTTCTCGCTGAACCCCAACGAGGTATTCGAGCGTGATCTCACGATCGAACTGCCGTACAACACCGTCGCCGGTCCGAAGACCGTCCATGCCGAGTTCCAAATCCAGGCGGACCGCGCCGCGAGCTTCTCGGTTCCGCTGGTGCTGAACGTCGGCCTCAGCGATGTCGGCATGCAAACGCTGGCGCTGCGCGACGGCGAGGACATCATTGTCCAGCAGATGATCAGCAACTACGGCAACAAGCCGATCGATTACTCGGCCTTTGCGATGTATCCCGGCGAGGCGAGGCAGGAGCGGCTGGTGACAAACCTCGCGCCGGGCCAGACGACGATCCGCCGCTATCGCTTCCCGAAGGTGAAGTTCCAGCCCGGCGCAACCGTGCGGGCGGGCATCAAGGAGATCTATGGCACGCGCATCCTCAATGACGAAGTGCCCATCCAGTAAGGGGATGGCTGGACCGGCAGCGCATCATCGGCGCGTGCTGCTGCGCAGGTGCATGGTCGTGTGTGTGATGATGCTGGCGGCTGTGGGCTGTCAGACGAAACATGCGGCGTGCGTCTCTCAGCCGATACGGTCAAACGATCAGCCAGGGGATGATCGGCAGTATCACACTGCCCCCGCAAGGGACTTGAGTTACTGATCGGAAGCTTCGGCGGGCGCCTGCGGCGGCTGGACCCTGATCGACCGTTCCTGGCGGAACTGCCGGCCGGTCAGGGCATCCTCGAACGTCACCTTCAACGTCAGATCAGACGTCCTGGGCGCCTGTAGCCAGGGGAGCTCCAGCACATAGCCTGTCACCAGCGGGCCGTCCATCCAGCGGTCTCGCGTCTGGTCGAATCCCAGATCCCACCGGCCGATCAGCACCGGCTGGTCCGACAGATCGAACACCTCGATCACGAATCGCCCAGCGGCTTTGAGCGTGTGGCCATCCCCATCGACCGGCACGGCGACGACGCGCAGCGCCTCGTCGCCCGGACGATCGGGATCGATGTCGCTGCCGCCGGTAAGGCGGCCCAGGCGCAGTTCGTGGACCACGAACAACTGCTCCAGCCGATCGGCTGGGAGCGTCGGCATAGTCGGCCGCTGCGATTCGAGCGACTCGATCTGCAGACGCAACTCGCGCTGCGTCCGCTGCAGATCGGCGATCTCCTGGCGCAGGGCGGCATTCTGCTTGCGCAGCTCGATGTTGGCCTGCGAGGGTTTCCCGCAGCCCGTGACCGCCAGCACCGGCAGAAGGCACGACGCCACCATGGCGCCGCGCCGTTGGGCGTGCTGTCGGATGATCGAGGCCCCCCGTCGCAGCGGGCGCATCACTCCTTATCCTCACCTTCGCGGGCCGGCCGCACCGGCGCCTGCGGCGCCGTCGTCAGGATCTGGTCAGCACAGCCGTACTCCACGGCTTCTTCCGCGAACATCCACTTGTTGCGGTCGAAGTCGCGATGGATCGTCTCCAGCGACTTGCCGGTGAACTCCGACAGCATCTTGTACAACCGATCGCGCAGACGGAGCATGTGCTTGGCTTCGATGCCAAGGTCTGTCGCCGGCCCCTGCAGCACGCCGCCGATCAGCGGCTGATGCAGCATGACCTGCGAGTTGGGCAGCACGTAGCGCTTGCCCTTGGTGCCCGCCGTCAGCAGCGCCGCACCCATGGACGCGGCCATGCCGATGCACGTCGTCGCCACGTCGCAGCGCAGGTACCGCATCGTATCGATGATGCCCATGCCAGCCGACACGCTGCCGCCGGGCGAGTTGATGTAGAACTGGATGTCCGACTCGGGGTCATCGTTCGACAGGAACAGCATCTGCGCGATGATGATGCCGGCTGAATCGTCCGTCACCGGACCGTTCAGAAGGATGATCCGATCCTTCAGCAGTCGCGAATAGATGTCATACGCCCGCTCGCCGCGGCCGGTCTTCTCGATGACGATGGGAACGAGTTGGTTCGTTGGGATCATGGGAGATTGTCCGTATGTCAGTTGTCCCGTGTCAGTTTGCCTTGCGTGGCGCCGGCTGCCCGTTGAGGACGGGCAGCCGTCCACGGACGACTGACTACTTGGGCTTCTTGCCGTCGGCGGCCTGATCGGCCTTGTCCGGGGAATCCTCCTCGCCGATCACTTCGTCGCAGATGCCGTAAGCGACCGCCTCGTGGGCGTCGAAGAACCGGTCTCGCTCGCTGTCCTCACGGATGCGATCCGCCGGCTGGCCGGTGCACTTGGCCATGATGTTGATCAGCACGTCCTTGGTCTTGAGGATTTCCTCAGCCTGGATCTCGATGTCGGCGGTCTGCCCGTAGACGCCGCCGTACGGCTGATGGATCATCACCTTGGCATGGGGCAGGATGAAGCGCTTGCCCTTGGTGCCGGCCATGAAGACGACGGCCCCGCCGCTCTCAGCCCGGCCCAGGCAGTACGTGGCGATGTCGCAGCTCATGAACTTCATGATGTCGTACATCGCCAGCGTGTCGTCGACGACGCCGCCGGGGCTGTTGATGTAGAAGTTGATGTCCTGGTCGCGCTTGACCGACTGCAGATACAGCATCTGCATGATCACGCGCGATGCTGACACGTGGTTGATCTCCCCTACCAGGAAGACAACGCGGTTCTCGAGGAGCATCTCCTCGAGCGTCATCTCGCGATAGCGGGAATATCCCCCCGGGCCAGGCGCCCCAGGCATGGCGACGGGCATCGACACCGGTCCGCGGCCGGGGATCACTCCCGGCGGAACCGGCGAGTGCGCCATCTGCTCAAAGCGCTCGCCCACGTACTCCGCTGCCCGCGCCACCAGACGCGGATCGACTTTCCTCAGGTCCATTTCGTGCATGCGCTTCCTCGTAAAGCCAACGGCTTGGGGCGTACCGCCGTGCGGCGCCACCTGGGGCGATGTTACGCACGCAAACTGGCAGCGTCAAAGCGCATGGCGCCGCGGCCGAGGGCTGATAATGCGCCGCGGCGCGGGGGCCTTACTTGGAGGCGTACATGAGGATGCAGCGCATCAGGTTGATAGCGGTCTGCGGCTCGTAGCCGATGATGCCTTCCACCGGCATGCCGACCAGGCCGACGCTCAGGTCCTCGCGGCTGTAGATGACGCCCAGGCGGCCGTCAAACTCCAGGCCACGAAGCCGCGGCTGGCGGAAATCGCCCGTCAGCGAGCGACGCGCCGCACCGCGATACTGCACTTCCGGCAGCGCCCCGCCACCGGCCAGGTACAGCGGATGCGACGCCGGCAGCGACTGCACCAACTGCTGGGCCTTGTCCGGCCACAGCGACCGGAGCAGCTCCTCAGCCGACGTTGCGAACTCGCTGCTGCCGCCAGCGGCGTCGATTACCAGCGTCCCGCCGCCTTCGACATACGACTTGATCGCCTGCCTGGCGGCATCATCCAGTTCCAACGGAACCGTACCCGTCAGATGCAGAACCTTGATGTCCGTCGGAATCTGCCCTTTGGTCAGATCGACCGGCTGCACATCCAGACCGACGCTGTTCTGGTTGAGCATGACGGCCTTGAGACGCGTCCAGCCGCCGGGTTCGGGATCCCACTGTCCCTTGTACTGTCCGCGGCCGACCTTGATCGTCGAACGCGCCGTCGCCTTCGGATCGGGCAGGACGACAAACATCTTGCCCTTCTCCCGGATGCCCGAGCGGTCGACGGCATACAGGAACAGGTTCATCATCATCTGGTACGACGCCTCATTGCCGCCGTACGCCTGAACCTGCCAGTGTTTGGCGGGATCGCCCGTGATCAGGATCATCAGCTCGCGGGCGCCGTTGGTGAGCCCCTGCCAGCGCGGCTTCTGCCGCATCTGCTTGCGCGGGAACTGGATGTTGTAGATCAGGTGATCTTCCGGCAAATCGCGGAACTCGCTGCCGAACAGCTCCTGGCCGAGGCGCCGGAAGCTGGAGGTGAACTTCGAGTCATTGCAGTCGGCATGTCCGACGATCAGCCCGCCGGCGTAGACATACTCCCGCAGCTTGGCTTTGTCCTCGGCCGACAGGTTCAGCGCCTGGTTGCCGGCGATGTAAAGGATCGGTGCATCGAGCAGCTCCGTAGCCGGAGCGCTCAGGTTGACGATCTGCCAGTTGAGATCGCGCTCCACCTGCTTCCCCATCCAGCGGACGAGATTGGCGATGTCGCGCGGACGCTGGTTCCAGTTGCCCTCAACCTTCTTGCCGCGCTCCTCCAGGTTGTACTGCAGCTTGTTGAACGCCACCGGCGCGCTGCCGCGCGACAGGAAGATCAGGGCGAACGCGTTGTCGCAGAACCCGCCGCCCGAACCGCTCATCTGGCTGGTGTTCCAAGCGCCACTTTGCTTGTTCTGTCTGGCCAGCAGCCACTTGGCGCCGACCTGGTACCAGTCCAGCGATCCGAAGTATTTCATCCCGCTGGCGACGCCGATGCGCTCCACGCCGTACAGCGTGTAGTACACATTGGGATTCAGCTTGCCGCCCTTGAGCAGGTGCTCGATGTTGCTGCTCATCCACGCAAAACCGGCATCGATGTGCGGATTGGAGATGTTGCCGTTGCAGCGGACGCCCTGGTTGGCGTACAGGAAGTCCTGCGTGATAAACAGCGTCGCGATGCCGGCTGTGGTAATCGAAAGATTGATCGGATGGCTTTCGCTGGGCGTGCCGTTGTACGCCCAGCCGCCACCCACCTTCTGTTTGTGCTGCCATCCGCGCCACGCCCGGTCAACCTCCTGCCAGTACGAAGGCGGCACCTCCATGCCGACTTCGGTCAACGCCCATGCCCCCAGTACGCCGTACTGACTGACACTCAGGTCAACACGATTCCCGCCCGAGGTGACCAGGTAATCGTACGTGCCTATTCCCTTGTCCTTGCGGGCGGCAAGGGCATTGTCCAGCAATGTCCAGTCGCGACGGGCCGCCGCCTGCACCTGCGCCGTGCGCGGCAGGTAATGCCAGATCTGCGCCCGCATGCCCAGGGCATAAATGCCCTGGATATCGGCTCGAGTCAGCCACTCGACCGCCTTGCGGATCCGCGGATCCTGCGGGCTTTCACCCGCGGCCAGCAGGGCATAGGTCGTCAGTGCGGTTTGTCCGCCCCACTGACCGCCCTTGACCTCGTGCCTGGCAGCCTTGGGATCGGGCTGCGGAACGGCCTCCCAATGGCCCTCCGGCGCCTGCCGGGAGTAGATGTACTCCACGCCCTTTTTAATTGCCTGGCGCACGGCTTCGGGATCGACGGGACCTTCGCTTTGCTGCTGAGCCAGCGCCGCCCCCGGAGCAAGCGCCAAAACGAAGGCCATCAGCATCAGCCATCGGACGGTTTGTTGAATCCAGCTTCCAGTCATCGCTCCTCTTTCAGCGTCTTCAAACGCCGCCGCCCCGTGTGTTCCTCGGACTCGCACGGCTTACTGAGCGCGCCACAGGTACATCAGACGCGGTGTCAGCAGTTCCTCGATTACCCTCCGCGGCACTTCGACCTTCACGCCCGACGCCCCGGCACCGCCGAGGCCCGTGCGCACTCCCAGCAAATCCATGAGATTGGGCTTGTGCTCGTATCGCACGATGTGCGGATTGCTCAGGCTCAGCCGCTGCTGCACATACGCGTAGGCATCTGAGGGATAGCCGATCTGATCGATCAGCCCAAGCTGCAGCGCCTCTCGCGCCATGTACACCTTGCCGTTGGCAATCTGATCCAGCGGGGCGGTCAGGCGAGTCGTGCCGTCGGGGTTGCGGCGGCCACGGTCCACCACAGCCTTGAACTGCCGGAACGCTTCGTCGATCAGGCCAAGCAGATAGGCTCGCTCTTCGGGCGTCTCCGGACGCCAGATCGAACCTGCCGTCTTGTAGTCGGCACCCGTGGAATGCAGCGAGTTGTCCTCGATGCCCCACTTATCAGCCAGACCGGCGATGTTCAGCCGGGGCATCATCACGCCGATGTTGCCCGTCATCGTCGACGGCTGGGCAAAGATGTAGTCGGCTGCACAGGCGATGTAGTATCCACCGCTGGTCGCCAGCGACTGCATGCTGACGACGACGGGGATATTCTTCTGCTGGCGGAACTGCTGCAGGCGGTGATGGATCTCGTCCGACGCCGTCACACCGCCGCCGGGTGTGTCGATTTCAAGCACCAGCGCCTGGACATCACTGTCCTCCTCGACGCGCCGGATCAGCCGGTCGAACTGCTCGACCGTCTCGGCCAGGATCATCCCTTTGATCGGGATGACCGCAATTTTCTGCTTGCGATCACCCTTGTAGATGACGTGCGTGCGATGCTCGGTAGCGGACGAATCCGCGGCTGCGCTCAACAGCAGTACCACGTTCAGCCCCAGCGAACCCAGCAGTACCAGCGTGAGCATCACGCCCATGACGACGTTGACGACGCCGCCAATCCCCCCGCCGCTGCGCTGACGCTGGGGCGGAGGCGGGTACATCATTGGTTGCATCGGGGGGTGCATCCCCGGCGGAGGCATGCTCGGAGGCATCGGAGGAGGCGCCCATCCGCCCGGGGGCGTCGACGGGCCTGTCGGCGGGGGCGATCCACGGCCCGGCCCGCCCGCGCTGGGTGGCGGCGGCGGGGAGAAAGCACCCTGGGGATCGACCGGGCCCTGCCCGGCAGGTGGTTCTGGAAACATGGCAGCCCCTTGCTTCGGACTGTCGATACGGTCGCGGCGCGCGGCGTCAGTATACTTCTAAATCCGCTCGCCTCCCAGCATTATCGCAGACAGATTAACCCGGATACCGGGCGGTTACCTTCCCAGCCGTGCCGCCGCGGACGGCAAATTCCCCCACCACCGTCATCGACTTGGGCTTGAGGACAGCCACCAGGTCGTCGAGGATCGTGTTGACGACGGCTTCGTAGAAGATGCCCTTGTTGCGGTAAGCCAGGAAGTACAGCTTGAGGCTTTTCATCTCGACGCAGAGGGCGTCGGGGACGTAGCGGACGGTGATCGTGGCGAAGTCCGGCTGGCCGGTCACCGGGCACATGCTGGTGAACTCGGGGAAGACCAGCTCGATCTCGTAGTTTCGCCCCGGTCGGGGGTTATCGAACGCCTCGAGAATCGAACGGGGTTCGGCGATCTGCTGCTCGGTCAGCACCGAGCGGGCGCCAAGATGGGTCAAGGGCTTGGTCATGGAAAACTTCGGCTCCTGGTCAGCTCCGGGCGTTACATATCGTTGCGGCAGACGTCGCCCACCGCCGCGAAAACCCTAATCTACCGCATCCCCGCCCCCACCGCGAGGGTCTGCGGCGGCAGCCGGGCTCAACCGTATCTCCTCAGACGCGCCGTGCAAGCACGGCGGCTACACGCCTCGCCCCACTTCGTCTCTGCGTGTCTCAGTCTCTTCGTCTCCGCCCCCTTTCGTCGCTTTGACCCTTCCCTTGACACGGACCCTGCAATTAATACGATGTTCTCCTTCCTACGCGGGCGAGATGCACTCGCTCGCGTGGTTTTCTTCATGCAAAAGCCGTAGAACGCCCGGCAGCGGCTGGGCGTAGGAAGACGATCATGAGCACCGCTACCGTCAGTTCGCGCACGTACTTCGCCAAGCCCGGAGAGATCGAGGCCAAATGGTACATCGTTGACGCCACCGACCAGGTGCTTGGCCGCCTGGCTGCCAAGGTCGCGGTGATCCTCCAGGGCAAGCACAAGGCCACCTACACGCCCCACGTGGATACCGGCGACTTCGTCATCATCATCAACGCCGAGAAGGTCCGCGTCACGGGCAACAAGGCCGCGGTGCTCGAGTACGACACCTACACCCGCTATCCGGGTGGGCGCAAGGTCTACTCGTTCGAGGAGATGCGCTCCAAGCACGCCGATCGGCTGGTTGGTCTGGCCGTGCGTCGGATGCTCCCCAAGAACCGCCTCGGCCGCCATCAGTTCAAGAAGCTGAAGGTCTACCCCGGCGCCGAGCATCCGCACAGCGCCCAGCAGCCGACCGAACTGAAGATCTGAGATCTGAAATTCCAGATCTCCGATTCGAGAAGCCCCTCGCGGCTTGTCCGCGAGCGATGAGAAAAGTTTGAGGGCGGTTTTGGATCGCCCCCTCGTTCCGGAACAAAACGCCGCAGGCGCGGCGACAAACCCGAACAGTAAAGGCAGCACCAAGCCATGGCAGAAACACAACAGAACGTCGTTTCGACCCCCGCTGAAGCCCCCGCCGCTTCCTCCGGTCCCAAGACCTACATCTGGGGCACCGGCCGCCGTAAGACCTCGACCGCGCGCGTCCGCATCGCCCCCGGCTCGGGCAAGATCACCATCAACAACCGCGAGCTGAACGATTACTTCAGCCGCGAGGTCGACCGCAAGGCGATCTTCGGCCCGCTGGAAGCCGCCAACATCGCCGGCAAGCTCGACATCTGGGTCAATGCCAACGGCGGCGGCACCACCGGTCAGAGCGGCGCCATCGTCATGGGCCTGGCGCGTGCGATCGTGAAGTATGATCCTTCGACCGAAGCCGCGCTTCGCAACAACGGCTACCTCACGCGCGACAGCCGCATGAAGGAACGCAAGAAGTACGGTCAGCGCGGCGCCCGCCGCCGCTTCCAGTTCTCGAAGCGATAATCCAATCGGCAACACAAAAAGACGCATGGAACCGTGCCCTGGCGCAGTTCCATGCGTCTTTCTTTTTGGCTGGTTTGTTACTTGTTACTTGTTACTGGTTACTGGTTACTTGGTTTCGGCTGATCCGCACCCGGCGCAAGCGCGCCGTCAGGGCGCACTTCGTCTCTTCGTCTCTTCGTCTCTCCGTCTCTCCGTCTCCCCTGGCTTCGCCTCGTCGCTTTCCGCCCCCTCACTCCTGCGGCACATTCCTCAGGATCAATGACTGATCCCACTGCTGCACCGAGTTGCGGTCGATGATGAAGGCTGCGCGGCGCTCAGCGGTCAGGACGGGATTGGGCGTGCCCGTCCCACGCCACCCCTGCACGAGGATGTAGACGGTGAAGGTGTCGGAGCGTGTCGTCACCAGATTGCTGATGCGCGTCAGCATCATGTAGCGGCGCTCAAAGTCATCGGCTGGGTCGTTGGCCCCGTCGAAGTCGCCCCAGGTCGCGTCGGCTGCCAGACCCGCCGGTTCGCGGAACTCCGGCACGCGCATGAGGTCGAACAGCGTCCGGTACGGGCCGTTGACGCGGCGGTCCGCCACAATCGCCTTGGCGATGGCTTCCGCCTTGTCGGGTACGCCGTTGCCGTTGGCGTCCTGCGTGTCGTTGGGCACGAACGGCAGCGTGGCCAGCACGCGCCAGGGCGCGGTGTTGATGTTGATCAGCCCCTGAACGCCGACCAGGTTCTCATGCCGGCGGTCATTGGCCTGCTGTGAAGCCGGGCTGCTGAAGACCGGCGCCGGCCGCGGCGTGTACGTGGCGGGGTCAGCCTCGGGCAGGTAGTCGTTGTTCGGCGCCTGCACCGTCAGGTAATCCAGCAGATCCTCCGCCCACGCGTAGCTGTCGCCCTCGGGATACTCGATCGCGGGATCGAAACGCGGCGCGAACCGCCCCACGGCCTGCTGATCGCGATCGGGATCGTCGGCCAGCGCCGCGTCCATCGTGACGCTGTTGAGCTCCCAGAACTGACCAGCCGGCATGTTCGCATCGCGCACGCGATACGCGCCGATGAACGGCACCTTGAGGATGTCGCCATTGCGGGCAAATCCGCCGAACGGATACCCATCCCGCTCGCCCGCCCAGCCGGGCTGGTTGAGCTGGATCTCGTATCGCCTGCTCACCGTTACATCCGTATTCGGCCCGCCGAGCGACGCAGCCGGCGGATCGGATGTCTCCTCCAGATCCTCATACCGCAGCACGATGTAGCCGTCCGGGATGATCGGATCGAGCACCTTGTTGGGATCGCTGTGCGCCGTGTACCGGCCGGGGAAGACCCACTGCCAGTTGGACGTCGGCCGGCTGTAGTAGTACCACTGCGGCGGAAACTCCAGATCACCGGCGTTCTCCTCGTGCAGCTCGGTGAAATCGAACTGATCGATCGGGACCATGTCGTAAGGAGACTGCCCCTCCTGCCCGAGGATGCGTGGCCGCAGGACAAGCAACTCCTTGCCGCGGACATCGTACAGCTCAGGGATCTCGACAACCTGCCCGCCGATGGGCGCGATGTCCTCAGACTCGCGGCTCTGCAGGACCAGGTACTGGCCCGCCTCGATCTGCGTCACTCCAAGGGCGGAGAAGTCCGCCAGCTCAGTCAGCACCAGCGGCTGGGCGCGGTCGGGCTCGCCATCCATCTGCGGCAGCGTGCGATCGACCGTCGCCAGCTTCCAGCCGCGCAGGTCGATGGCCTCACTGTGCGGATTGAACAGCTCGATCGCGACGTAGTCATCCTCGCTGTTGGCATCAGCGGCGCGGTAGACGACCACCTCGGTGATGAACGGCTGCATCTCCATGCCGTATACCGTGAACTGCCAGTCACCGATGGTGAACTCGCGCACGGTGATGTCCTGGTCCGGATCGCGCAGGTCGATCGCATTGACGGCTGCGATCGCGGCGCGAAGCAGCACGCGGAAGTTTTCGGGCGTGGGCTGGAATCTTGGCGTGCCGTCGTCGCCGTCATCCCCGTCGTCGCCTTCCTCGTCTTCCGGCTCGGGCTGCCAGCGCTGCACTTCGCGGAACATGGGGACGGTAACGGCCTGGCCCTCCGGGTTGATCC
>CALEKX010000092.1 GCA_937904525.1 uncultured Phycisphaerales bacterium
AGGCGTGTGCAGGCGGTATCGCGCGATGCAGACCCATCGGCCCGCGGGGCGCATTGCCATGTGCCTCTACACGGGTTCCCCTGCATCTCGCTATGAGACCCCGTTCAGTGACGACGCTCACAACTACGAGGGCAAGTTCGCCACCGCGCTGGATCTGCTGCAGTCGTTCACAGCCGAGTGGATGAAGCACTACGGCTATGGCCGGCAGACGTTCTACCTCGAGTTCGACGAGCGCGGCAAGGTGATCGTGCATGTCGTCAAGGGCGAGCGGCCAGCCGAATGGTATCGCTATGACATCGGCGATTACGGCAACCTGTACGGCACGATCGCGTGTGAGGTCGAGCGTGCATTGCCCAAGGCGCCGAGCATCGAGTGCGTGCTGATCGGGTTCAGCAACATCGATCAACAGGCCAGGATGTCCTCATGCGTGAGCGTGGGATACTCCGCAAGCGCGTTCTCGATGCTGTCGCCAGCGGAGAGGAACTCCAGCACGGTCTGCACGGTGATGCGCGTGCCCTCGATGACCGGCGGGCCGCTGCGGATGTCGGGATGGATGATGATCTGACGCATCGGCCTCTCCGAGTTTGCCACGCGAGATTCTGCAGCCGTCCGACGTACGTGCCGCACGATCGACACCGGCCAGGGGGGGTAAGGGCGGGTTATTGCCGGAAGCGGTCCCAGTCGATCCCGAGCTTGCGCATTCGGGATCGGAGGGTATGGGGGTTGATGCCCAGCAGCTTGGCTGCGCCGCGCGAGCCTTCGATCCGGCCTTGTGTGAGCGTCAGGGCCGTCTCGATGTGCTGACGCATCGCCTGCTCGAGCGTCGGCAGGGGGGCCGACGGATTGGCAGCGGCGCGGCGGGTCATCGGCAGCGGGGCTGAGCTGCCGGCGAGGCCGTTGTCCGGCCCGGGCCGGGGCGAGCCAAGTGCCTGCGCGATGGCCAGATGCTCGCCTTCGCCAAGAATGGCAGCACGGTCGATGACCGATGCCAGCTCGCGGATGTTGCCCGGCCAGTTGTAGTTGGTCAGCAGGGCCAGGTCCTGCTCGGTCGGCATGCACGGCTTGAGGCCGAATCGCCGCGCCGCCCGCTCGGCGAAATGGGCTGTTAGAGCCGGGATGTCCTGCTTACGCTCGCGCAGCGGCGGCAGGACGATCGGAAAACCGGCGATGCGGTACCACAGGTCCTCGCGGAAGCGGCCCTGCTGGACCATCGCCGGCAGGTCGCGGTGCGTGGCTGCGATGATGCGGACATTCACGCGCAACGACCGCTCCGAGCCGACGCGCTCAAACGTCCCTTCCTGGAGCACGCGCAGCAGCCGCACCTGCGCCGCCAGTGGCAGTTCGCCGACCTCGTCCAGCAGCAGCGTGCCTTCATCAGCCCGTTCGAACCACCCGCGCCGTGACGACGTCGCGCCTGTAAACGCGCCTTTCTCATGGCCGAACAGTTCCGAGTCGATCAGCTCCGGCGGGATGGCGCCGCAGTTGACGCGGATGAACGGGGCCTTGCTGCGGGGGGATTGCTCGTGAATGGCGCGGGCGATCACTTCCTTGCCCGAGCCGGTTTCGCCCAGGATCAGCACAGGCACATCCGACCGCGCCACCAGGCTGACGCGTTCCATGACGGCGCGCAGGCCGCCTTGCCGGCCGACGATGGAATCGACCAGATCCTCGCGGCCGAGGCGCGACAGGGCGGAGCGTTTGTCGGCTTCAGCCGCTTCGCGTAGGGCGTTGAGCTCATGCAGGCGGCGGTCGTTTTCCAGCGCAGCCGAGAAGGGTTCGATCAGCGCCTCAGTCATCCGCACGTGCGATTGCGTAAATGCCTCGGGCGGCGTGGCGCGGAGCAGCATCGCGCCGGCAGCGCCATGCTCGCTGGCCAACGGGGCGGCCAGCCAGTTGCCGTCGACTCGCTCGCCCACCAGCAGGCGCATCACCTCATGCGGCTCATCGCCGACCTCATGCTGGATGACCTCCTGCTGGCGGATCCATGACTGCAGCAGGCGGCGGTCCGCCGGCCGAAGCGGCTCGGACGGAGGCAGACGCACGCCATCACCATCCACCAGGCCGATGGCGCGCGGGACGATCAGCCCCTGGGCGAAGTCGAAGCTGCTGACGACGATCCGCTCGATCGGCATGCGATGGGTGAGGATGCGCGCGATCGTGCGCGTCGAGCGTTCGATCTCGATGTGTCGGCAGGCTTCGCGCCAGATGTCGAGCAGCAGCCTGTGGAACTGGTCCATGGCGGGGGAGTGTACCGTGACTAATCACGGAAGTCCATCAAATATAACGGGAGATCAGCCGTGATATTTCACGGAAGGGATTTGCCGCAATGGCTGATAGATATGTAAGATCTGATTCAGGCGTTACTTGCGGATATATCGGCTGGTTTGGCACGCGACTTGATTAGTAGGCGGGCAGAGCATTGAACCGGAGTAACGACGCGTGCCGCATCACACGACCTATCCCAACATCACCAGCACCATCGGCCACACGCCGCTGGTCCGGTTGAATCGCGTCATTCCTCCGAACCATGCGACGGTCTTTCTGAAGCTGGAGTTTTTCAACCCGCTGTCCAGCGTCAAGGATCGTATCGGCCGGGCGATGATCGAAACGGCTGAGCGCGATGGAATCATATCTCCGGGGGTCAGCCACATCATCGAGCCGACCAGCGGCAACACGGGCATCGCCCTGGCTTTTGTGGCGGCAGCCAGGGGCTATCGGCTCACCCTCACGATGCCCGAGTCGATGAGCCATGAGCGGCGGGCACTTCTGCGAGCGCTGGGGGCCAATCTCGAGCTCACGCCCGCTCCCATGGGCATGCGCGGGGCCATCCAGCGGGCCCGCCAACTGCTGGAGACCACGCCCAACGCCTGGATGCCCCAGCAGTTCAGCAATCCCGCGAATCCCAAGATTCACGAGGAGACCACCGGCCCGGAGATCTGGGCCGACACGCAGGGCAAGGTGGACATCATCGTCGCCGGTGTCGGTACGGGCGGCACCATCACCGGCACGACGCGCTACCTGCGTACCAGGAACCCCGATATCGCAGCCGTCGCCGTCGAACCGGCTGAGTCGCCGGTCATCTCCGGCGGCGAACCGGGTCCCCATCGCATCCAGGGGATCGGGGCGGGGTTCATCCCGGCGAATCTCGACGTCAGCCTCATCGATGACGTCGAGCGCGTCTCGGCTGACGAGGCCTACTACTGGGCGCGCCGTCTGGCGCAGGAAGAAGGCCTCCTGGTCGGCATCAGCACAGGCGCGAACGTCGCCGCCGCCGCCCGTATTGCCGCCGAAGTGGAGAACCGTCACCGCACGATCGTGACGTTCGCCTGCAGCAGCGGTGAGCGGTACCTCACCACGCCGCTGTTCGACCTGATCGGAACCCAGTTGATCGACTCGGTCCCGGACAACCGGGCTGAGATCCGCATCTGAATCCCACACAACACAAAGGAAGAAGGACTGAAGGTGTCAGTATCATGACCACACGACATACCCGCAAATCGTCTCGATGGACCCGCTGGCTGAGTGCCGTTGCCCTGTTGGCAACCGGATGGATCGCCGGTTGCGATGACTCCAACGCCAGCAACAGCCAGGCCGCCAGCGACAGCGCCCAGGGCGGCGACAAGCCGGCGATCACGCTGCTGAACGTCTCGTACGACCCGACGCGCGAGCTGTACCGCGCATACAACGAGGCCTTCGCCCGCTACTGGAAGGAGAAGACCGGCCAGACCGTCACCATCCAGCAGTCGCACGGCGGATCGGGCAGCCAGTCGCGCGCTGTCATCGACGGCCTGGAAGCTGACGTGGTGACGCTCGCCCTGGCCTATGACGTCGACGCCATCGCCGAGCACGCCAAGCTGCTGCCGACCGACTGGCAGAAGCGCCTGCCGCAGAACAGCGCACCGTATACGTCGACCCTGGCGTTCCTCGTGCGCAAGGGCAATCCCAAGAACATCCGTACCTGGGATGACCTTGCCCGCTCGGACGTGCAGGTGATCACCCCCAACCCGAAGACCTCGGGTGTGGCACGGTGGAACTATCTGGCGATCTGGGGCCATGCCCTGCGGCGCGAGCTCGGTGAGAACTGGATCGCGAAGCTGAAGGATCCCGCCTATGCGGCTGAGGTCGAAGCGGCCCAGAAGAAGGCGCAGGAGTTCGTCGCAGCCGTCTATCGCAACGTGCCGGTCCTCGACCGTGGCGCCCGCGGCGCGACCAACACCTTCATCCAGCGGCAGATCGGCGACGTGCTGATCAACTGGGAGAACGAAGCGCTGCTGGGTTCGTCGGAACTTGACGCAGCCGGTGTGGAGCTGGTTGTGCCCCCGGTCAGCATCCTCGCCGAGCCGACGGTTTCGATCGTGGATCGCAACGTCGACCGCCGCGGCACGCGTGAGGTGGCGCAGGCTTACCTGGAGTACCTCTACTCCGAAGAGGGCCAGGAGATCGCCGCCCGCAACTACTACCGCCCCAACGTCTCCAAGGCCGCCCAGGAGAAGTATCGCAATCAGTTCCCGCAGATCGAGCTGTTCACCATCGACGATGTCTTCGGCGGCTGGAAGAAGGCCAACGACACGCATTTCCGCGATGGCGGGACGTTCGACCAGATCTATCAGCCACGGTGAAGTGAGGTCCATCCCATGAGCAACACAATATCCCCGGATGTTCAGACATCCCCACCCCGTTGGTTGGCGGAGATCGAGCGACGTACCCGCACACTGCGGTACGGCCAGATCACCGTGACGATTCACGACGGCCGCGTGGTGCAGCTTGAAGTGAACGAGAAGACACGATTCGACACGCCGCCTGTTGCGCGTCGCACAGGCAAGTTCTAGGCAATGTCATTCGAAGCGACCGGACGACCGGAGCTTCAATCTGATCGGCCACGCCGTGTGCGCGGCCCATCGAAAGGAGCTTCGGTTCAATGAACCCGACACGTGTAAGTGCTATTGGAGCAGCCCTCTTGGCTGGTTTGGTCCACAATTCGTCCGTCAACGCCCAGGACGCGGATCTGCAGACGCTGCGGTCCGAGTTGACGGCTCTGCGGCAGCAGGTGGCCGCGCAGGAAGCCGAACTGCGGCAACTGCGCAGCAGCACCACTCAGCCGGCCCTGGGCGCCGGCGCGCATCCTGATGACGTCCGCGCCATCGTGCGGGAGGTGCTGCAGGATGCCGAAACCCGCGCCAGCCTGATCGGCCCCGTCAGCGCCGGCTATGACCGCGGATTCTTCCTTCGCAGTGCCGACGGCAACAACGAGCTTCGCCTCGGCCTGGTCGGGCAGATCCGCTACGTCTATAACCATCGCAGTGAAGGCGAGAACGTTGGCGATTCGTCCGACCGGGATTCCGACGGGTTCCAGATCCGCCGGGCGCAGGTCGACTTCCAGGGTCATTTCGTTGACCCGCGGTGGACCTACCGGCTGCGTCTGGACGCCAACAACGGCGGCAACATCCAGGCCGCATGGGCGTGGGTCGGCTACAAGATCAACGACGATCTGAGCCTGACCTTCGGCCAGATCAAGCCGTCATTTCTGCATGAGGAGAACGTCGGCGGCCCGGCGCAGCTCGCGGCTGAGCGGTCGTACACGAGCGATTACTTCACGACCGACTTCACCCAGGGCATTCAGTTGACCTGGCGGGCGTCGGATCGGCTGAAGCTGGTCGGCACGCTGCACTCCGGGTCGTATGCGGCCAGGACGGACTTCAACAACGACGGCACGGACTTCGGTCTGAACGCCCGGGCGGAGTACCTGCTGGTGGGCGACAACGTGAAGACCGCCTGGCGGCAGTTCGGCGACTTCCAGAGCTGGAAGGGTGATCAACCGGTCGTGCTGGTGGGCGCCGCCGTCAACTACGAGAAGGGCGAGTCGGGCATCGACGGATCGCTGCCGGACGTGTTCGGCTGGACAGCCGACATCACGGCCAAATTCAACGGCCTGGGGCTGTTTGCCGCGATTGTCGGCAAGCACTACAGCGTCGACGGCACGCCGGCCAGCGGCGTTCCCAGCGACCTGGACGGCTCTGACCAGATCGGCATCGTCGCCCAGGCGTCGTACTTCGTGATCCCCGACAAGTTCGAGCCGTTCATCCGCTATGAGTGGATCAACTTTGACGGTGCGTACTACCGCAACAACGGCGGTGGCATCCAGAGCGGTTCGCGCAACCTGGATGATGATGACCTGAGCATCATCACCGTCGGTGCGAACTACTACCTGAAGAAGCACAACGCCAAGCTCACGGTGGACGTGCTGTACGCCCTGGATCCGGTGCCGGTGTCGAACACAGGCCAGGGCCTGCTCCGCTCGGCTGATGGTGATCAGTGGGCGGTGCGGTCGCAGTTCCAGTTCCGCTTTTGATGGAGAAGTAAGTTGAGCACGCTTGCGTTACCGCGTTTACGTATCAGGCAGCCCAGCGTGTTGCCGGGCTTCGGGTTGAGCATGGGATTCACGCTGTTGTACCTGGCGTTCCTGGTGCTCATCCCGCTGGGCGGGCTGGTGTTGTACACCAGCACGCGTATCACTTGGGGCGAGTTCTGGAGCAGGGCAGTGACGGACCCGCGCGTTGTCGCGGCGTACAAGCTGAGCTTCGGGGCTTCGCTGATCGCAGCCGTGCTCAACGGCGTGCTTGGGCTGATCATTGCGTGGGTACTCGTGCGATACGAGTTCTGGGGCAAACGGCTTGTCGACGCGATCGTCGACCTGCCGTTTGCCCTGCCCACGGCAGTGTCGGGCATCGCGCTTACGACGTTGTATGCCCGGACCGGCTGGATCGGCCGGCTGTTCGACCCGCTGGGTATCCAGATCGCCTATGCCTATCCGGGTATCGTGCTGGCGCTGGTGCTGATCGGCTTGCCGTTTGTCGTCCGAACGGTCCAGCCGGCGCTGGAAGATCTGGAGCAGGACATGGAGGAAGCCGCCTCCGCCCTCGGGGCGACCCGGTGGCAGACGTTCTACCGCGTCATCCTGCCGAACATCATGCCGTCGCTGCTGACGGGGTTCTCACTGGCCTTTGCCCGCGCGTGGGGCGAGTTCGGCTCGATCTACTTCATCGCGGGCAACATGCCGTTCAAGACGGAGATCACGCCGCTGTTGATCCTGATCCGGCTGGAGCAGTTTGACTATGTCGGTGCGACGGCAATCGGCGTCGTGATGCTTGTCGCGGCGTTTTTCCTTCTGCTTTTGATCAACCTTCTGCAGTGGTGGAGCCGACGCCACCAGGCCTCATAGAGCACGCATATGGCTGGAAGCATTGCATTACGTACGAAACGCGCATCGGCGTATCGCCCGATCGCCTCAACGGGCGAGTCGCTGCTGACGCGGACCATCCTGATCACGATTGCGCTGGCGACGCTGGCACTGTTCCTGGTACTGCCGCTGGTGCTGATCTTCACCGAGGCGTTGAAGCAGGGGCTGGGCGCATATTTCGCGGCGTTCACGACGCCCGATGCCCGTTCAGCCATCCGGCTGACGCTGATCACGGCGCTGATCGCCGTGCCGCTGAACACGGTATTTGGCGTGGCGGCGGCCTGGGCGATCGCGCGGTTCGAGTTCAAGGGCAAGAGCATCCTGATCACGCTGATCGACCTGCCGTTCACGGTGTCGCCGGTGATCGCGGGGCTGTTGTTTGTGATCCTCTTCGGCACGCGGGGCTGGCTGGGGCCATGGCTCCAGGAGCATGACATTCGCATCATCTTCGCCGTGCCGGGGATCATCATCGCGACGCTGTTCGTGACGTTCCCGTTCGTGGCGCGCGAGCTGATCCCGCTGATGCAGGCGCAGGGATCGGAAGAAGAGCTGGCTGCCCTGACACTGGGCGCCAGCGGGTTCCAGACGTTCTGGCGCGTGACGCTGCCGAACATCAAGTGGGGGCTGATCTACGGCATCATCCTCACCAATGCCCGTGCGATGGGCGAGTTTGGCGCGGTGTCGGTCGTGTCGGGTCATATCCGCGGCCAGACCAACACCATGCCGCTGCACATTGAGGTGCTTTACAACGACTACCAGACCTCCGCGTCGTTCGCCGTGGCGTCGCTGCTGGCGTTCCTGGCGGTGCTGACACTGGTCGTCAAGTCGATCGTGGAGTGGAAGAACGCCCGCAGCCATGCCCAGGCCGCGCGGGAAGCCGAGCAGGGAGATCATCAATGAGCATCGAAGTACGCAACATCAGCAAGACTTTCGGCAGCTTCAAGGCGCTGGACAACGTGTCGCTGACCGTCAAGGCCGGCGAGCTGGTCGCGCTGCTGGGGCCGAGCGGATCGGGCAAGACGACGCTGCTGCGCATCATCGCCGGCCTGGAGCAGGCCGACCCCGGCAGCGGCGAGATCCTGCTCAATGACGAGGATGTAGCCGATCGGCACGTCAGTGCGCGCGGGGTGGGGTTCGTGTTCCAGCACTATGCCCTGTTCCGGCACATGAGCGTGTTCGAGAACGTGGCTTTCGGCTTGCGTGTGAAGCGGCGCCGCGAGCGGCCGAGCAAGGCGTTCATCCGCCAGAAGGTGCACGATCTGCTCAAGCTCGTGCAGCTCGATGGCCTGGCGGGGCGGTATCCGCATCAGCTTTCGGGCGGTCAGCGGCAGCGCGTGGCCCTGGCGCGGGCGCTGGCGGTCGAGCCACGGGTGCTGCTGCTGGATGAGCCGTTTGGCGCGCTCGACGCCAAGGTCCGCAAGGAGCTGCGGTCATGGCTGCGGCGGCTGCACGACGAGCTGCACATCACCAGCGTCTTCGTCACGCACGATCAAGATGAAGCGCTGGAAGTCGCCGACCAGGTCGTCGTGATGAATCGCGGCAAGATCGAGCAGGTCGGCACGCCGGATGAGGTGTTCCACCAGCCGGCGACCGAGTTCGTCATGCACTTCCTGGGCGACGTCAACACGTTCCACGGTCGCGTCAACCAGGGGATGGTGCAGTTCAGCGAGCTGGAGCTGCCATTCCCGGAGAACCGCCAGCAGATCGTCGGCGACGCGCGCGTGTTCGTCCGCCCGTACGACGTGACGATCGACACGAAGACCAACGGCCTGCCGGCGCTGGAAGCCAAGGTCGTCCGCGTCCACTCGGCTGGTCCGCTGGTGCGCGTGGAGCTGCTGACCAAGGCCAACCAGTACCTGACATCGGAAATCTCGCAGGAGCGCTTCGCGACCATGAACATCCGGCCGGAGAGCACGGTCTACGTGCGTCCGCGGCATATCCGCGTGTTCGCGGGGCGGGAGGGGTAGGGCACGTGATCGCGTGCCGAAACAGGCCACGGCCGGCTTGGCGCCGGGGGCTTGATGGAATCGTGTCGGGGGTTGAGAATCGCACGGGTGAGTATTTCCCGTGCGATTCTTTTTGTTGCTGTGCTGCTGATCGGGCTGGGGTGCGAGGGAGAGAAGCCCGCGCCGCCGCAGGCCGACGGGCCGATCAGGGTCGCATCCCTGGTCCCGGCGGCGACGGACCTGATCGTCGGCATGGGGGCAGCCGATCAGATTGTGGCTGTCAGCAACTTTGACACGGACCAGCTGGAGCCCATCGCCGGCCTGCCGCGGGTGGGGGATTACCAGAACATCGACTGGGAGCGGCTGCAGCAGCTCCGCCCGGATCTGCTGGTGA
>CALEKX010000093.1 GCA_937904525.1 uncultured Phycisphaerales bacterium
TTCTCGCCCGGCCGCCGAGAGCAACGGGCCGAACTCTCGGACTCTCTCGTAAACAACCCTCGCCCAGTTAACAGACCCGTTCGTCCTAGACCCCAAGGCAATCTTGGACCCGCCGGATCAAACCTAGACGATGCGTCCTACCCAGATACCGGTAGTCCTACAAACCACGTCAGTTGTCTCGGCTAGCCAGAACCACAGCCATCTGACCCTCTGACCAAACGCGCCTCGGCTCCATTCCGTAACGCGCCACTTGACAGCTTAGCTTTTGGGACGGCAAGCTATTGCAATAGACTGTGCCCGGTCTTCTCTGGGGCTGATGATCGCCGCCTGCGGTATCATCCGCATGAGGAAACGGCGCATCGGGCGATGATGCCGCAGGGGCAACGAGTGAGAACGAGATGGGACGCAGCGGGTTTTACCAGCCGGCTGTTTCCCGAGTGTTATTCGCAACCTCCGGCCGGGTATACCCAAGCCTTCTCGCTTGGCAAGCTTGCGCCAAAGGAGGGCTTCAGCAAAATGGCATTCTCAATATCTGCAATGGCGCTTCCACACGCCTGCAGTGAAGGAGGAAAGAGCAATGTGTAAAGTTTCGTGGGCGGCGGCGGTGTTGATACTTGGCGCCTTCGTCGCGTCGGCCGCCGGCGAGTGGCGGACGGTTGAAGTCACGTTCACCCCGGAGTTCGTCAATATCGACGGGACCGATTATCCAAAAGGGGACTACGAGGGCTTCAACGGACATCTGCCCCCGATCGCGCCGCAGTTCAGCAAGATTGTCGCGACCCTCTCGATCAACTTTGACGGCGAAACCCAGCCCGCTCATTGGGGTTCGAGTTTCCGGCTCTACGATGTGCACGACCCTTCGAACGTGATTTTCACCACCAGCTATCCGGGTGATCTCTATAGGTACATCGTCTTTTGGCCGGCGGGGCAGTCCGGCGACGACACGCCCTGGGCCAAGCTAGAGATGGTTTTCAGGGGCCCGGATACCCAGGGGGCGAGGGCTATTTCACGACGACCGTCTTCTTCCCCGAACCGTTCGCGGGCAATGGCACGGCCGTCATGCCCAACTCGCGGATGCTGTCGTACATCGACTATGGGTCCAACGGAGCCAACAGGGCGAACTACTATATCGCCAGCGTCACGGCCGTCGTGGTCCCCGAGCCCGCGACCGCGCTGAGCGCCGCCGCTGTGCTGGGGCTGCTGGCGGCCCGCCGCAAACGCTCAGCCCCGGCGTGCTGACGCCTGGAAAGTCCGAACCGCAAGCGCCGCCCAACCTGAGAACCCCACGCGCAGCGCGGGGCAGACGGATGGACCGACAACTGACAGGAAATGTGAATCCGTGCGGGGGCGACGTCGGGTCCGCGGCTTGGGCGTCGATCATGCCGCGACCCCGGCCCCGATGGCCTGAGCGAGCAACTGCCGGGCTCCGCGGCGCCGGCTCGCGGTCAGCGGATCGTCACCGCACCCGGCCACGCGGGATGGAAAAGGGATCGGCTCGGCGGTAGCTTCATGCATAGCGGCGTACTCCTCTGCCTGGGGGACTGGGTGGGGTTGAACACACCCGAAGTACGCCGCCTTTTCATTCGCTCATCCACAACATTCGGTCATACCTCAGTTAGCGCCTAAAGGTATCAGTTGTGACCGTGCGGAATCTGCCACTCGCGCCGGGTAAGTAACAGAAGGACGAAGCGCACCAACCCAGTTAGACAGCGTGCCGGTCGCCGGACGAAGGCCGTTGTGGGCGCATCCGCAACGGCCCCTTGTCAAACACCTGTCAGGCATTTTCCGGTTCACCCACGCTTACCCCAGTCACCCTCATAGATGGTGAAAAGCGTGTTGGACAAGAACAGCTCGTTCGCAGCATCAACGGCGCCATTCACCAACTATTGAAATAGACCTGGATTGCTGCCTTGACGCGTTTCATAGGCCCACCTCCCCAAACGACATCGTATCATGACGGCTTTCCGCCGCTCCCGCGGGCGTGCGATCCGATGCAATGGCTGGAGCCATCGATGGCTGAGCAGACTGACGCCGACAGACAAGCCGAGTACGAACGCCGCGCGCCCGGCTGGGTCGTCCGCTGCAAGCGATGCGGCTTCACTGAGCCGTGGGGGAAATACGGCATCCGGCTCGCCGCCGCTTCGCGGGGAAAATGCACCATCCGCCGCTGCTCACGCTGCGGAAGAATCTGTTGCCACGCCATCGAAAAGCGCCCAGACGCCTAGCGGATCTCGTTCGGCTGGGCGCCCTTGGCTCGATGGCTGTCTCGTCCTCTCTGCCTTCACCGTGGCGTCGAACGGATTGGGCATCATCGGTCTACGCCATGGTCGGGGCAACCATCCTATTTCGGAAACCCCACCTTGATATGTCGCACGTTTGGGTCGGCGTCCATCTTGCGGATCAGGTCCTGCATGCCGACTTCCCGGGGAACGCGGGCTTCCAGCGTAACTTCCATCACGTTCTCGGCTGCCGACTTGCTGTACTCAAACTCGCTGACGGCTATGTCCGCGTCGGCAAACTGGTCCATCACCCGTTGGAGGCCCGCCAAGCCGCCGCTGACCTCCAGGCTGATGAGGCGCCGGTAGCCGGCGGCGTGTTTTCCTTCGAAGAACCGCAACAACCCCAGCGCCAGCAGCCCCATCACCGTCACCGCCACGGCGATGACGTACATCCCGCTTCCAGCACACATCCCGATGGCTGTCACCAGCCACAGCGATGCCGCCGTCGTCAAACCCTGCACCGTGATGCCCGTGCGAAGGATGGCTCCGCCCGCCAAAAAGCCGATACCGCTGACCACCGACGCCGCGATACGCGACACATCCACCTCGACTGCAGCGCCATCGGCATATCGCTGAAACTCGATGAAGTAAGCCGAGATCACCATGAACGTAGCCGCCGTCATCGCCACGATCATGTACGTCCGAAACCCCACCGGGCGGCCATGGATGTCACGCTCCAGCCCGATAGCCCCTCCCAACGCGGCACCGACGAGGATCCGCAACACCAGCTCCCAGGTTGCCAACATGCCATGCTCCTTCCTTACCCCATCCGGTCGCCCGCCTGAACGGCAGCAGGCAACGAAATCACGACCAATCGTATGCTCTTCGGCAAGACACCTCGATCTTGATTACATCTTGCGACCTGCACCGCCGAGCTACAAACGCAACACGCCGCCGGCAACGCCGGCGCGCGATCCGGGTCAGCTTACATATTGCGGTGGATCAGAAGGCACCATGATGGGTCTACCCCCTCCAGGCGAGCTGCGGCCGGTCAATCCGTGGTCGCGCCCCCCGCGCGCCGGGCGGCGCGGCTTGCCCAGAACAGACCAAGAGATCCAGCCGTCAGGTCCGTCATCAGCCGGCCGAAGAACAGGCCCATTGCGCCCCCAAAATGCGCTCCAAGCCACGACAGCGGGATCAGCAGCACCAGCACGCGGATCCCGTTCAGCACTGCCGTGTGCACCGGCTTGTGCAGGCCCGTCAGGACAAATCCGCAGTAGCGGTGCACCTCCATCATGCCATACCCAAACGAGATCACTCGCAGATAGGCCACCAGATACTGGATGACGGCTGGATCCGATGTGAACAGTCCCGCCAGCCAGCGAGCGCCAACGAAGAAGAGCGCCGTCATGGCTGCGCCGTAGATCAGCGCAAATCGCGTCCCCAGCGACATCGCCTCGCGGATGCGGTCGATGCGCTGCGCGCCGAAGTTCTGGCTGACAAACGGCGTCAACGAGATGCCCAGCGCCATCGGCACGACGAACGCGAACATCTCGATCCGGCTGGCTGCGCCGGCAGCCGCGACGGCTTCACTGCCGAACTGGCTGAGCAGCCGCGTGATGACGCTCGCCGAGATCGGCATCAGCACCATGCTCAACATGCTCGGCACGCCGATCTTCAGGATCCGATTGAACGTCGTCATGTAATCGCCGAACGTCCCCCGGAAGTTCAGCAGCTTGTGCTTCCTGTGCAGCAGGTGGATGAACCAGATCGTCACGACGGCCTGGGAAATGACCGTCGCCAGCGCCGCGCCGCGGATCCCCATGGCCGGACATCCGAAGTAGCCGAAGATCATGATCGGATCGAGCACGGCGTTGAGCACCGTACCCAGGATCATGAAGCGACTGGCTGCTTTGGAATCCCCAGCCGAGATCAGCACGCCGTTGGCCTTCATCGGCACCGCCATGAAGACCGCGCCCAGATACCAGATCCCCATATACTGCGCCACCAGCGGCCGCGTCTCCGCATCGGCGCCGAGGCGGGCAAAGACGACGTCCATGGTCAAATATCCCCCCACCGCCATCACGGCTGACACCATCGCCATGAGCACAAACCCATAGCTGACGACGCGCGCAGCGTCGTCGTGCGCCCGCCGCCCGATGGCATGCGACACCAGCGCCGTCACGCCCGTGCCGATCCCCCCAGCCACGCATGTCAGCAACATGACGACCGGAAAGGTAAATCCCATCGCCGCCAGCGGCAGCGTCCCCAGGCGCGAAACGAACCACGTATCTGTGATGTTGTACGCCGTCATCGCAAACGTGCCGGCGAGCATGGGGAATGCCATGTTGAACAGCGTGCGCTTCACGCTGTCGCGCACCAGCCACGAAGCCGGCTGGGCCGTCGCAGACACCACAGGCACTTCCGCATCGGCAACGCCATCGAGAACGGCTGCGGGGGAACTCGAGGCTTCCAGGTTGATCGTCGTTTGACTCATCTATACTTCCAACTGCTTTCGCTTCAGGTCGATGAAGCGATGCGATGTCTCGCGACCTTGTTGTGCGAAACATCGCCATCGAACTCCGTCAGCCGGCGCCTGCATAACGGCGGCTGAGCGGGCCTCGCGGCGGATCTGGTTTGATGCCGGTTACGTTGCCCCGTGCCCCCTGGTTCTGCCCCTTGCCTCGATGGCCTGCCTGATCTCGCGCAGGCCGGCAAGGCTGAACCGAAAGATGTGATCCGCCAGGACATCCTCTTTGATGTTCTGCCACAGTGGCGGAAGCGGCCCCTTCTGGGCGTGCGTCTGGCGTCGACGTCGCTCTTCCATCAGCGACGCGATGCACTGAGCGTGAATGCTCATCTCGCAAAGCTGGATGTCCTGGTCGGTCGCGGCGGGACCGAGGATGTCCCGGATGATGCCCAGGTGCATCTGTCGCAGCGGCTCGAGCGCCCGCTGCATGATCTCCCGCAGCAAGCCGGTGGGGTTGGACATCTCGCGATGCGTGATGTCCATGTCGCGGCTGGCGGGATCCATGGCGCGGCTCACCAGAGCCCGGATATGGCCGCGGAGGCGTTCTTCCGGCGGTGCGTCCGGCGGCACACCTCCATCCGGCGGATAGGCTGCGATGCTCCGCTCAAACTCATGCCGCCAGGCGGCGATGTAGATCTCATCTTTGCTGCGGAAGTGGTAATGAACCGCGGCAATGTTGACCTCGGCTGCCTGGCAGATGTCGCTGGTCTTCGTGCCGTGATATCCCCGCTGCGCGAACAGAATTCCTGCTGCATCAAGCAGTTTCCGTCGCGTCTCCAGCCCGTCGGCACGGTTGGTCATGGCAGTTCTCGCCAGATGAATCCCCCACTTCAAGTAACAAGTTTAAGTCGCTACTTGAAATTGTCAATCACCCACCCCCGGGGGCGTAGACCATGGACTGCAGAGCTCGTTTCTCAGTTGGTAGTGCGAAATAACGGGTCGCCCCCGCAGGAGTACCTGGCGATGTGCCGCTATCGGCCATCCGCGCTCGGCCACGCTCCCCCACGCACCCGCTCATCTCCCCGGCTTCTGCCCCCCGATCACCGACCAGAGCTGGTACTTCACAAACAGGTCCACGTTCACGAACCCGATCTCCGCCAGCCACTGCATCTGTGACACGAACGATTCGTGGATATCATCCCCCGGCTGCTTCGGCTGACCGTACCGATCGACGTTTCGCTCGCGCCAGCGGTCAAACTTCTCGCACCACGCGTCGGCGTACGGCGTCAGCTCCGCCGGCACATGCCTGCGCGCCTCAGCCACATACCGGATCCAGTACGCAAGCGTCCGCCGATAGGCATCCTCGTAAAGCGTCGACATCTCATCGATGTTGAACAGCCATCCCCCCGGCTGGAGCACGTCGAAGCACCTCTGGTACAACCGCCGCTTCCCGGCTGTGTCCAGATGATGGATGGCTGACATCGAGCAGATCGCATCGGGCGTCTCCGGCAAGGATGCCAGCCAGTCGCCGGCAAAGTCGCACTCGACAAACAGCACACGCTCGCCAAATCGCGCCAGCCGTCGCGTCGCCACCCGGCGGAAATCCTTGGACCAGTCCACCCACACCGCACGCGACGACGGGGATGCATCCAGGAACTTTTCAATGAAGATGCCGCTTCCAGCCCCCAGATCCACGAGCAACTCCGGCTTACCGTCAGCCAGCAGCAAGGCGATGACCTCGTCCTGCAACATGCGATAGCGCGGCACAAAATGCTCAGCCATTCGGTCGTAGCATTCGCCCATCGAAGACCATCTGTCCTTGTCGCTCTGTGACATCGTGCCGATCCTGTTCGTCGAGAAGCGGAAACCGGGTGCATCGCAGCAGCGCGACCGCGCGTGCCGCCGCCGGATCGGTTACTTGTATCGCTCCGGAAGCGGCGCGGCTACTGCGCAGCGCCGCCAGGCCGATCCAACGCATCAGCCTGGTCGAGACATACCTCTGCGGCGTCTCCCCCCGCCCCGCAAAAAACAAGCCGCCGGGCCTGACCCGGCGGCGTGCTCCGACCCTTTCTGCTGCGCTCCCCGCATCAGCAGACCGGACCGCGCCGACGTCGCAGCACAAGCAGGCTTCCCAGCCCCAGCATGCTCACCGTTGCCGGCTCTGGAACGTACGTGATCGTCAGCGTCTTGCTGACCGGATCGAGATTGAAGCTCCAGAGGTCGGTATTGACGGTGTCAGCGAATCGCAGGCTGCTGTTCACCAGCGAGCCCTGCCAGGTCATGAGCGTGTACGTGCCCGGCTGAGCGCCCGGCAGCGCCTTGACGTCAAGGATCGAATCCTCGCGGAAATCGGCATTACCGAGCGAGACGATCGTGCTGAGGCCCGTCGCGTCGAGTCGCGCTTCCAGCACCGAGTCATACCGCTGGAGATAGCGATTGCCGACCTGGATCGTCGCCAGCCCGCCTTCCACGATGAACCGCACGTCGCCGGCAGTCTCGTTCTCGTGCAGGTGAATGTCGCCGCCGATGGTGACGGTCGCATCGCCGCGGATGTGGATGGTCGAGTTCACACCGGCTTTGCTGCCGGCATACAGATGATGACCGGTGCTGGGGATGCTCAACGAGCCGCCGGAGATCGTGTAGCTGCCGGTGGCATTGTTCTCGCTGCCCAGGCGAAGGTGATCGGAAAGCGTGATGTCGCCGTCGGTCTGGTTGATCGATCCCGTGCCAGCCCGGATCTGCAGACCTTTGGCTGCCAGCGTGCCGCCGGAGATGTTGTAGTTGGCTGTCGCGCCGGGGTTCCACGCCAGCACAAATGCGCCGGCACTCTCAACCGCCCCGCCGAGCTGGTTGAACGTGGCATTGGCGTCTTCGCCGATGCGGACTTCATTGACCACCAGCTTGCTGGTCAGCGGATTGCCGCTGATGGTGTAGCTGCCCATCACGTTGTTGGGCTCGCTGGCGATCGTCAGCCGGCTGGTGATGTTGACCTGCCCCTCTGACTGGACGAACTGCCCCGTCCCCTCGCGCGACACCACGAGGTTGGCGACGTTGAGCGTGCCGCCCTTCATGTCATAGATGCCGGTGCTCTGGGTGTTCCACGCCAGCAGCAGCGTGCCCGTGACGGAAACCGTGCCGCTGTGCTGCACGATCTGTCCGGTGAAGCTGCCATCGCCCAGCCGCGCGTTGGCGAGCTGCAGATCCGTATAGACCGCGACATACCCCGAGCCCTGGCCGCTGCGGCCGATCAGCGACTCGCCGTTGGTCGCAACGGCTGGCGCGTTGACATTGTCGATGACCAGCGGCGAAAGCTCCGACGTGCCCTGGTAGACCAGCACCCGATCGCCGCTGCCCGGCAGATTGCCGCTGCTCCAGTTGCCGGTGTTGAACCAATCGCTGTCCCCCGCGCCGTTGGTCCAGGTGACGTCGGCACCCCAGATCGGTGCTGCAAACATGCCACTGGCAAGACCAGCCGCGACCAGCAAATGTGAAGTGCGAAACATGGATTCTCCTCCGACGATGACCGGTTTCACGATGACAGGACGACAGGCGTCGCAGCGTTGGACAGGAAGACCCGCGATGACCGGCACCCCAGCCCGCTTGCGCGCGAGCGGAATGCATCACGATGCCGGCTTGGCCTTGCGTTGAGGCCCCTCGCCATGGGTCGGATCTCCGTGCTGGGGTTGGCCTTGCCAGACCAGACATGCCCCTCCGCCACGCAATCTCTTACTATATCGATATACAAGGGGCGGTCAAATAGAAACTGGCCCGTTGACCGGTACACCTCCACGCCCCTCTCAAAGGGGGAAACAGGCGATGATGCACATTACCTATTGATGGGACAAAGGTTACGGCTGACTGGCCCGCAGTGCAGCGGGTCGATGGCATCGGGCGATGGGCGATTTCACGTTTGGTCCGCGGATCCTCATCATCGGCTGCGGCGCCGCCGGCAAGTTGACCCTCGCCGGGCACTTGGGGCGCCTGCTCAGCCCGCCCGTGATTCACCTGGACCACGAGCAGTGCCAGCCCGGCTGGCGCGACCCGACGCGCGCGGCGTGGACCGCCCGCCGTCCTCCAACAGGGGGACTTCCATCACCCCCGCAAGCGCATCATCCACCTGAAAAGCCCCGCGGGCCGTCTGTGCATTCCCCAAGCAATGATCCCCATCGCCGGGACCCACAGATTCCGTCACGTCACCAGATCCATCGCACTTGCCTTGATGAGGCAGACGACGCGCGTCCCCTTCTGCAACCCCATCTCGCGGCAGGCGGAGGGTGTCACCTGGGCCCACAGCACCTGGCCGACGTCGATCGCGACGTAGACCACCTCGCCGGCGCTCTCGCTGGAGACACACACGATGTCACACACACTGCCGCGCAGATGGTTGCGCATGCTGATGACAGGCACGTCCTCCAGCACCAGTGCCACATCGGACGGCGCGCAGCGGACATAGACCGTCGAGCTCGGCACCCGCCCCCGCAGGTAGAACGGCTGATCGCCGATGCGCCCTGCGCTGTGGTCCCCCACCTGGTGCACCTGCTCGATGCGCAGCAGGTTGGTCGGGCCGGGATGGGTTGACAGGGTCTGCAGCGTCGCCCGGTCCAGCGTCTGGTTCACCGGGCCCTGGTCGACGACGCTCCCCCTCTCCAGCACCACCACATGCTCCGCCAGCCGCCGGACGGCGACCTGATCATGGCTGACCAGCAGCATCGGCATCTGCCAGTGCTCATGCACGCGTTGCAGATGCTCGAGGATGCGATCGCGCAGCGCCTCTTCCAAGCCGTTCAGCGGCTCGTCCATCAGCAGCAGCCGCGGTTGGGTGAGCAGCGCCCTGCCCAGCGCCACGCGCCGCTGCTGACCGCCACTGAGCTGCGCCGGGTAACGATCCAGCAGATCACCCAGCTCCAGCACATCGACGACCTCATCGAAGCGGATGGTCCCTTCGCCGCTGCGCGCCATCCCATAACGGAGATTGGCCGCAACACTCCTGTGCGGAAAGAGCAGGTGATCCTGAAACACCATGCCGATCCGCCGGCGATGGGACGGGATGCAATGCCCGCCGGCGCAATCGACGAGAACGGTATCGCCCATGCGGATCGCGCCAGCCTGCGGTTTGAGCAGGCCCACGATCAGCGACAAACAGGTGCTCTTCCCGCTGCCGGACGGACCGAACAATGCACAGATCCCGCCTTCCAGCGTGAACTCCGCATCGAGTCGAAACCCGCTGCGGTACTCGTAACAGCATCGGAACTCCAGCCGCGCGTCCCTCATCGCATCGCCCTTTGCCGGCGTGCCCGCCGTTCGAGAATCTCACCGACGATCAACGCCCCCGCCGCAATCAGGATCGACACGATCACCATCCGCTGCGCCCGCGCGATGCCGTCGGGTGATTCGATCGCGGTGAAGATGTACAGCGGCATCGTGCGCGTCTGACCGGGAATGCTGCCGGCAATCATGATGGTTGCGCCAAATTCGCCGATACTTCGCGCAAACCCCAAAATCGCTCCGGCGATGAGCCCATGCCGCGCCAAGGGCAGCGTCACCGTGAAAAACACCCGGATCGGATGGGCCCCCAATGTCAGCGCAGTCTGCTCCAGGCGCGCATCCATCCCCGCCAGCGCCACGCGAATCGCCCGGACCATCAGTGGAAATGCGATCACGGCCGAGGCGACCGCCGCGCCACGCCAGGTAAACACGATCCGCACGCCCAGCCACTGATCCAGCACTCGGCCCAGCCAGCCCTGCGTGCCGAACAGCACCAGCAACAGATACCCCGTCACCACCGGCGGTAACACCAGCGGCAGGTTGAGGACCGTCTCGACGGCTGACTTGCCCGGAAAGTCCTTTCGCGCCAGCCACCAGGCCAGCAGCGTCGCCGGAGGCAGGCTGCAGAGGACCGCAACCGTCGCCACCCGCAGGCTGAGGCAAACGGCCTGCCATTCAGACGCATCTAGCCAGAACCCCTGCATGGCGTGCTCAGCCCCCCTCCCCAACCGGCCCCGTCAGCCACCGAAAGCCATGCTGCTCAAAGGTCGCTCCAGCCGCCGGCGACTGCAGAAACTCAAAAACCCTTCGCGCCGCCGGACGATCCTCTCCACGCTGCAGCAGCACAAGCGGATAGACGATCGGCTCGTGATCGGCTTCGTCGAAGGTGAAGACAACCTGCACGTTCGTCGCGACAGCGTCGCTGGCATAGACGATGCCGGCATCGACCTCATTGCGCTCGACATACGCGAGCGTGAATCGCACGCTCTGCCCGCGAACGATGCGTTGCGCCTCTGCGAGCCGTTCATAGACACCGTGCCTCCGAAGTGCCTGCTCGCCATACATGCCGGCTGGCACGTGCTCGCCCGCCAGGGCGACGCGCTTTACGCGCGCATCGAGCAGATCGCTCGGGTGATGCACGCTTGCGGGGTTGTCCTTCGGGACAACCAGCACAAGCCGGCCGCTCAGCAGCGGCACGACCTGCGCCGCATGGCCATGTCGGACGACTTCATCAGCCCATGCCGGATTGGCGGACAGAAACAGATCGCCCGGCGCGCCGGCGATGATCTGTTGGGCCAGGGCGTTCGACCCTGCCGGGGAGATCGTCAACCTCGGCCCGCCCTGATGCCGCAGCACCTCCGCAATCTGCTCCAGTGCATCCTGCGTGCTGGCGGCTGCCAGGATCAGGACCTGATCGTCGCAGTCAGCCGATCGTGATGCATCTGCCCCGTCGCAGCCGATCGTGCCCAGACACACAGCAGCCAGTATGGCCAGCACCAGGCCGCACGCCCTTCGCTGAAAACTGGCAAGCATCACGGTTGTCAGCCGGGATTTCACATCGCCATTGTGTGCTTTCGCACAGAGGGAGACAAGAAAACGACAGAGGCCACATGGATTGCGCCTGTGATCTGTGGACAATAACTCGAGCACGTCGACTGTCCCTCTGCCGGCTGAAAGGATCGACCATGGACCTGGGCATGGAAAAGTGGAAGTACTTCGGCATCCTCCACACCGATCACACGATCATGAACCCGCTGAGCATCGAGAAGACGCGCGAGCTCGTGGGCCTGCTTCGCCTGCCCGACGGCGGTCGGGTCGTGGATATCGCCTGCGGCAAAGCCGAGTTCCTCTGCCTTGTGGCTGAGGCGTACAACGTGACAGGGACGGGTGTCGAGCTGTCGCCCTACTCCATCGCGGCTGCTCGTGAAAATGTGCAGCGCCACGGCCTTGCGGATCGCATCGAGCTGCTCGAGATGAACGGTGCCGACTATCAGCCGCCGACGCCGGAAGTCTTCGACATGGCGTCGTGCATCGGTGCGTCATGGGTGTACCAGGGACACCGCGGCACGCTGCAGGCGCTGATGAAGATGACGCGCCCCGGCGGCCTGGTGCTGACGGGCGAGGCGTACTGGATCACGGATCCTGATCCGGAGTATCTCGAGCTGACGGGAATGGCGGCTTCCGAGTTCGCCACACACGCCGAGAACGCAGCCATCGGCGAGGAGCTCGGCCTATCCCTGCTCTACACCACGGTCTCCAGCCCCGACGACTGGGACCGCTACGAGGGTCTGCAGTGGCAAGCTGGTGAGCGCTACGCCGCTGCGCATCCTGATGACCCGGACATCACCCCCCTCCTGCGCAACATGCGCCGCGACCGCCAGGCCTACCTCCGCTGGGGCCGCAACTGCCTCGGCTGGGCGATGTACCTGTTTCGCAAGCCCTGAAGCGGGCACGCCTGTCGGATAGACCGCCCCACCCCATCGGAGCCACGATGCCGCTCCGGGGTGGCAGGCGTGAAGCATTTCATACGCTCACTCATCTGCGTACGATACGCCGCACCTGTTGCGCGGGCGTACCTGCCCATCGCAAACCGTAACCCCAGGCTGATAAAGGATAAGCCGGATCTTGCTTCGATTGTCGTTGATCTTTCTGGCTGGCGGCTGCGGCTGCCTGCTTCGATATGGGCTGGTCAGCCTGGTTCACCGATGGAGCGCAAGCACGTTCCCGATCGGGACGGTGGTGGTGAACGTCCTCGGCTGTGCGGCCGTGGGGTTTCTGGCGGCGCTGTTCAGCGGACAGTTGGCGATCCGAGAGGAATACCGGCTGGCGATCCTCGTCGGCCTGCTGGGCGGATTCACGACATTCTCAGCCTTCAGCCTTGAGACGGTGAAACTCGCCGGCAGCGGGCAATTTGGCCTGGCTGTGCTGAATGTCGTCGCCAGCAACGCCCTCGGCCTCACCGCCGCGTGGCTGGGCATGCGCCTTGCGCCCGGCGTCGAAGGGTGATCCTCGATCGCCCTTGCGGGCATCATTCCAACTGCTCAGCAATCCAGTCGCACGTGAACAGGTTGTACACGCCTGCGATCAGCGTCCCGAACGCCAGGTACACCCACCCCAGCGCGCTGCCAAAAAGTGTCCACTCGAAAAGCCATGCCAATGCCGTCAGCTCCACGAGCGTCAGGCTGATGACCAGGACCGCCCCCGCCGCGTTGGAATCCATCCGGGCGACCCATCGGATCAGCCAGAACAGTGCCCATGGCAACAGCAGCACCACGCCGACCCACCCGCCCACGCGGGCGACGCTGGCAAGAATCTCATCCCGCTGCGGCTGGTCCATCGACCACCACGAGATGGCCCCAACCACCACGGCCAGCGCCACGATCCCCGTCACGATCTTGCCGGCTACGCCCTTGAGAAAGTCCATCGGCTGGGGATTCTAATGGATTTGGTGGGAGACGAAGAGACAAAGAGACGAAGTGGCGGCTCCCTCACTGGCCACTGGCCGCTGGCCACTGGCTACTAACAACTGACAACTCCCCCTCACCCATTTGACAGCCACCAAATGTTAGGCTATCGTACGGATTGCCGGACGATCCCGGCATAGGCAAAGGAGCTGGACTGAATGCGCGCGATCGTAACCGGACAGGTCGGCGTTGAGAAAGCCCCCTATCTGGAGGCTGTGCAGGCCCACGCGCGCGAGAACGGCATCGATCTGGTCATCTGCCATGTCGGCCAGATGATGTACGCCGAAGCCCCCGACGTCCCCCAGGGGCGCATCCTCAACATCCCCATCTCCCGCCTCAACGCGCTGCGGCGGGCGGTGTTCAAGGAGATCCTTCGCATCGCCGACCAGCATGAGCATGTCATCGTCAACACGCATGCCACCTTCCGCTGGCGACATGGCCTGTTTGCAGCCTTCGACTTCGACCAGATCAAGGCCCTCCAGGCTGATATCTACGTCACGCTGCTGGACAACGTCGAGAACGTCCATCAGCGGCTGATGCGCGATCACGACATCGACCACACGCTGAAGGACATCATGGTCTGGCGCGAAGAGGAGCTGCTGGCCACGGAGATTCTCGCCAACATCCTCCGCGGCTATGGGCATTTCTACATGCTGGCGCGCGGGCGGCAGCACCTGACCAGCCAGACGCTCTACCGCCTGATGTTCGAGCCGCACAAGAAGAAGGTCTACCTCTCCTTCCCCATGAGCCATGTCATGGATCTGCCGCAGACGCTCGAGCAGATCGACCAATTCAAGCGCGAGATCAACGCGCATTTCATCACATTCGACCCAGCCGACGTCGATGAGATGCTGCTGCACACGACGGCCCTCAACGCCATGCAGAACGGCGAAACGACCGTGCAGATCCAGACCGGCGAAGGCCGGGTTACGCTCAAGACGGCTGAGGTCGCGCAGATTTCCGGCGACATCATGGGCCAAATCTACGCGCGCGACTTCAAGATGATCGATCAGTCGGACATGATCATCAGCCTCGTGCCCGAACTGCCCGGCGGCAAGCCGGCGCTCAGCAGCGGCGTCGAGCGCGAGCTCCAGCACGCCTTCGGCGCGGGCAAGGAGGTCTACGTCATCTGGGCCTGCCGAGCCATGCCCAGCCCCTTCATCACCGAAACCGCCACGCGCGTCTTCCGCAGCACGGCTGAGGCGATCGAGCACTTCCGCCAGCGCGGCTATATCGGCTCGTGATTTGGGTTTCGCCGCTCCGAGCACCGCCGCCCTGCTCTTACCATCGACATTATGACGCCGGTATACGTGCTGCCTGCTGCCTGCTGTCAGTGACGCCGCCTGCCAAATGGATTACACTGGATGTGGCGGATGGACGATGCATGATGCATCACAGATGAAGCCGCCTGTTCGGCCGTTTCAGGCGACACACGAGAGGCCACCCGCATCATGCATCATGCATTACGCACCAGACGGAGACCCCCATGCGCGGCGTGATATTGGCCGGTGGGACGGGCAGCCGGTTGCTGCCGCTGACCAAGGTCACAAACAAGCATCTGCTGCCGGTCTACAACCGGCCGATGATCTACTACCCCATCGAGTGCCTCGCCCGCGCGGGCATCACCGAGGTCCTGCTGGTGGCTGGGGGCAACAACGTCGGCGATTTCATCCGCCTGCTGGGCGACGGGCGGGATTTCGGCCTGAAGCAGCTCAGCTACACATACCAGGAAGGTGCGCGCGGCGTGGCCCACGCGCTGAGCCTGGCGGAGTCGTTTGCCGACGGCGGGCCGATCTGCCTGCTGCTGGGCGACAACGTGCTGGAATACAGCATCGCCCCCGCCTGCGAGAACTACCGCAAACAGGGCTCGGGCGCCCGTGTCCTGCTGGCACGCGTGGAGAATCCCAGCTCCTACGGCGTTGCCGAGGTCAACTCCGCCGGCCAGGTGACGCGGATCATCGAAAAGCCCGTTCACCCGCCGAGCAATCTCGCGGTCATCGGCGTCTATTTCTACGATGCCGGCGTGTTCGACATCATCCGCACGCTCAAGCCCAGCCCCCGCGGCGAGCTGGAGATTACCGACGTCAACAACGTCTACGTCCAGCGGGGCCAGCTTCAGGCGGAGATCATCAAGGGCTATTACGCCGATTGCGGCGAGAACATCGACTTCTACCTGCGAGCCTGTAACATCGTGGCTGAACGCGGAGCCAACAAGGATCCGGAAGATGCGAACCACAGATGAACACCGATGAACACAGTTAGATTGTTCGCTTGTTACTTGTCTTCATCTGTGTTTATCTGTGTTCATCAGTGGTTTCTTTCATAGCGCATGCGAACGTTACTTGTCACTGGTGCTGCCGGGTTTATCGGGACGAACTTCGTCCGGATGCTCCGCCGCGCGGGCGCTGATGTGAAGATTGTCGCGTTCGACAAGCTCACCTACGCCGGCAACCTGGCCAATATCCAGGACCTGATCGACAGCAACCAGATCACTTTTATCCGTGGCGACGTGTGCGACGTGGCCGCCATCGCGCAGGCCGTCGACAAGCATGGCGTCACCGACATCGTGCACTTCGCGGCTGAGAGCCACGTCGATCGCAGCATTCTCAGCGCCCAGCCGTTCATCCACACCAACGTGCTGGGCATGCAGGTGCTGCTGGACGTCGCCCGAGATCGCGGCATCCGGCGCTTCGTCCAGATCAGCACAGACGAGGTTTGCGGCAGCCTGCCGGAAGATCGGCCTGACCTGAAGTTCACCGAAGACTCACCGCTTGCGCCCAACTCCCCCTACAGCGCCAGCAAGGCAGCTGCCGATTGTCTGGCCCGCGCGGCGTTCCATACCTTCGGCGTACCGGTGGTCATCGCCCGCTGCTGCAACGCCTTCGGGCCGTATCAGTTCCCTGAGAAGCTCATCCCGCTGTTCGTCACCAACCTGATCGAAGGCAGGAAGCTGCCCCTCTACGGCGACGGCATGAACATCCGCGACTGGATGTACGTCGACGATCACTGCTCAGCCATCTGGACGATCCTGGAGCGCGGCCAGCCGGGCGAGATCTACAACGTCAGCGCCCACAACGAGGTCACCAATCGCCAGATCACGCAGATCATCCTGCGCGAAATGGGTTGCCAGTGGGACCAGTGGGTTCAGCCGGTCGCTGATCGCCCCGGGCATGACCGGCGCTACGCCAACGATGCGACGAAGATCCGCCGCGAACTCGGCTGGTCGCCGAAGCACGCGTTTGACGACGCGATCAAGCGGACGATCGCCTGGTACCGCGAGAATTCAGCCTGGTGGCGGGCCATCAAGACGGGCGAATATCTTCAGTTCTACCAACGCCAGTACGGAAATGTTTAGGCCGGTCGAGGTATTGGACAACCCCACAGCCTGATGGCCACAATACCCGTCTGTACCGAGTTTGAGGAGACGACATGTTGAAGATTCGTGATGCCGGTGAGTGCCGCTATGACCTGATGAGCCTTGGCGAGTGCATGGTGCGCCTGTCGCCCCCGGGGCATGGGCGAATCGAGTTCGCCACTACGCTGGAGGTCTGGGTCGGCGGCGGCGAGTACAACGTCGCTTACGCGCTGGCGCGGCTGGGCCTGCGGACCGGGTTCCTCTCGCGCCTCGTGGACAATCCGGTTGGACGGATCATCCTCAACCACGGCCGCAGCGTCGGTGTCGACATGAGCCACGTCGTGATGGCCAAGTACGACGGCGTCGGCCGGCAGGATCGCGTCGGGCTGAACTTCACCGAAGTCGGCACGGGCGTTCGGGCGTCGGTGTCGATGTACGATCGCGGCCACTCGGCTGCGTCGAACATGAAGCCCGGCATGATCGACTTCAAGAAGATCTTCAGCCAGGGCGTGCGCTGGCTGCATACGGGCGGCATCTTCACGGCCCTGTCCGACGGCTGCGCCCAGGTCTGCCTCGAAGCCCTCAAGGCCGCCCGGGAAGCCGGCACGATCACCAGCTACGACCTCAACTTCCGCTCAAAGCTCTGGAGCTCGGCTGACGCCCAGGCCAAGACCAAGGCGCTGATCCCCTATGTCGACTGCCTGATCGGCAACGAGGAAGACTTCCAGAAGGTCCTCGGCTTCGAGGTCGAAGGCGTCGATGAGAACCTGAGCGCGCTGGACACCTCCGCCTACAAGCGGATGGTCGAGAAGGTCGTCAAGGCCTATCCCAACATCAAGGTCGTCGGCACGACGCTCCGCGAGGTCAAGAGCGCGATGGTCAACAACTGGTCCGCCATCCTGTGGCATGACGGCCAGTTCTACGAAAGCCGCCGCTTCGACAACCTCGAGATCGAAGACCGCGTTGGCGGCGGCGACGGCTTCAGCTCCGGCTTTGCCTATGGCTTCCTGACGGGCAAGACCCCGCAGGAATGCGTGGAGCTCGGTGCGGCGCACGGCGCCCTGCTGCAGTCGACCCGCGGCGACACCAGCCAGATCGATCTGGACGAGCTGCTGCACGTCTACAAAGGCGGCAGCGCCCGGATCAAGCGCTGAGCTGTATCGCCTGGATGGACAGAAGCTCAAGATTGCCGGCCTCGGCACGCTCGATGAGGGTCAGATTCTGACCAGCCGCGTGCTGCCGATGACGCTTCGCCTGGTCGCCGGCACGCCCCGGCCGTGGATCGAGATGGCGGATACGCAGTCGGACCGCCGCTGGACGATCTGACGCACAAATCCGCACCCGCAAGCTCCCCAGCCGGCTGGGCATGATGGCCGATTGCCCCCCGTGCCCGTAGGATGAAAGACTGATGATGATCAGTTCGACAACCTCGCCCAGCCTCCGACAGCAGACCTATGTGCTCGCGCCCGGCGCCGGCGACGAGCAGATCGACGTCCAGTCCGAGGAAATGCTGGTCAACATGGGCCCGCAGCACCCCTCGACTCACGGCGTGCTGCGCGTCGTGCTGCGAACCGACGGCGAGCTGGTCCTCGAAGCCGTCCCCCACCTCGGCTATCTGCATCGCTGCAAGGAAAAGATCGCCGAGAATCTGGCCTACTACCAGTACGTCGGCTACACCGACCGCCTGGACTACCTGGCGGCGATGAACAACAACCACGCCTGGGCGATGTCGGTGGAAAAGCTCGCGGGGATCGAAGTGCCGCTGCGGGCGGAGTACATCCGCGTCATCGCAGCCGAGCTAAACCGTATCGCGTCGCACCTGGTCAGTTTCGGCACGTACGGCATGGACCTGGGCGCGTTCACGCCCTTCCTCTACGCTTTCCGCGAGCGCGAGTACATCCTTGACCTGTTCGAACAGATGTGCGGCGCGCGGCTGACGCTCAGCTACATCAACGTCGGCGGCGTCACGTGGGACCTGCCCCCTCGTTTCCTCGAGAAACTCAGCGAATTCCTCGATTACTTCGAGCCGAAGATCGACGAATACAACGACCTGCTGACCTACAACCACATTTTCATCAAGCGCACCGCCAATGTCGGCGTCTGCTCGAAGGACCTGTGCATCAGCTACGCCCTTTCCGGCCCGATGATCCGCGGCAGCGGCATCCCGCTGGACCTGCGGCGCGACCGGCCCTACTCGATCTACGATCGGCTGGAGTTCGACGTATGCGTCGGCGACGGCCGTATGGGCACGCTCGGCGACTGCTGGGACAGGTATTGGGTGAAAATGGCTGAGATGAAGCAGTGCTGCCGGATCCTGCGGCAGTGCATCGAGCAGATCCCCGATGGTCCGTTCCGGGCCAAGCTGCCCCGCGCCATGAAAGTGCCGCCCGGGGAGGTCTACTGCGAGTACGAAAACCCCCGTGGCCACCTGGGGTTCTACATCGAATCGCAGGGCGGAACGATCCCCTACCGTGTGAAAATCCGCGGGCCCAGCTTCGTCAACCTGGCCGTCACGGGCGAGCTGTGCCGCGGGGTACTGCTCGCGGACGTGCCAGCCATCATCGGCTCGATCGACATCGTCATGGGCGAAGTCGACCGCTGATCCCTCGCGGGCCATTTCGGCCCCCCGACGCCCCAGAAGGTTCGTTTTGCCGTTTCCGCCGGCTCCTGCGACAATACAATCCGGTATGACCCAGGCGGAGGACAATTCCCGTCAGGAGATGACGGGACATGTGATCATTGCCGGGTTCGGCTTGCCCGGCCGGGCTGTCGCCACGATCCTGCAGGAGCGCGGCGAGCGATTCTGCGTCATCGAGCTTAATCCGGCCACAGTTGAACGATGCCACGCCGCGGGGTTGCAGATCATCGCGGGGGATGTCGCGGACCCGGAGGTCCTGCGGCGGGCGGGCATCACAACGGCGCGGCTGTTCGTCGTGGCTGTGCCGAATGAGACCGTTGCCATCGAAGCCACGCGCTTGGCGCGGGAACTCAATCCCCATGTGCGGATCATCACCCGCTGCCACTACACCAGCGCGGGCATGTCAGCCATCCGCAGCGGCGCCGAAGCGGTCGTCGTTTCCGAACAGGTCGTTGCCGAGGAACTTCGCTCTCTGATCTGGGAGCGCCTCGAGCCCCTGGATTCACCGCCGCCACACACCTCAAACACGGGAGCGCCATGACCATCCGTCCAGCCACCGTTGATGACGTCGACGCGATCATTCCCATGGTGGACCGAATCTGCCAGTTCCATGAACAGCGCGATCCGGTGAGGTTCGCGTATGTCCCAAAGGCTGCGGAGATGTACCGGGGCTGGCTTACCGAACGGGTGACGGATCCAGAAAGCGTGCTGCTCGTGGCGGACCGCGGTCACGGCCAGCTCGTCGGGTTCCTGGCAGCCGCAACGCAGCGCGAGCTGCCGATCTATCGCACCGCCAAGATCGGGTTCATTCACGATGTCTGGGTTGAGGAAGCCTACCGCAACGAGGGTATCGCCCGGCAGATGATCATGCTCGCCCTTGAGCACTTCGCCCAAATCGGCATCGATCAGGTCCGCCTGGACGTGCTGGTCAGCAACGGCCGGGCTGAAGCCCTGTTCCGCGCCTGCGGCTTCCGGCCGAGCACCATGACCATGGTCTGGGGCAAGGGGAACGAGCAAGTCGTCTAGACGGTGCGACAAAGACGAACAGACCGAGCGACAAAGACCCAAACTGAATCGAGATCTGCCACGATGCGACGCACCGCGCGATGGATCGACTCGTCCCCTCCCCAATCACCAGGACA
>CALEKX010000094.1 GCA_937904525.1 uncultured Phycisphaerales bacterium
GCAGACCGCAGACCGCAGACCGCAGACCGCAGACCGCAGACCGCAGACCGCAGACTGCAGACTGCAGACTGACCGCTGCCTGCCGCCTGCTGCCTGCTGCCGTCTTTGACACGCTCCCCCCCCATCATTACGATTCCTGTTTTGCTCTTTTTCCGAGGGATTACCGACAATGGCAGAAGTCAAGATGCTGTACGAGAAGGATGCCCCGTTGACCGGCTTGCAGGGGAAGACGGTGGCGATCATCGGCTTTGGATCGCAGGGCCATGCCCACGCCCAGAACCTGCGGGATTCGGGGATCAAGGTGATCGTGGCCAACCGCCGCGATTCCGCCAACGGCCGGCTGGCCATCGAGAAGGGGTTCGATCCGCTCAGCATCGAAGATGCCGTCAAGCAGGCGGACCTGGTCATCATGACGCTGCCGGACGAGGTCCAGCCGGAGGTGTACCAGAAGAGCATCGCTCCGCACCTCCGCCCCGGCCAGTGCCTGGGCGCCACGCACGGGTTCAACATTCACTTCAAGACGATCGTTCCGCCCAAGGACGTGGATGTGATCATGGTCGCCCCGAAGGGGCCGGGCCATCTGGTGCGGTCGGAGTTCGAGAAAGGCGGCGGCGTGCCCTGCCTGCTGGCGGTTTACCAGAACGCCACCGGCAAGGCCCGCGACATCGGCCTGGCTTGGGCGGCTGGCGTCGGCGGCGCCCGCTCGGGCATCATCGAGACGACGTTCAAGGATGAGTGCGAGACCGACCTGTTCGGCGAGCAGGTTGTGCTGTGCGGCGGCCTGTCGGCGCTGATCAAGGCTGGGTTTGAGACGCTCATCGAAGCCGGCTATCCGCCGGAAATGGCGTACTTCGAGTGCGTGCACGAGGTGAAGCTGATCGTCGACCTGATCTACCAGGGTGGCTTGGATTACATGCGGTACTCCATCAGCAACACAGCCGAGTACGGCGACCTGACCCGTGGCCCGCGCGTGATCACCGACGAGACCAAGAAGGCGATGAAGCAGATCCTGTCGGAGATCCAGTCCGGCCAGTTCGCCAGGGAATGGCGTGCCGAGTACGAGGGCGGCTTGAAGAACTTCAAGCGCCTGTACGAGCAGGACAACACGCACCCGGTCGAGGTGACCGGCCGCAAGCTGCGGAAGATGATGCCCTGGCTGAACGCCAAGGAACCGCCGAAGGACTGATCGCGGCGGAAGCTGTCGAAGACTACGAAAGCACCGGGTTTCGGCCCGGTGCTTTTTGTTTGGGGCATTTGTTAGTTGCCAGTTGCCAGTTGGTAGTTGTCAGTTGGTAGTGGCCAGTTGTTAGGACCCGCGCGGCACGCAAAAAGTGTGCCCTAGGCTTGCGCTGTCCTGCTCATCGGTTCACCTGATTCCCTGGTCTATCCCCCTTCGTCGCTTCGCCCCTTCCCCTTGGCGCGATTCTGCAACGGGAATTGTGCGGAGGCAACGCGGCCTTTATGATGCCATCGGGTCCGTCACGCGACGGGCGTGCAAACGATTGTCCTCAGCGGAGAACTCACCATGTCGGCTTACAAGATCCCTTCGCTCCCCAAGCCCGCGAAGCTTCGCAGCAAGCAGGTCTACCTCCTGGCCAGCGGCGACCTGCGCCTCAGCGCCAACCAGATGTGCTGGCCGGCGCAGAGGCAGATGGAGCAGCAGCTCACCCGCGCCATCCGCAAGCTGGGCTACGATGTCGTCCGCGCCCATCCGTACAAGGCGGCTGAGAAGCACGGCTTCATCTCGTCGCAGGCCGAGGGGATGGCCGTCTTCTCGAAGCTCGACCCCACCGCCCCGCTGATCGTGGCTGAGAGCGTCTGGCAGTACACGCACCATGTGCTGTCCGGGCTGACGACGCATCGCGGACCGATCCTCACCTGCGCCAACTGGTCGGGCACCTGGCCGGGCCTGGTCGGCATGCTCAACCTCAACGGCTCGCTGACCAAAGCCGGCGTCAACTACTCCACCATCTGGAGCGAGGATTTCACCGACGATTTCTTCCTCAACTTCCTGCACACGTGGCTGACCACCGGTCAGGCGAAGCATCGCATCACGCACGTCACGAAGTTCAACGACGTGAAGATCGGCAGCAAGGAGCGCAAGCTCGGCGACGCCCTGGCGGCTCAGCTCCAGCGCGACAAAGCGATCATGGGCGTCTTCGACGAGGGATGCATGGGCATGTTCAATGCCATCATCCCCGATCACCTGCTGCACACCACGGGCGTCTTCAAGGAGCGCCTCAGCCAGTCGGCGCTGTACTACGAGACGACGCAGGTCAGCGACCGCGAAGCCCGCGCCGTGCGCAAATGGATCGACGCCAAGGGGATGAAGTTCAAGCTCGGGCGCAACCCCGACACGGATCTGACCAACGATCAGATCCTCCTGCAGTGCAAGATGTACATCGCGGCGATGCGGATCGCCGACGACTTCGGCTGCAGCGCGATCGGCATCCAGTATCAGCAGGGTCTGAAGGACCTGCTGCCGGCGTCGGACCTGGTGGAAGGCACCCTCAACAACACCGACCGCCCGCCCGTCACCAGCCGCGACGGCAAGCGCGTGCTCTACAAGGGCGAGCCGCTGCCCCACTTCAACGAAGTGGACGAATGCGCGGGCCTCGACGGCCTGATCACCTATCGCGTGCACAAGGCGATGGGCCAGCCGGTAGAGAACACGCTGCACGACCTCCGCTGGGGAGACATCGACCGCAGCGGCACGACCGACGAGTACGTCTGGGTGTTCGAGATCTCGGGCGCTGCGCCGCCGGCGCACTTCATCGGCGGATGGGCTGGCGCGGTTGGCGAGCGTCAGCCGCCGATGTACTTCCGCCTGGGCGGTTCGACGCTCAAGGGCATCAGCAAGCCGGGCGAGATCGTCTGGTCGCGCATCTACGTGGCTGACAACCGCCTGAAGATGGACATCGGCCGGGGCGGCGTTGTCGAGCTGCCGATCGAGGAAACCCAGCGCCGCTGGGATGCCACCACGCCGCAGTGGCCGATCATGCACGCCGTCACCTATGGCGTGACGCGCGACCAGATGATGGCCAAGCACCAGTCCAACCACATCCAGTGCGTCTACGCCAAATCGGCAGCCGACGCCGATCGCGCCGCGATGGTGAAGGCTGCGATGGCCAATGCCCTGGGCATCGAGGTCAACTTCTGCGGCACGCGGAAGAACGGGAAGGAGTGGTAGTTGGCAGGCAGCAGGCAGCAGGCAGCGATGAGGTTGCGAGTTGCCAGTTGCCAGTTGTTAGTTGCTGATTGTCGGTGGCACGGGTGTCCTGCTCGTGCGGATCTTTGGGTGATGGGTCCGCACGGGCAAGGGCGCCCGTGCCATTTTGCTGCGCCACAGGGCATGCGAGGGGTGCGGTGATGGCGCGGCCAGGGCAATGTTTCGGTCAGCCGAGCGTTCCAGCGCGATGAGGGACGCCATGACACGAAACATGCTCAATTTCATCGTGGACACCATCATCGCAGTGCTCGCCTTGCTGATGGTGCTTACCGGATTCCTGCTGCGATGGGTGCCGATGGGACGCGGCAATCCACGGACGCTTTGGGGGCTGACGCGGCACGAGTGGGGTGACGTGCACTGGTGGATTGCGGTGATCCTGATCGGCGTGGTCGTGCTGCACCTGGCGCTGCACTGGCGATGGGTGTGCAGCATGGTGGCGCAGCTCCTGCGGCAGGATGTGCCGTCGAGCTGGACGAGGCGCGTTGCGGGGGTTGTGACGGGCGTGGTGCTGGCGCTTGGGATCTGGGGGTTTGTGGTGCTGGCTCAGCGGAGCACGCGCCCGCTGCCGCGGTCGGAGACGCCCCCTGCCATGACGGCCCCGGCAGCGACCGCCCCGGCTGACCTGCGCGGCTCGACCACGCTCGGCCAGGCAGCTCGGCAGCTTGATGTCGACCTGCCGACGCTTCGCGATCGGCTTGGCCTGCCGGCGGACACATCCGCCGATCGGCGGCTTGGTCAGATCGCACGACAGCAGGATGTTCGCATGTCTGAACTCCGCGCGATGGCGATGGCGGAGTGATCGTGTTTGGGTGTTTGGTGTTTTGTTGTTTCGTGGTTTTGGCTGCCGACTGCCGACTGCAGACTTCTGCTGCCTGCTGCGCGCAAAAAACGGCCCTGGATGCGGGGAAGACATCCAGGGCTCAGGGGGAGGGTAGGAGCTTGTCGGTGAGGAGAGCGACGCGGGTTGGGGGGAGGCGTCACTCCCTCACACATGTTCTGTCTACTTCATCGTGATCAGCAGGCAGCAGAGGATTGCGTATCCCGCTGCCGCGATCACACCCAGCTTAGCCTGCCGTCTGCATATCGCCCTGTTCCTCTATTTCAGACAGGGCGGGTGATACAGCCGTTAGTGTTAATTAACCATACCGCTCTATTATTCCAGATGTCCAGTCGGGCGGTGAAAAACTGCCAGATTGGATCCTTTGGGGCGGCCTGAGCCGTTCAGGCGGATGTCGGCTGCTGTTGAGCCTGGTTGCTCAAAGCCGAACGGAGCAATTCGGTCACGCGCGGCAAGCCGATCTCCCGTTTGCCGAACCCTGCCAATCCCCCAACAGCCACGGCGGCCTCGTGGGCCTCGGGATAGTTGCTGACCATCATCCACCGGGCGGCTGGGTTTACATGCTTCCAGGCCGCGATCAGGGCCACGCCTTCGCTCTGATCGTAACCAAAGTCCAGTACGCGATTTACGAGCACAAGCGGCGCCCCATCAACCAGTTCCTTTTTCAGGGAATCGGCGTCATGGGCGACGACAACCGTCGCCTTGGGGTCGGCCCGTTGAACTGCCATCTTCAGGAAGGAGCTGTCCGCACCGCAATGTCCGACGAGAACTACTTTGTTGGACATGTCGCTATAACCCTTTCAGGCCTCATCGGCCGCGTCATCGCCGGGTTTGGACCGGCGGAAGATCGCCAGAACGCGGTCTAAGTGGACCACGAACAGGCGGTTATCGTGTTCCAGTTCGACGGGAATGGCTTCCCGAGGATCGAACAGGACCTTGTCGTACTGGCGGATCGTCTGATCCTCGTCGTTCTCGATCTCCTTGGAGATGGCGATAACTCGCCCCGTGATGACGGGGATTTCATGGCTGTCCGGCAGCACGATCCCACTGCGCGTCTCGCGCTTGTTATCGTCCTTGCGGATGACGACCCGCCGCCCGATGGGCTCGATCAGGTCATAACCCAGCGTTTTTTTCTGTGGCCGAGTACTCATGATGCATGCCATTGTAGGCGATCAGGTAGTTATACGCCCAACGCAGACGCAAGATCGGCATATCGCCCCTGGCGGCATCACCCCGCCGGAACAGCACTTGGGGAAAGGTGACGCCTGTTACCTGCCGATGTAAGCAGCGGAAGGGCATGCGCCTCGCGCGAACCTCCCCGGGCAAGAATCCTGTATATCGCCATGGCCGACTCCAATCCCCGCAAGACGACATCCGCTGCCCCCCGCGCGCTGCTGGCGCTGGTCAACGCGGCTGAGCAGATGGCTGTCGAACAGGTCCTCAAACAGGAGGGCTTCGAGGTCGGTCTTTGCCGTGTCGGCAGCCACCTGATCGAGGACACCAAGCATTTTGTCCCCGATCTGCTGCTGATCGACGCCGACCGCCCGGACACCGACCTGGCCAGCATATCCCGCATTCTCAACCGGTATTACGCCACCCGCGCCGTCGTCATGGTGCTGGTCGTTCCGGCGTCGGTGGAGCGGCACCGTATCGAACGGCTGAGGCTGGCCGATCCGTTTGCCATTCTGGCCCGCCCGCTGACCTACGCCATCTTGGCCCAGACCGCCCGCGAGGCGCTGGAACGCTCGGATGAGCTCAAGAAGGAGCATGGCCTTCAGCGGCCGCAGGCGCCGTCCACGACCCGCCACGTGCCCGAGAACAACTCGCTGCTGGTCCACGAAGTGACCTGCCGCTTCCACGACGAGCCGGTCAAACTGGACCGCTATGTCCTGCGATCCGGACGCGTCGAGACCGAGCTGAACTTTTTCGACATCCCCGTCTACAAGAAAGCCGCCCGCGGCGCCGACTTCGTCGATTTCAACCTGCTCAACGTCACCGTCTGCCCGCAGTGCCTGTTCGCCTCCAACGATCCGTCGCACTTTGACGACCCAGCCGAGCGCGACGTCAAGCCGGTCGAGTTCACCCCGCAGACGCGCAGCGCCGTCACCGGCCGCATCGACGTCCGCCGATCGCTCGCAGCCGGGCTGACGCAGTCGTTCTTCACGCACGAACGCACACGTCCCCAGGCGCTGGTCGCGTTCGAGCTGGCGATCGACTCCGCCAAGACAATCTACGAGTGCAACAAGTACACCATGCCGCTGGAGCTGCTGCGGCTGGCCAACTATCACCTGCGCCTGGTGCAGCTTCACCAGGACATGGGCGCACCCGGCGACAAGATCGAGGCGCACACGTCGCAGGCGATCGACTGGCTGAAGCAGGCATTTCTGCTGCTGGAAGGCCCGGCGCTGTTCAAGACGATCTATCAGCTCGTGGCGACGTCGATCTGGACGTATGCCGATCACGCGGCGCACCAATATATGTCGCGCCTGCAGGAGCTGGAGCGCGAACCCAATCTGCCGAAGCAGGTCAAGGCCGCCGCTGAGCGATACCTGGCCCGCTGCAAGACGGCCTGGGAGGATCGCGACCTGCACCGCAGCCCGAATCTCTGGCCACCGGACAGCTCCGAAGCCGAAGCGGCTTGAGATTTGACTGGCCATCTGCCCCTCGGCGTATATGCTTCACGCACCCATGGAGCCTCAGCCGCCTTCTGCAACGACCTCCCCTGCCGCGCGCCGCCCGCTGGTGCGTGATGACATCGCCTACATCCTGCCGATGGGCATCTTCCTGGCGCTGCTGATGGTCGGCAACACGTGGCCGTCGCTGTATCCGGCTTCTTACGTGGCACGAACGGTATTGGCGGGGATCGCGCTGATCGTGCTGTGGCGGCACTTTACGCCGATCCGGTGGAACTACTGGTGGCTGGGCGTGATCGTGGGGGTGATTGGGGTCCTGCAGTGGGTGCCAATGCAGCTTGGCTTGCAGGCCTGGCTGCCGCAGTTTTTCTCACCGGACGAAAATGCCTTCAATCCCCGCACCTATTTCGAATCGCCCGCAGCCATGTGGAGCTGGATCGCGATCCGCATGATCGGCGCCGTAATCGTCGTACCGATCATGGAGGAGCTGTTCTGGCGCGATTTCGCCTGGCGAACGGTTCTGGCGCCCAATGACTTCAAGCTGGCCGAGGTGGGCGAGTGGCACTGGCAGCCGTTCGTGATCGTGCCGATCATCTTCGCGTTCGTGCACGGCAACTGGTGGCTGACCGCCATCGTCTGGGGCTTCCTGATCGCCGCGTTGCTGGTCTATACAAAGAGCCTGGGCGCGTGCATCATCGCACACGCGGTGACGAACCTGCTACTGGGCGTCTACGTGCTGTGGCGCGGGTTCTGCACGGATCAGCCGCAGTGGTGGTTCTGGTAGGAAAGAGGATGGAAGACAGGAGAAGTTAGAAGTCAGAAGAGAGGTGGTGATTGGTGATTGATGCGTGAGCAGGTGGTGCGCCGCGCTTCACGCATCAATCACCAATCACCAGCTATCATCAATCACCACGCATCAGAAACCAATGGCCTTTCGAATCACAACAACCCGGCATTTCTCCGCGTCGCATCAGCTTCGGCTTTACGATGGGTCGCTCGAGCCGCTGCATGGGCACAACTGGGTGGTGAAGGTGACGGTCGAGTCGCAGCAGCTCGATGCGATCGGCGTGGTGATGGATTTCCATGAGCTCGAGCGGCTCGTCGATGCGATCGTTCAGCCGTGGCACAACACGCACCTGAACGACGCGCCGGCATTCGCAACGGCGAACCCCTCCACCGAAAACGTCGCCCTTCATGTCGGCAGGACGCTGCAACTCCCCCATGGCGTGCGCCTGGTGAGCGTCGAGGTCTGGGAGACGCCGGAAAACTCAGCCATTTACCTGCCTTAGCCCGCTCCCCCACCTGCTCAGACGTCATTCTGATCGAAGCGAAGGACCTGGTGCGTCAGGAACGTTTGAGATCCTTCGAGATGACCTGCACCGATGCTGGGCAGTGATGGCGACGCCTCGCCACATGCCCGACGTCTCATAACCGCCAACAGACTTGCGCAGGTCGATCAGCCGCAGGCTTATCGCTACCAATCCCTCAGCCGGGCCAAACCCGCTCCGTTATCTGTCCGATGACATCGATAGCCAGTAACCGGAGATGGGACAGAAAATGCACGCGACACTTACCCAGCAGCGGGATACGGACCAGCAGCCGCAGGCGGCGCTGTCGGCTTTGGAAGATGCCACGCGCCTGGCGGAGGATCTGAAGCAGCAGATCAGCCGGGAGGAAGGCTTCGGCTTTGCGCCGGGCAGCGATGATGCCGTCACCTGCTTCCGCGCCGATCTGATCACCGACGGCCAGCTCTACGATCCCCATGACGCCGATCAGCCGCCCCAGAGCGTCTCGCACGTGGCGCTGCAGGGCGTCGCCTTCCGTACCGCCAAGCCGCTTCGGCCCGGCACGGTCATGCACCTGCGCACCAAGAGCGACTCGGCTGCCCTGCACAGCAAGATCCGCGTCGTCTCCTGCCGCCTGCGGGCGGATGGCGCCTTCGACATCAAGGCTGAGTTCTTCTGATTTGGGTGCTGGATCTCGGGCGAACAGACGAAGAAGCGAAGTGAAGCGTTTGGTGCCAGCCGCCCTTGCGCGCTGAAGCACGCGGGCCACACCCCACACTTCGTTTCGTCGTCTCGCCGTTTATCCGACTTCCCTCGCCGCCCCTCAGTTCGGCTTGCCCTGGAGCATCTCGAGCAGCGCGTCGATGTTGAACGGTTTCTGCATGAAAGCGACGGGTGCGCCACGGAGGACGCCGCGATCGTATTCGCCGCTGATGGCGATGATGCGCTCGGGGCGGCGCGTGTCGGGCAGCTTCATGACATGCTGAAGCATCTCGATGCCGTCCATGATCGGCATCCGCAGGTCGGTCAGAAGCACGTCAAACCGCTGGGCCAGCATGTGACCCAGGCCTTCCTCGCCATCGCGTGCGGTAGTCACATCCGCACCGGTCTGCCGAATCAGGCGGCTAATGGCGGTACGCGTTGGCCCATCATCTTCGACTACCAGCACTTTCATCCGTTTTGGCTTCTCCGCCTGCACGTACGACATTGGCTCGATACTCTGGTTGAACTTGTCGGGTCTATGAACGTCTACCTCAGCAAATTCATGCTCAGTGTGCCCTCTTGATAACGTCCTTGCCGGTCCTTGGCAAACCGTTTAAAGCGCATTAGCGAAAGTTCGCTATCTTGACATCTAGCGGACCACCTGCCAAGTCCCGTCCGGCTGGAGGACTTCATGCGGTCGGAACGAGGCCTTGTACTCCATCCTCCGGCAGCCAGCTACCCAATATCCGAGGTAGTAGTAGCGGATTCCAAGCTGCCGGGCCAGTTCGATCTCGTACAGGATGCTGAACGTGCCCAGCGACCGCCGGGCCTCCGTCGGCTCGAAATAGAAATACACACTGCTTAACGAAGCAGAACTGATATCGGCAATCCCAGCCCCTACTAAACGGCCATCCTGCGTGCGATATTCCAGCTCAATCCCGGGAACCGGTGTTTGATACAGAAATTGGGCGAAATCTTCCCAGTCCCCCGCCATCGTCCCGTCATGCCAATGGAGCTGATAGCGCGTGTACAGATCGAACTTCTCTGATGACGGATGCGGCGTGACCTGGCGAACCTGCAGGTCCGCATTGCGCCGCCAGACGCGCCGATGCGAGCGGGATGGCTCGAATTGATCGACCGGAATCCGCAGAGGCAGGCATCGCCGGCAGCCCCGGCACGCGGGCTGATACAGGATCTGGCCGCTGCGACGAAACCCGGCATCCATGAACTGCCGGTAGACCTCCCCCGAGAGCTGATCCACCAGGAAGGCACGCGTCTGCGACATGCGCCCCGGCAGATAGACACACGGATGCTCGGGCGTGACGACCAGCCGAACCGGCACCGGCGGCTTCCACGCAGGGTAATCGCACGCTTGCCCTGGCTGCATGGGGAGATTGTAGGCGGATGATGGACGATGTGGCAGTGCCACCGTCTCCCCGTGTAGGGGTGCATCGCCATGCACCCCAGATCTGATGCGCTTCAACGGGGGGCACATTGCCATGTGCCCCTACAAGACATCGCCCGCCCTCACCCCGCGGTGCTTCGCACCGCCGCCAACTTCGTCTCTTCGTCTCTTCGTCTCTTCGTCTCTTCGTCTCTTCGTCTCTCCGTCTCTCCGTCTCTCCGTCTCTTCGTCTCCTCTATTTCCCCTTCGTCGCTCCGTCGCTTTCTCCCCCTACCTCCTCCGCAACACGTGATGCCCGATATCGCGACGATAGTGCATCCCGTCGAAGTGGATCTTCGCAATGGCGTCATACGCACGCTTGGCAGCCGAGGGGATGTCATCGCCCAGCGCCGTCACGCTCAGCACGCGGCCGCCATCGGTCAGCAGCTTGTCGCCCTCCTGCCGCGTACCGCTGTGGAACACCTTTACGTTCGGCATCGCGTCGGCATCAGCCACGCCGGTGATCTCCAGCCCCTTGGGATACTTGCCCGGATACCCCCGGCTGGTCGCGACCACCGAGAACGCCGGCCGCGTATCCCACTCGAGCTGCACCTGGTCCAGCCGCCCATCGATGACCGCCAGCATGACCTCCAGCAGATCGCTCTTGAGCCGCATCATCAGCGGCTGGGTCTCCGGATCGCCGAAACGGCAGTTGAACTCCAGGACCTTCGGCCCGTTGGCTGTCAGCATCAAGCCGGCGTACAGCACGCCCTTGTACTCGATCCCCTCGCGGACCAGGCCGTCCACCGTCGGGACAAGGATGTCCCGCTCGATGTGGCGCATCATCTGCTCGGTGACGATCGGCGTCGGCGAGTAAGCCCCCATGCCGCCGGTCATCGGGCCGGTGTCGCCGTCGTCGACCGGCTTGTGGTCCTGGGCGCTTTCCATCACGTAGATGTTGCGGCGATCGACGAAGGCCAGGATCGAACATTCCGGGCCGGTCATCAGTTCTTCGATCACCACGCGGCTGCCGGCTTCGCCGAAGGCCTTCTGACGCATCACGCGGTCGATCGTCTCCAGCGCGTCCTGCGTGCGATAGCACAGCGTGACGCCCTTGCCCATCGCCAGCCCCGCGGCCTTGATCACGCACGGCTCATCGCGGCGGCGGATGTATTCCTCAGCCGCCTTCGGGTCGGTGAACGACCGGGCCTCAGCCGTCGGAATCGACTGGCTGCGCATCAGCTCCTTGGCGAACCACTTGTCGGCTTCGATCCGCGCCGCGTCGCGCGTCGGCCCGAAGGCCTTGATCCCCTCGGCCGTCAGGCGATCGACCAGCCCCCCCGCCAACGGATCCTCCGGCCCCACGACGACCAGATCGATCGCTTTCGACTTGGCGAACTGGACGATCTTGTCGAACTCCATCACGCCGATGGGGACATTCTCCGCCACCTGCGCGGTCCCCGGGTTGCCCGGGGCGACATACAGCTCCGTGCATCGGGGCGAATCCGCCAGTTTCCACGCCAAAGCATGCTCGCGACCGCCGCTGCCGATCAGTAAGACTTTCATCGTTTGCAATCGTCCAGTATCAGAAGGCCAACATCGCTACCGCGTCTCCAGCCGTCCCGGCGGCTGGTGGCGGACATTCGCGCGAGTGTAAGACGCTCCGCCCCCGCGAACAAGCACCCCTTGCCGCGACACAACCGCGCTTGTGCCAATGAAAACGCCCCGGAAAGCTCCGGGGCGGTCTGTTCGCATGTTAAGCAGCCGCAGCCATCAGGCGTTGATCGCGGCGATCCGCACCTCGACCTGCTTCTGGCGATGGCCGACCTTCTTGTGGTAACCCTTGCGGCGGCGATACTTGACGATGTCGATCTTCGGGCCCTTGACCTCGCCCAGAACGTCAGCCGTCACGGTCGCGCCCTGCACGACCGGCGTTCCGATCTTCGGCTGGCCCTCGCCGCCCACCAGCAGCACGCGATCAAACGTGATCTGCTTCTGATCTTCCGCCAGGGGGCGCTCGATCCGCAGGATCTGGCCGCTGGTCACTTTGAATTGCCGTCCGCTGTCCTCAATGATCGCGTACATCGCTGGATCTCCGCTGGAAATTAAGAGTTCCGCATTGTCCGCAAACGCCGCTCGAAGTCAAGCCGTCCGCCGACAAGGCCGCAAAATGGAGCACTGGATTTTCTAGAGGATTCGGATGCCAACGTCCGATATATGAACGGACTCGCCGTCACCCAGGAGTACCCCCATGTCGGCCCCGCAGGGATCTGACATCTTCGCCGAGGTCAAGCTCATCCAGCGGTTCAGCGAAACCTACCGCAAGAAGCTGAATCCGCTCATCACCGGCCTCAACGGCAACCTGCGGCAATCCCCAAACCCCCAGGCCATCCGCCTCTGCATCGAAGCCGTCGACATGATGCTCCTCACCCAGCGGCAACTGGCCTCTGCCATCGCCGATCTCACCAGCCGGTTGAAATAGGCAGTCTGCAGTCTGCAGTCTGCAGCCAAAACAACCAAACACAAAACACTAAATAACGAAGCAGGCAGCAGGCAGC
>CALEKX010000095.1 GCA_937904525.1 uncultured Phycisphaerales bacterium
TGCATGGTGCATGGTGCATGGTGCATGATCCGATGACGCGCTCGCTGTACATGGGCTGCTTCACGCAGCAGTCACCGCGCATCAATTGAACCGCCTGTCGTTGAGGGGGCGGGGCGATTGCAGCGATTCACGCGTCCAGGCGCGCGACGTGTGCTCGCCAGGCGTGACGGGCGACCAGCGTCAGTTTCTCGACGGTGCTGAGGCTGACGCGGCGGATGAGGACCAGTTGCGGGTTCTCGCGGATGCGGTCGAGGATGCGATGGTAGATGCCCGTCATGATCTGCAGCGTTGCGCGGGCGTCGGGCATAATCAGGTCATCCAGCTCGGCTGAGCGGGCGTAATATTCCGCGGCTCGGGCGGTTTCGAACTTCAGCAGGGCATCGAACCGCTCGCGATGCTCCGGGTTGCTGATCTGCTGCAGCGTCAAGCCGAAGCGGTCGAAGTCCTCATCGGGGATGTACTGTCGGCCGCGCGCGGCATCTTCGCGGATGTCGCGGACGATGTTCGTGAGCTGCATCGCGATGCCGCGGTGTTCCGCGAGCGCCAACGCCCGCTCGTGGCGGAATCCCCAGATATGCACGGCTGCGATGCCGACGGTCGACGCGACGCGATAGCAGTAGCGGTATAGCTCGTTGAACGTGCGGTAGACCGACAGTTCCAGGTCCTGCAACTGGCCGTCGATGGCATCGTCGAAGACCTGCCGCGGGATCTGGAAACGGCGGACCATGTCATGGAACGCCGGCCAGATGGGATGGCTGGCGATGGGGCGATCGATGGCTGCGTGCGTTTCGCGGCGCCAGGATTCCAGCAGTTGGCGGCGGTGATCAGCCGGGGTGATCTCGCCTTCCTGGGGAGTACCGTCGGTGGGGACGACGGGATCGTCAGCCAGGTCATCGCAGACCCGCATGAAGCCGTACAGCGCGTACATCGCGTTGCGCTTGGCTTCGGGGAGCAGGCGCATGCCGTAGTAGAAGTTGCGCGCAGCCTTGCGCATCAACTGATGGCAGAAGGCATAGGAAGATTGCAGGCCAAGGCTGCTCATAGAGATAGCGGAGCGATTAGTTTAGCAGATCCGTGTCAGGCTGGCCGCTTGGATGGAGAATGAAACAGTTTCAGACCTGCCTGTGGACTCCGGATTCACCGTTCAGTGCGGCTATTGTGTTCGTAAGATCCTGATGCAGAAGGGTTAACATCAATATGGCGTTCCATCCCTCCGGCTGCGCATTTTTCGCTTGACCTTGCCGATGCGTGGGGTATGTTACATTACCAGAAACAGTTTCAGAAACTGTGACCCGTCCCATGGCAAATATCCGGCATATCGCGAAGCAGGCAGGCGTTTCAGCCACGACCGTCTCACGGGTGCTCAACAACCACCCGCAGGTCAGTGCCAGCGTCCGCGCTCGCGTCATGGCCGTGACCAACGAAATCGGCTACGTGCCGACCATCGGGCGAAAAAGCACCTCCAATATCGCCCTGGTCTACACGGGTGTTTCCAGCCTCGGCTCGCCGTTCGACGCGGCGCTCATGTTCGGCATGAGCGGGGGAATGGAGGAGTACGGCTACGATCTGATGATCCTCGACGCCCGCCGCGCGCGTCAGCCGGGCGAGACCTACACGCAGATGTTCGTCCGCAAGGGCATCCGTGGCGCAATTCTGCGCACAACCGCGCAAGCGCGCAGCGTCTGCGAAGCCATCGCGGATGAAGGCTTCCCCTGCGTTGTCGTGGGCGATCGCTTCGAATCGCCCAGTGTCAGCTTCGTCTACAGCGATTCGCGTGAGACCAGCCGCGAGGCGGTTGAACACCTGATCGGCTTGGGACATCGGCGGATCGCGATCTGTCTGAATATCGTCGATGACTCGGACCATGCCGACCGTTTGGCCGGCTATCGCCAGGCGCATGCGGATCATGGCCTGGAGGTGGATCGCAAACTGATCTTGCGCGTTCCCGCCAATCGCGAGGGCGGCATGCAGCTCATGCGTCGGCTGATGACCATGCCCGACCGCCCGACGGCTGTGTTCATCACCGACCCGCTGACAGCGCTGGGCGCGATGGGCGAAGCCCGCAAGCTGGGTGTGGATATCCCCCGCGATTTGTCGGTCGTGGGGTTTGACGATGCTGAAATGCGCTACGGGATGTATCCGGAGCTGACGGCGATCTGCCAGGACGCGGCTGCGCTGGGCCGCGAGGCGTTTGCGGCGCTGTACGGCATGTTGGATCAGCCGGACGGCGCGCCGGTGGTTAAGAAGGCTTTGCGAACCTGGCTGGAGGTGCACGCAAGCACGGGTCCGCGTCCTGAATGACGAAAACGAGGCCGCGCCGGGGGTCCGGCACGGTTTGATATGGGGCACTTCTCATCATTTCTATTCCCGGAGGAACCATGTCGAGCACACGTCGATTCCGTAGCCTGCGCATTGCGTCTGGTGCCTGCTCCGCCCTGGCCGTTGCGATCCTCGCCACGGCTGGCGCAGCCGCAGGCGCTGAACTCACCTGGGACGGCGGCGCCGGAACATTGAACTATCTCGATGCCGCCAACTGGACCGAGGACCGCGTTCCCGACCTGGCAAATGCGACGGATACGGCCGTTCTCAGCGGCGGTGTGGCGGTGACGTACACGCCCGGCGGGGACTGGCTGAACAACTCCACTTTCACCATCACCGGCGCCGGCACGTCCTGGACCCAGGTCGAGGGGATTGCCTGGATCAAGATTGGCCGCGACAACGGCGGAACGCCGCAGACCGGCACGCTCAACATTCTCGATGGCGCCACGTTCAACACCGGCACATCCGGCAATTTCATGGCCGGCAACGGCGGCTATGCCGTCATCAATGTTTCCGGAGGCACGTTCAACGCAGCCAGCAGCGTCACGCTTTCGGGCATCAACAGCGCCATCGCCGTCACCAACAACGGCTCAGCCACGATCGCATCCCTGTCGTGGAGCCAGGGGGCGATCAGCGTGGACAGCGGCGGTGTGCTGACGGTCAACGACGGCCACGTGTCAGTGGCTGAGGATCGCAGCCTCAGCCTCGCCGGCGACGCCAGCCAGATCAACCTCGCCGGCGAACTCAAGCCCGCCGGCGGCCTGGTGCAGGTCAGCGGCGGCACGCTGACGGCCTCACTCATTTCCTTCGATTCGGTGGATACATCGCTGCTGTTTTCCGGAGGACGGATCAACCTGACCAACGGGACCAGCTTTGACGGCATCTTCCGCGCCGGCGCCGAGCGGTATGTCGATTTCGTCGGCGACGCGCAGGGCGTGCTGTTCCTGGGCGGCGCGGATCCGTCCAATGCGCTCAACCTGATCAACGACGGCCGCGTGCGCTACATGGGCGTGCTCGACCCCAGCAAGTTCATCGTGACCGAAGTCGATGGCGGCGTGGAGATCTCAGCCGTGCCCGAGCCGGCGATGCTGTCGATGCTGGCGCTGGGAGGGCTGGCGATGCGTCGCCGTCGTCGCTGAATTGGTGCGGTCTCGTTCGGATGCGCCGCGGGTGCGATTCACCCGTGCCCGCGGCGCCCCCCTGGCCCGGTATCCGGAGGACAGGCCCATGCGATTGGCATTGCATCGTGCATTTACGCTGGTCGAGCTGCTGGTGGTCATCGGGATTATCGCGCTGCTTATCGCGATCCTCCTGCCCGCCCTGAACCGGGCACGCGAAGCCGCCAAGAGCGCCGCGTGTCAAAGCCAGCTTCGCCAGATCGGCATGGCAACGGCCAACTACATTGCCGAAAACGGCGGGTACCTGTTCCCGTGCTACTACGGCGGCAATGCAAATCTCGGCCTCAGCGCGCTGGGACTCGTGCAGATCGTCAAGGACTACCTGGGCGACAACGCCGATCGGACCGTCTGGACCTGCCCCTCTTCCGTGCTCGACATGACCAACCAGTTTCCCCTGACCTATGCCTGTAACCAGGGCGTGCACGTTCGATACACCTACAACAGCGCCGATCAGCCGGAACGGCCGCTCAAGAAGACCACGCAGATCCGCCGTTCGGCTGAGACTGTTACCATGGGCGATGCCTCGCAGTCGTCGGGCGCGTGGACCTCAGCCGGATGGCTGGACTGGACCAATACCGAGACCACCGAGATGCACGACGAGGCGCACGCCCAGAAACCGATCGACATGCTCGCCGGCTATAACAATCTCGATGTCGGCAACTATCACCTGCGTTACCGTCACGGCAGCAACGACCGGATCAATGTGCTGTTCCTCGACGGTCATGTAGCCAACTTCGCCCGCGGCGAGCTGCTGATGCGCAACTTCGCGACGGGGTACTGATCGCGCAAGCCGCACAATAGCCCCGGCAGGCGATTCAGCTATCGCTGGAAACTCGTATCACAACGTTTATCTGGAGCCGTTTATGCTTCATCGCCCGATTGTTGCTCTGCTTGTCTGCGGACTTTTCGCCACCATCGCCCATGCCCAGGCCATCAAGGTCGAGCTGCGCCAGACCGCCGACGGCGGCTTTGAGCTGTATCGCGGCGGCGAGCCGTATTTCATCAAGGGGGCGGGCGGCGACGCATCGAAGGAGTTCCTCGTGCGCTGCGGCGGCAATTCGTTCCGCACCTGGGGCGTGGGGGACCAGACGCAGGCCATGCTCGATGAGGCGCATCGCCTGGGGCTGAGCGTAGCCGTAGGGTTCTGGCTGGGCCATGAGCGGCATGGATTCAACTATGACGACCAGCAGGCCGTCGCGCGGCAGTTCGAGCAGTGCCGCCAGGCCGTGCTGAAGTACAAGGACCATCCAGCCGTGCTGATGTGGTCGATCGGCAACGAGATGGAAGGCTACGCCGAGGGCAACAATCCGCGCATCTGGGCAGCCGTGCAGGAAATCGCGGCGATGTGCAAGCAACTCGATCCGAATCATCCGACGATGACGGTGATTGCCGAGATCGGCGGCCAGAAGGTGCAGAGCATCAACCGCTGGTGCCCCGACATCGACATCATCGGCATCAACAGCTACGGCGGTGGGCCGTCCCTGGCCGAGCGCTATCGGCAGATCGGCGGCGTCAAGCCTTTCATCGTGACCGAGTTCGGCCCGCCGGGCACGTGGGAAGTCGGCACCAATGGCTGGGGCGTGCCCATCGAGCTGACCAGCACAGCCAAGGCGGATGCCTATCGCGCCACGTATGAAAAGACGATTCTCGCGGAGAAGGGCAAGCTCTGCCTCGGCTCGTATGTCTTTGCCTGGGGCAACAAGCAGGAAGCCACCGCGACCTGGTACGGCCTGTTCCTGCCGGATGAGCGGCGCCTCGAAGCCGTCGATACGATGACCGAGCTTTGGTCGGGCCGGCGGCCTGAGAACCGATGCCCGACCATCAAGCCGCTGAAGGTGGACGGATTCGCCCGCGTCAAGGCTGGGGACATCGTGACCGTGTCAGCCGACATCAAGGATCCCGAGGGCGATCCCCTCAAAATCGAATGGCGGCTGACCAAGGATCTTGCGCAGTACCACACCGGCGGCGATGCCGTCGCCGAGCCGCCCAGCTATCCCGAAGCCATCGTCAAGCAGGGCGAATCGACCGTGCAGGTCCGCATGCCCCCGCACAACGGCGGCTACTTCCTCTACTGCATCGTCAGCGACGACCACAACGGCGCAGCCGTCGCCAATGTGCCCCTGTTCGTCAGCGGCGGCGAGGAGATGACCCCAGCCGGCAACAAGGCGACGTTGCCGTTTGTCGTCTATGACGACGGCAGCGATATGCCCTACATCCCCTCCGGCTGGATGGGCAATCATGCCGCCATCGCCATGAACGACAAGCACACCGACAACCCCCATTCAGGCCGGCACTGCATGCAGTTCCAGTACCGCGCCGCCGACAACTGGGGCGGCATCATCTTCCAGCACCCCGCCAACGACTGGGGCGACGCCCCCGGCGGCTTCGACCTGAGCGGGGCGAGCAAGCTGACCTTCTGGGCACGCGGCGAGAAGGGCGGTGAGAAGGTCAATTTCGTTATGGGCGTGCTGAAAGGTGACGCCAAGTATCCCGACTCGGCTTCGGCGGAGCTGAAGGATGTCGTGCTGACGGCGGAGTGGAAGCAGTACACCATCGATCTGTCCGGCAAGGACCTCAGCCGCATCAAGACCGGCTTCGGCTGGTCCCTCGGCGGCCAGGGCGCGCCTGTGACGTTCTACGTCGATGACATCCAGTATGAGAAGTGATGGGGGGTGAAGCGGCGAAGGGAGATTCAGCCACAGGCAGGGCAGGTTGTTGCCTGTCACCCCGCGGGCGCGATGGCTGAGCAACCCCTCCCTTCGTCGCTCCACGATCCTGTTTGTGATCTCTGAAACCTTTGCGCCATCCCTCTGGCGCCACCCACTTACGCCATTTCCATCGACGCCCGCGTGCGGGGCATCGGCGCCTGTACGGGCGCGCGCCTCCGGCGGAACAGCCTCAGATAAGCCTCGCGGAAAGACGCGTACAGCAGCATGTCCGATCGATACGTCAGGCACTGCGAGCGGATCGGGCCTTCAGAATGCGGCACGAACCGGTGCAGCCGCATCAGGTCGCCGTACTGGTTGAGCGGCAGCAGGTTCTTCTGCGGAACGATCGTGAACCCGAGCTGCAAGCCGGCTTGCCGGCAGATACGGATGACCTCGTCGTTCTCATTGCCGTTGGGGTAGGCGATGGCGATCGGCGTTTTGCCGGTCATCTCCAGCAGGTGATGCTGCGCCAACTGCACCTGCCGCAGCGCCTCCTGCGGCGTGTAGTTGGTCAGAATTGCATGGTTGGCTGTGTGATTGCCCAGATGCACCAGCGGATGTTTGGCAAACTCCGCCAGCTCCGAGGGTTTGAACGGCCGGTCAATATCGCTGCGCGGCTTGAGGGCATTGACGCCGTAGCGGGAGATCAGCTCGGATTCCATCTCCTCGGTGCGGCGGCTCTTCATCTCCACGCCGTCGTAGTACGCCTGCCGCTTCGAGGCGCCTTCGGCCAGCCGCTCGCGGTAGAGCACATCCCACCAGTAGCACTTCTGTTCGCGCACGTGGCGCGTCGAGATGAAAAACAGCGCCGGGACGTTGAACTCTTCCAGCACCGGCAGGGCCAGGTGGTTGTTGTAGTAGCCGTCGTCGAAGGTCAGCATCGCGTAGCGGCCGCTCGGATCGAGCCCAGCCAGCACCTGCTGCGGCGTGACAAACTGATAGCCGCAATCGACGTAGTACGCGATCAGCTCACGAAACATCGCGACCGTCGTCCGATCCAGCGGATCGACGTGGTTCTGCTCGATCTCGGACTCATCACGAAACAACGCATGAAACAGGAAACACAGCAGCCCCGGCCGCTCCTTGCGCAGCGACAGGTACGCGCGTGCAATCCCCGAGTCGACGTAGCGAATGATGTTCTGTACCGCTCCGACCATGATTCCTTTCCGGGTTGTCAGCCGCTGTGCACGAGCAGCTCGTCCAGCTCGAAATCGTCATCAGCCCCTACGCTTGCCGGCAGGTCGTCGCGGCAGGCTTCGTAAAGCCGGCGCGTTCGCTCCACCATTGTTTCGATCGTGAACCGCGCCGCGCGGCGAAGCGAGGCTTCGCCAAAGTCAGCCAGGCGCTGCCCATCGGTGACGAGGCGCACCAGCGCATCGCCAAAGGCCTCTCCATCTCCCGGCGGAACCACATAGCCGTTCACGCCGTCTTGGACGAGAATCTCCACGCCCGCCGAACTGGTGGCGACGATCGGCAGTCCCGCAGCCATCGATTCCAGCACGACATACGGCAGGCCTTCCTTGCGGCTGGAGATGGCAAACAGGTCAAACCCCGCCATCACGCCGCGTGCATCGCGCTCGCCCAGCCAGACAATGCGATCGGCGATGCCGAGCCCATCCGCCCAGGCGCGCATGTCCCGCTCCAGCGGTCCGGCGCCGACCAGCGCCAACCGCGTCTGCGGATTGGCCCGCGTCGCCTTCGCAAATCCCTCCAGCAGCACGCGCGGATCCTTCTGCTCGACCAGCCGGCCGATGAAGCCGATCACCACATCGCCGTCGCGAACGCCCATCTCCGCCCGCGCCGCATCACGCGGTGTCAGCTCGGCAGGACCGACGCCATTGGGGATCAGCGCCACGCGCGACCGACCGAGCCCCAGCCGAACGGCTGCCCGCGCCTCTTCCGGCGAAACCGCGATGATCCGCGAGGTCCGCAGGGCCAGCATCAGCTCGATGGTGGTGTACACGAGCTTCTTCAGCCGGCCAAGGCCGGGGTCCATCATGATCAGCCCATGCAGCGTGTAGACGGCTCGCGCACGCGTTCCAAGCGCCGCCAGGCGCGCCAATGCCCCGCCCTTGGAGCTGTGGCCGTGAACGATGTCGAACGGCCCGTTGCGCCGCATGTATCGCCGGATGCGCCACAGCGCTGCCATGTCCGCAGGATGCGGCGCCGTCCGCAGCGGCAGTGAAAAGTGATGCAGGTCCTGAATCTTCTCCAGGCGCGAAAGGAAAAGCTTGTCCACGCGGTTCGACGACCAGACCAGGTGTACCTCGCAACCGCTGGCGATCAGGCCCTCAGCCAGATCCAGCACATGCCGGCCCGTCCCACCGGCGGCTGACTCGACGATCAGCAGCACGCGCAGGGCATCCTTCGTGCCCGATGCCGGCGCGTTGTCAGCCAATGGTGGTTGAGTCTGCAGTTCCATGGTCCAATCCAATGCGTTCAGGCGGCCGAGCTCACGATCTGCGCGGCAACGGCAGCCGGCATCGCCTCGGGGGCCGGCTTCGCTCGTTTCACCGCCGGCTGCGGCATCACCAGCGCGTCGTACACGTCGTGGTAGCGGCGCGTGATGACGTCCAGGTCATACAGCCGCTGCACGCGCTGCCGCGCAGCTGCGCCCATGGCCTGCCGCTGCTGGGGCGTCATCGCCAGCACCCGATCCCACGCCGCCGCCAGCGCCGCCGGCTGGCGGGGCGGCACGACCAGGCCGGTCGATCCGACCATCAGGGCCGAATCGCCGACGTCGGTCACGACGCACGGCACGCCGCAGCTCATGGCTTCGCCGACGACCAGCGGGAATGCCTCGCTGATCGACGACGAGGTTGCGATATCGACGGCTGCGTGAATCCGCGGCACGTCGCGTCGCGGGCCGAGCAGGTGACAGCGTTGTGTCAGACCTGCCTGGCGGATCTGCGTCATCAGGGCATGGTTCGACAGATCGACGCCGGTCCCGCAAAGCAGGAAGTGCGCATCGGGCCGCCGGCGCGACAGGATCGCCGCGGCCTGCACGAATGTCTTATGGTCCTTGCATGGGTCGAACCGTGCCGCCAGGCCGATCAGGGGTGTCGAATCGTCGATCCCCAGTTCCCGCCGAATCTCCTGCCGTGCCTGCGGATCGGGGGCGAACCGCTCGGTGTCGAACCCGTTGGGGATGACGGTGATTCGCTCAGGCGCAAAGTCGCGCGCGATGTACTTCGTCCGAGAATGCTGCGAGCAACAGATGATCCGCGATGTAAAGCTCGACAGCAGGCCGCAGATGTTCACCGTGAGCTGCGTTGACCACTTGGCGACGCCGGCGACATGCTCGGAATGGTGGATGCCCCACACGACCGGCGCTCGCGTCGAGAGCTTTGCGGCGATCAGCCCGATCAGGTTGGAGTGATCCATCCACGTCTGCACGACATCCGGCTGAAGGCGGCGCAGGTGCCGCGCCAGACGGAGAATGTACCGCGGATCGGGTCGCGTGGGACGGATGTGCATCACCGCCAGCGGGATCTCCGCGTCGATGATCGGCTGAGCCACGCTCAGATCATCGATCAGCGAGACGACGTGCGGCTCATAGCGCGTGCGGTCGCACCGCAGCAGCAGGTTGACCAGCATCGCCTCGGCTCCGCCGAACTCGAAGCTGTTGATGATGTGAACGACGCGAATGCGTTCCATTGGGTGGTTCTCGTGCTATGAGGCCGTATCCTGTATGTCGGCGTTAAAACGCCGCCGCTTTTGCAGGTAAGTGCTGATTCTTCGCCGAATTGGCTTCAGAAGCCTGGCGACAGCCGGCATGGGGTCCCGCCACTCAAAGAACTGAAAGGTCTGGGGATGCGCCACGCTCCTCAGCCATTGCCCGAACGTTATCTGACCCATGCGCCGCAGCTCCCGAAACGCCGAAAAATCCCGGATCGGGTCCCACTGCCGCAACGTTCGGCCGGTTCGCGGCATGGCCGGCGGGGGCCGATTGGTGATGCGGTTGTAGACCAGCTCCGCCAGCTTCACCCCGGCTGCCGACACCAGGGCGTTGGACGCCGCAAAGCGGGCATTGCACTCGATCAGCTTGTATTGCCTGTCGCGCGGGTCGAGCTTGAACTCGATATTGGCCAGCCCGCGCAGGCCGGCCTGGTCGAGCAGGCGGTTGGACGGCGCGATCAGCTCCGGAATCCACCGCGTGATGTGGTAGGTGGCGCCGCCCATCCCAGCCGGGTAACGCCGAATCACAGCCTTCGTGAAGTGCACCAGCGGCGTGCCGCGCTCGTCGATGTACGTGAAATAGCTGCACAGATGGTCATCCCCGCCCGGGATCAGCTCCACCAGCAGCGCCTCCATCCCGTCAGCCGTCGCAAGCTTGAAGGCTTCCAGCAGCTCGTCGTACCCCTCGACGATGATGTGCTTGCGGCCGTAGCGGTTATCGAACACATGCGACAGACGCGGCTTGACCAGCAGCGGGTAGACCAGCTCGTCGCGGATGGCCTCGATCTGCTCGACCGTCCGCGCGGCCCAGAAGTGGGGCGTCACCACGCCGGCTGCGGTGGCGCAGCGGTAGGTCTCGAGCTTGTCGAGCATGATCATCTGCGCGGTGGGATTGCACAGGTCCAGCCTGTACAGCCGCTGCAGCGCCTCGCGATGTCGCAGCAGCACCAGGATGCCCGCATCGCTGCAGGCCAGCAGGACCGCGCCGTGATACGGCTTGGCCTGCTCGCTGAGCAGAAAATCCGCCCAGGCCTGCTCGTAATCGTCAGCCCTCTCTGGGCCGATTCGGCGGCAGAACCGGGAAAACGGAACGCTGCTGAATGCTTCCAGCAGCGCGTAGACCGTTACACCCTGTCGCCCCAGGTCGCGCGCGACCGACAGGGCGTTGGCTTCTCCGCCCAGCAGAATCACAGGAGGCGAAGCCACAGAGGCCGGCACGTCCGGGGCGGACGCATCGTCTGAGCTGTGGATCGCACTGATCTTCTGCGTGGCAACCTCACGGCGAACGGCGCGGAAGTGGCGCACCATCAGAGCGGCAAACACCGCCGATGCGCCGGCGGCGGCTGCGATCGGACCTGCTCGCCACAGGTCCACCACTCGCGGCCCAACCGCGCCTACAAGCTGCACTGAAACACTGGCCATTTTTGTTGTTTCCGCCTCCCTGCGGATACCTCTAAAACGAACTACTCAGCCGGCACCCGATCAACCACGCTGCAGCGGGCCAGCCGGCACACGTTCAACAGGATCGCGGGTGATCGACCATTTCCTCAGGCATAAGCTGGCGGCTTGTCTTCCTGCGCACGAATCGAAGCCGTGTCTGACTGCGTGCCCGGCGAACGATCGCCGGCACGGTCTGTTGCGCCTGCAGGCGCAGCAATGGCTTTGACTTCGATGCAGGTCTGAACCATGCGGCTGTCTTTGCCGAAACGGGTCGCCTCGGTGATGGTCGCAACGTGTTGCATGCGAAAATCGCCGCTGGCTAACAGCGCGCTGGTCAACCCAGGCGGCAGCAGCACATGCAGGCACGGTTCCTTGGAGGTGCCGAGCATGGCCATTACCAACTCGCGGGCCAGGGGAGCCGAATCGGCGCCTGGCGCGAACTGGAAATCGTGGGCCACGGCGGTCGCCTCCGGGATATCAAAGTCCGGAACGGACGGCTCAGCATCGTCGGTGGTCGAACCCAGCCAGGCGCACGCGATCAGGCGGTTGCCTTCGCGGACCGTATAGCTGTGCTGGCCTGCTTCCAGGCGAGCCATCGCCGTGGCCAGGAAGGCTTCTCGCGATGGATCTGACGCCCGCGGCTGATAGCACAGCAGGTCAGCGATGCAATCGCGCCGCACGTTCGATGGCGCGGTGATCTCTCTGGCCGGACGGCATGCCAGCACATGAATCTGCCTGTGCGACCGCACCCAGCCGAGCATGTCGCGCACCATCGCTATCGGATGACGCAGCCGGCGCAACAGGCTCCTGGCGGCAATCTCAGCCTGCACTGGTCGAAGATTCCATCGCTGCAGCCGGCGTTTCGCCTCATCCATGATCGCCCACACCGCTGCCGTCCGCCGGCAGTACATCTGCGATGCAAAAACCGCCAGCGTGTGCACCTCGTCCCAGTCATTGGCAAACCGCTCTTTGTACGGTTCGCCACCGGGGGTGAGGTCAAGGTGGGTCAGCCCCTCCTGAAGGAGCAATTGGCTGAGCATGTAGATGTGCAGCTTGCCCGGCGACTGTTTCGCATAACAGGGATGGTGCACCATGATGCCCAGTTGTAGCTCCGGCCCGCTGACGATGCCCAGGTGGGCCGCGATCAGCTCGTCGCCGAGGGTCAGCACTGTCATGTGCATGAGCCCCGGCTGGCGCAACATCAGGCGATGGAACGGCAGTTTCAGCGGATCGTTCGCAAACTCGATATTCCCGTAGACCGCGCCGTGGCGCAGGTCATACAGCTCGCTGATGCGCTCAAGATAGGCATCGCACTCCGCCGGATCGGTCACACGGCGGAATCGCAGCTCGCCCAACCGCTTAAGCCGGTTGATCTTGCCGCGATTGCTTCCCCTGCGCAGCGATCGCGCAATCTCAGCCCCATCGCCAAGACGCAGCAGCGGGCGACGGTTCGTCTGCAGCAGCGTCGGAACGCGCGATGCCTTAACCCAATCCAGCGGTATGCCGGGGGGCAGGTAGCGCATCACCAGCCCGCCGGACGGCAGTTCGCGCCGCACGGCTGCCATGAATGCGGGCGGAAAACTCCCAGCCAGTTCCGGGATGCAGATCCATGCCTGGTACTCCGCCTGATAGGCGCCTGCGACGAACAGTTTGCCATCGGCATAGCGTGCGAGCACGATCATGCCAACCAACTGCCCGCTGCTGTCGCGCGACATCGCCACGATCGGCGTGATCTTCTCACGATACGTCTGCACCCACGAGCGGATGAACGCCGGGCCCTGAAATGCAGTTGCCCATGGGCAGATCGCACACAGCGCGGACCATTCGTCCACAAATTGCGGATCGTTCAGCAGACGGTCGGCGGCTTCACCGCGGATGATCTGGATCGGAGGATAGTTCTGTGCGTTATGCATGAACGGGCACCTCCTCCCGTTCGGTGGAGATGGGTGCATCCTCCAGCAACAGCAGCCTGCGCAGCAGGTGCTCAGCCACGGGGAAGCTCCCGTCCGCCTTGTTGTAGTGGTAGTAAAGGTTGGGTGTGCCGTTCACCTCGAGGATGACGGCATCGTCGGCGTCCAGCGGCTGTCGATGATCGCGAAGGATCATGTCGATCCCGGCGAAGCGCGCCCGCAGTGCCCGCACCGCCCGCTCGCCGGCTTCGACGATGGACGGATGCAGCTCGTGCGTGACAGTGCGGTTGTCCGCACCGCTGTTCTCATTGACGACCGTCTTGAGGATGACACGCTGCCCCTCAGCCGGGACGCTGCGCAGCGACAGCCCCTGGCTGGCGAGCGTGCGGCGCATGTCCATGTCGATAGTCAGCAGAACCTGCGAAATCCCCGCCGGCGTCGCCAGGCGGCGGTCGTTGTCGGCTTCGACAAGCTGGCGCACCGTGTGACGGCCGTCGCCGATGACCGACGGCAGCCGGCGCACGTAGGCATCGAGGAGTCGACCATCGAGATACAGCAGCCGGTAGTTGTCGCCGCGGACCTGCTTTTCGATCAGCAGGTCATCGGCGTAAACGGCTGCCGCCGCCGCGGCGCGGGCCAGTTGCCAGGGCGTGCGGATGCCCGTGGTAATGCCGCGCCCGCCCCCCGTGCCGCCAGCCGGTTTGACGACGCAGTCGCCGCCGGCGGCCTGCAGGAACTGCACCGCCGGTTCCATGTCGCTCAGCGTGAACTGCGCGTGCTGCGGCACGGGCAGACCTTCAGCCCGCAGGATGCGATGCACCAGCGGCTTGTCGTGCAGGACAGCCAGCGTCACCGGATCGTCGATCTCGCTGACGTTGTCCACGACGCGCGTGCGCGCCTTGCCGACGCGGATTTCGCCCATGCACGGCCCAAGCGGCGTGAACTCGCCACCGATCGCTTCGGCGGCTTGGCGCCAGGTCCGTCGATAGAACGCATCCTGGTGTCGGCCGGCGGCGCGGCGACGCGGGTTGCGGTAGCGCAGAAACGCCTTGCCCATCGCCACCACATACAGGGCACGCAGGACGCTGGAATGGAATATCAGTCTAGGCATTGGCGTGTCCAGTTCCGGCGGGCGCAACTGCCGGACTAGAACTGGTACTGGGTGCGATGACGTCCGCGGGGCTGGGCCCTCGGACGACGGGGCACTCCATTTCGATCAGAAGCCTGTCGACCCATGCATTGGAGAAATCGCCGCGCTTGACGGACTCGTAATACGCGGCGTTGGCCTCGGCATGGGCGTTGAGGCGCTGCAGCAGCTCGGCTGCGATCCCCTGTGGAACGATGACGACCCCCATGGCGTCGCCGACAACGATGTCGCCCGGGTTGACCACCACGCCGCCGCAGCAGATCGGGTAGTTGATCTCGCCGGGGCCGCGATGCAGCGGACCGATCGGCGTCGTGCCGCGGGCGAAGACCGGCAGGTCGATCTCGCAGATCGCCGGTAGGTCGCGCACCAGGCCATCCACCACAAAGCCGGCGCAGCCGCGATGCTTGGCTTTGGTGCAGATCAGATCCCCCAGGACCGCGTTCGAATGCGATCCGCCGGCGTCGATGATCACCACGTCGCCCGGCTCGAGGACGTCGAGCGACTTATGCACCATCAGGTTGTCACCGGGAAACGTCTTGACCGTGCACACCGGTGCACAGACGCGATGTTTCGGCGACGTCAGCAGGCGGATCTCCGAATCGACCGCATACAGGCGGTTCAACAGGTCCGAAATATCAGGCGTCGGAAAATCAAGAAATCCCTTCACCAGATCGGGTGAAGGGCGTTGGAAGTTGACACGGACACGAAATCCGGGACCAGGATGCAGGTGAGCGGACCGGGGTTTATTGGCCATATAGGCTCCTTGGAGGCGAAGCCTCCAGTAGACTGTGGGTCTCCAGGGCAGCGAGGAACGCCTCGTTGCTCAGATGTTGGATGAACCGGCCCACATCGATGGCGGTGTGGGCGGGGTACGTCTCGGCAGCCAGCAGGTCATGCAGGCGCCGGACGGCGGCGATTACGCACGGCTCGAGGCCGGCGTGTTCAATGGTTTGTTCAAGCTCGCGCATCTCGGTGGCGCGGCGGCTGGCGTGATGGGCATAGGTCGGCAACATGCGCTCGACCAGTTCGCCGATGCCCGGATAGATGCGATTGAGCGCCTGGGCAAAGGCGTCAGCCATGCCCTGGGCGTCAGCCAGCAGCAGCAGTTCGGCTAACAGGGCGCAAACGCCCTTGGAGACGCCCGCCAGCAGCATCTTCATGGCTGATGCCTGGCCGATCTGATCGCCCAGCACCTGCGTGCGCATGGCGCCGCCAAACAGGCTGGCGACTTCGGCCGCCCGCGGGCCGCTGATAAACAGCGTCCCCGAGCGAGCGGCGTTGACAGCCAAGCCGTTGATGGCGGCATCGACGAAGCCAATCCCATGTGCCGTGACATCCGCGGCGATGGTTTTGGCGGTGTCCGGGCCGATCGAGTTGGCATCGACGAACAGCGTCCGCGGCGGGGCGAGGTGCGCCGTGGCCAGGTAGTCTTCTGCCACCTGCACCGCCGCGGCTGGCGGCACCAGCGACAGGACGATGTCGCCTGCCCGCGTGACATCCGCCAGCGAGGCGAGGACTTCGATGCCATGCTCGCGGCAGCGCGCAGCCGTTGCGGCGCTTCGGCCGGCAACGGTCGTCACAACGCGGTGGCCGCGTGCCAGCAGCAACGCCGCAAGCGCGCAACCCATCTCTCCTGCGTATAGCAAGCCGACGACCGGCAGAGCCGGCGCGTCGCCTTCGAGGTGAGATGGGCCCTGCGGGATCATTTTGAATCCCTCCAAGGCAGGGACACTGCCGTGTCCGCGGCCATCGCATCCTCGCGGCGGAAGCGCGAGACATGTCGGCGGGGCAGGGGCGTTTCCAGCGGCAGGTGATCGCGCGAGGGGACGAAACGTCCCTCAACCACCGGCTGGCAGACCTGCGGCCAGATGGTCATCCATCCCAGCGCCACCCAGATCGGCAACAACTGGAAGTAGCTGGTGGTGATCATCACGCCGACGAACCAGACCCCGATAAAGGCGGTGAAGACGAAGGTCCGGCCGGCCTGCAGCCAGGCCCGGATCACCGCCAGCGCGACCCACGTCGTGAAGACAACGCCGACCATGCCGGTTTCGTACAGGTACGTCAGCACGACGCTCCAGACGGCCTCCAGTCCTGTCTCCCGCAGGAGGATGGGCGAGGAGTGGCCCGCACCGAAGCCGAAAAGCGTTGTCCACGGGTCGCTGCTGACCAGGAACTTGGCCCCCAGCAGCAGCGACGTGGAGCGATCCTCCCAGGAACTGTTGCCGACCGCCGAGGCGCCGCCAAGGCGATCACTCAGCGCGACGCTCGCCTGCCACAGCACCAGCGGCAGCAGCACGCCGAACACGAACAGCAGGGCGAGGAAGCTCTGCGGCGTCGCTTTCGACCGCAGGAACCAGATCCCCAGAAAACAAACAGCGGCGGCGAGGGTCACTGCAGCGTGACCGGAGCGGGAGATAATGATCAGCGCCAGGCCACCCGCCGCCGCTATACCGAACAGGACGCGCTGCCAGCGCGCCGGCTTTTGTTTCAACTGGACAAGATTGCACAGCACCGCGAGCCACAGCAGCACCCACGGCGCCAGTGAGCTGGACATCGCCGAGGGTTCGGGGAACAGCCCGAACGGCCGCTGGATCCAGCGGTAGATGATCTCGACGTTGTCCTGCACGCTCAGGAACGAGTTGTTGACGTACAGGAATGTCAGCGGGAAATACCCGGCTGAGAACCCGTGCATCTGCCACAGGCCGACGATCGTGTGGATGATTGTCGCGATGGCGATGCCGGTCTGCACATGCAAAGCGTAGCGAGCCCCGTATGCCTGGATGACCGGCAGCGTCAGGCAGGTCAGCCCCCAGACGGCTGTCACCTTGAAGCACAGATCCAACTCACCTGTGCCGAGGATCGCGACCTTCATGAACGAGACGCACAGCGGGATCAGCAGCACCAGGTAGAGGTAGAACGGCTGATTCCGCCAGGGGATCAACAGCAGCGGGGCCGCCAGCAGCAGCGTCAGGAAGTTACCGATCTGCACCGCCGTGAAGTTGCCGACGTTCAGCGCCGGATACGGCATGAACGCGAAGAACCCCAGCGCTCCCATGAGCAGCGCGACAGTGTCCACGCGCGCCGCCGGGCGTGCGATCGGCTGGACGTAGAGGCCGGCGTTAAGCCGCGGAAGTTGTCTCGATGCTGCAATCATTGGGAATCGTTGCCGTGTGGCTCGCTGTGCTGTAACCGGCGAGGGTCGCTATAGCCGCCGACTGCCAGGACAGCCGGCGTCGCGCCGTCCGAAGGCGCTCGGCGAGATCGAACTGCGTCGACTTGTCGTGCAGGCGACGCACCGCGTCAGCCAGCACCGTCGGGCTCAGCGTGTCGAACGTCACGCCGATCGGATGCTCGCGAAGCAGCTCCCGCAGGCCGCCGACTTCGCTGGCAATCACAGGCGTCTGATAGGCTATCGCCATAAACACGACGCCACTCTGCGCCACAAACTGCGGCGTGTACGGCAGCACCAGCGCGCCGTGCGTGGCGAACAGTTGTGGAATCTCTTCTTCGGCGATGAAACGGTCTTTCAGGTCGATCTGCACGCCGCTGTCGCGCAGTTGCTTTACCAGCGGCAGGATCTGCTCCCGATACCAGGCCTCTTCGATTGGATCACCCGCGATCGTCAGCGAGTAGCCGGGCAGGTGCTCCATCGCACGCAGCAGCACGTCCAGGCCCTTGTTGCGGCGGATCGTGCCGAAAAACAGCAGCCGGCGCTCGGCCAGCCGCTGCTCCACCGGTGGCGGCTCGAACTTCGCATCGATCGTCCACGTGCCATGCGGAACCACGTGGATCGGCGGATTACGGTTGTCCAGGAATGCCGCCAACTGGTCGGCGAGCTTCTGTGTATGCACGAACAGCCCATCGCACTGGCGGCAGGCCGTCCGCAGCCAGTGATGCATCAGCGGCTTGGGCACCATCGGCGGGTACGAGTGCGGCACAATGTTGTGCACCGTGTAGTAGACGCGCTTGCCCATCTGGTGGATGCGGCGGATCAGCCAGCTCGCCAGCCAGGGCGTCCATTCCTGCAGGTGCACCGCGGTGATGTCCGGCCGCTGCTCCAGCCAACGCAGAAGCACGTGGTGCTGACGCGGATAGTGCAGCACGCGATTGATCGCCCACCCGACGGACATGCGAAACTGCTTGCGCGGCCGCAGCGCCGGCAGCACGCGATGCACGGGGTACAGATCCGACGAGAACTCGTCCAGCAGATTGACGCTGCCCAGCAGCTCAACTCCGCATCGCCGCTCGCGCGCGATCGCCGTCATGAGCTCCGTGACGTAGCGCGGATGCCCGCCTTCGGCGGACGGCATGAACATGCAGATCTTTTCAGTACTGCGCGACACAGACATCTCCTACTGCTCGACTCATTGCGCCTCCGGCAGCGCAGCGGAACCCTCCGCATGCGTGCCCATGCGGGCTCCCAGGCGCCGCATTAACGCATCCCTCGACCCCATGAAGTTCACTGCCAGCAGCATCAGGCCGTACACGGCCATCCCCGTCGGCACCTGCCACGCCAGCGACCATGCCCCCAGGTGGTCGCGGAACGGATACAGCACCGCGCCCATCACCACAGCCGACACCAGCGCCTGCAGCAGCGGAATCACCGGCATCGGAACGGCGAAGTACCGCCGGCCGATCCCGGCTGTCAGGCCGATCGACAGAACATACGCCAGCACAGACGCGCCCGCCGATCCGTTGATCCCCCAGCGCGGGATGAACAGCAGGTTCAAGCCGATGTTCACCACCGCCACGAACAGCACGATCCACACCTGCAGGATCGTCCGATGCGCGAACTGGAAAGCCGCGTCGAAATGGAACGCCTTAAGGCATTCCAGGAACGACCCGATCGACACCAGCGGGATGATCGCAATGGCCGCCTCGCGGAAGTCGCTGCCCAGGAAGCTGTTGACCAGCCCCGGGGCCAGGACGATCAGCCCGGTCATCGCCGGCAGGCCGATCCCCACGAGCATGGCCGCGTTATCCCGCAGATGCCGCCGTGCGGCGTCAGCGCCATCGCGCTCCAGCGCCCGCACAGCCATCGGGAAGACCGCCATGTTGATGGCGAGCATCAGCATGGTCAGCGTGTTGGTCGTGAAGTCGAACGCAACGGCGTAAAGGCCCGTGGCTTCGCGGCCGATCAGCCGGTCGATCAGGAAGCGGTCGGAGCTGCTGATCACCACAGCCAGCGCCACCGTCAGCGACAGCGGCAGGCCGTACATCGCCAGCTTCGCCAGAAGCGCCCGGTCGATCAGCAGCCGCACGTCGCGCCAGTCGCCACGCGCGACCATCGCAACCCCCAACAGCATGCCGACCATCAGACCCGCCACCGGGCCGCTCCAGCCCCAGCCGGCCAGCACCAGCACCAGCCCCAAGCCGACGCCCACCAGCGACCGCGTCATCTGCATCAGCATGAACCGGCCAGGCCGGAGCATGCTGCGGGCATACTCGCCGCACAGATCGAACATCGCCTGCGTCGCCAGCATGCCCCACGTCGCCGCGATCATCCCCTCCATCCCGCGCATCTGCGGCAGGAGGCAAAGGACCACGCCGATCAGCGCCAGCACCGCGATCAGGATTCCCGTGACCGTCGCCAGCGTCGACTTCAGCCGAACCGGATCGTCCTGGTGCGCCGGCAGATAGCGCAGCAGCGACAGCCGCACCCACTGGAAGAACAGGGCATTGCCGATCAGCACCGCGGCGATGATCAGCGCGTACTGCCCGTACTGCGCCGGCGTCAGCAGCCAGGTGAACAGCGGGATCGCCACGAAGGAGACGATGCCCGGCACGCCCCGCGCTACAAGGTAGACGGCTGCATGCTTCAGAGGATGTGCCGACGAAGAACTCATATCAGCTCACACACTGCGACGACGACTTCGCTTAGTACGCTCCCTGTCGCTTGAGCAGCGTGACGACGGTCTTGGCCAGAATGTAGATGTCCAGCCACGGCGACCAATGCCGGATGTAGAACTCATCGAAGCGCACGCGATCGGCGTAGCTGGTCTCCGTCCGCCCGGAAACCTGCCACAGGCCGGTCAGCCCCGGCTTGACGGTCGAGTACAGACGGATCGAGTCGCCATATCGGCAGACCTCACCCTGAACGATCGGCCGCGGGCCGACGATGCTCATGTCGCCGCGCAGCACGTTCCAAAGCTGCGGCAGCTCATCGAGGCTTGTGCGGCGAAGGAACTTGCCCAGCGGGGTGATGCGGGGGTCGTTGCGAAGCTTCTGCGTCTCGGCCCATTCGCGGCGGGCTTCGGGATCCTTCTCCAGCGTCTCAGCCAGGATTCGATCGCCGTCAACCCGCATCGACCGGAACTTCCAGGTCGTGAACATCTGGCCCCGCTGGCCCAGCCGGCGGTGACCGAAGAAGATCGGCCCGGGGCTGTCGAGCTTGATCAGGATCGCGATGATGACCATCAGCGGCGCCGCCAGCACCAGGGCCGTGCTCGCCACGAACAGGTCGATGCCGCGCTTGACCAGCAGCAGCGTCCGCTGCAGCAGTTGGTTGCGGATCTCAAGCCCGCTGATGCGGCCGCAGTTGCGCGTCGCGCCCCACAGCGCGGGGAACGTGCTGGTATCCGACAGCACCAGCATGTGCGGAATCAGCCCGCCATAGTTGTCGATCAGGGCGCCCAGCTCCGTAACGGGCAGGCTGGGCAGCGACAGCACCGCATGACGAATGCCGCGGGCGCGGATGATCGACTGCAGCGTCAGCGGATCATTCACGACCGGCAGCCACGACGTGCGGCAGATGCCCAGCGGATCGGTCAGCACCGCCGGACGCAGGCTGGAGAAGGGCGTCGCCGCCAGCGAACGCGCCAGGTCTTCAGCATCTTCGCCCGAGCCGATGATCAGTGCCGGATATCCCCACCACTGAAAGCGGCCGAAGATGTGGCGCGTCACCACGCGCCCCAGCGGCACCAGCGCCGTCGCCGGCAGAAACGCCGCCAGACACCACAGCGGCAGCGGCCAGATCAGCATGCCCGCCGCCATCGCCGAGATCATGCCCACCGTCGTCAGATGCGTCATCTGACGCAGCTCGATCACCGGGTGCAGCCAGATCTCGACGTACAGGTCGTTCAACCAGTACGCCAGCACCATCGGCAGCAGCGCCAATGGCGCCGCCCAGCCGACCAGGGCCGCCGCCTCGGGCAGCACGACCATCATCAGCAACTGCGCGATGCAGCCACTGAGCGACAGTGCCAGCATGTCCGACAGAACGATCGGGGCGATCGTGCGCAGGCTGCGAAGCGCATTCGTCGATGGCAGGTGAACGTCGGCGCTGTAGCCGAGCGTCTCTGCCGGTGTGCCGTCAGCCGTCGCGAGCGTCCGCCCGAACACCATCTCCGCTTCGGGTAGATCGTCGCGGAGCTGCAGCTCCGCATGGGTTGTATAGTGCGTCGTCACGTTCATCCCCTCCCAGGGTGAACACGGCAATTGGTCCACTCACGGTACGCACCGTGGGCGTTACCAAACTCAAACAGCGTTGGGCGTCATGCCCCTCAACACATCTGAAGGCGTTGATGAGAAGTGCAGGTTCGTCGCTACACGATCCACCACAGGCGCAACGCGCCCGCTGCGATCCATGCAGGGGACCAACCCGTTTCTCCCACTCCCAGACAGCAACGCTGATGCGCTGCCGCTGATCTTCACCTTCTCCCGATATCTCCTGCGTCTTCGACCGGCATGCTCCTTCCGGTCGCTCTCATTCGGCCCGAATGCATCGCTGCGTTCGGATGTCGATTCGCCGTCGCAGGCGCCGGCGAATCGCGGGCTGCTTTCTCTACGCCCGCCCGGCGAGCCACTCGGGCTCGGGCAGCACGGTGAGATCCGGAGGCTGCTCGTCATCCGGCTCCACCGCGGCGACCCCCGTGCCGTTGTGGCCATTGACTGTCGGCCGGCTGGGCTTGGATTCGATCAACTTCGTGGCGCGGGACACATACGGCCAGTTGCCGCCGTAGTACTTGGCCGACTGCGAAGCCGGCACATCGTTGGCGACCGCGCCCACGACGCGGGCGCCGATGGCGTCCAGGCTGTCCAGCGCCATGATGCCCAGCTCGCGCATCGAGCGGTTCATCCGCATGACCAGCACCGTGGCGTCGGCCTCGGCTGCCAGGATGCGGGCATCGGTGACGCTCATCAGCGGCGGCGAGTCGATGATGATGCGATCGAACGTCTCGCTGAGCTTCTGCAGCAGCGACTTGAATCGCGCGCCCGCCAGCAGTTCCGACGGATTGCGCGGCACCGGCCCGCAGGGCAGCACATAGAGCCCCGGCACCGATGACGGACGGATCGCGTCGCGAAGCTTTGTCTGGCCGGCGATCACGGTCGTCACACCGCCGACACCGTCGAGTTCGAAGATCAGGTGCTGCACCGGATTTCGCAGATCGCAATCGATCAGCAGCGTGCGCTCGCCGGCTTGCGCGAAGGCGATCGCGATGTTGCTGGCGGTCGTGCTCTTGCCGTCGCCGCTGGCCGGCGAAGCGACCAGGAACGTGCGGGCATTGGCCGGACCGCCCAGGCTCAGCGAGGTGCGGATGCTGCGATAGGCCTCCGCAGCCGCCGAGCAGCTATCCAGGTGGACGAGCTGACCCCGCGCCACCGGCGACAGACGCGGATTCACCCGCGGCACCATCGCCAGAAGCGCCGTGCCCAGCGACGTCGGAATCTCCTCCGGCGTGCGGAGGCTGGTGTCCTGCCACTCACGCAGCAGGGCAGCGCCGATGCCGACCACCCAGCCCACCAGCAGGGCAGCGCCCAGGGCGAGCATCTTGTTGGGCCGAACCGGATCCGGCTCGAGCATCTGCTCGAGAACCTGGATGCTCAGGGGGCCGGTATTCATGCTGTTGACGCTGACTTCAGCGATGCGATGGCTGAGCAGTTCGTCCTGCCGCTGCAGGCGATCGAGCTCGGCCTGCAGCTTGAGGAACTCCGCCATGTGCGGGTTGGCGTCAGCCGCCATGCCACGCTGGATGCGGAGCGTCTCACGAAGCTGCGCGACCTTGTCGGTGGCTACCTGCAACTGCTTCCGCAGCGAGCTGGCATGGGCTTCAGCCAGGTCGCGCTGCCGATGGGCGATGCGCTCCCGCAGGCCGGCGATGACTTCCTGGATCGCGCGGGCACGGGGGTGATTCTCGCCCTGGCTGGTGTTCAAGGCCGACAGGGCCATCTCATGCTGGGTAAGCTGCTGACGCAGGTTGCTCAGCTCCGAGTCGCCGGCATCGCGGCCCTGCGACTGGCGCGCCTCGATGAAGGCGGCAATCGCCTGCGGATCAGACAGCATCTTCTGGGCTGCTTCGTACTCAGCCTGCAGCTCGATGACCTGCATCTCGGCCGTCGTGAGGGCGGTGGCGAGGGTCTGCGTCCGCTCAGCCATCGTGCTGCCGCTGTGCTGCGGCAGGCCGACGACGCCGAGGTTGTCGCGCAGAGCGCTGATCCGCGCCAGTGTCTCATCACGCGTCTGGCGGAGCTGGTCGCGCTGCGCCATCAGCACCTGCACCATCTGATCGCCGAGCTGGCGGCGATGTTCGGTCTGCTCGAAGATGAACGCATCGACCACCGCCGAAACGAGCGCCCTGGCCTCTTCGGGATAGGTCGATTCGATGGTGATGCTCAGCAGATCGGCCTTGCGGCTGGGCTCGACCTTGATGCTGCGTTTGAGCTTGCGCACCGGGTCGCGAGCACCCGCGAAGGTCCGCATCGACTGCCAGTCGATTGAGTCGAGCGTGCGTTGCAGCACAGAGATCGACTTGACGACTTCCGCCTGCGTCTGCAGGAAGTGCTCGGACCGCTCGACATAGCTGGCGGTGTCGGCAAAGGTCCGCGGTGGCGTCTGCGCGATCCGCAGACGCGCCGTGGCTGCATAGACGCGATCAGCCACCAGCAGGTAGGAGATCGCGATCAGCAGGCAGGCGGCAATGGTGATGCCGATCCACGCTCGGCGGCGCCAAAGCACCTCGACCAGTGATGGTGCGGCGTTGGGCGTGAAATCTCCACCGATAACGGGAAAACCACGTGTAGCAAGCCCCCTGTTGGGGTGTTGTAATGATGTAGACAAAGCAAATCCTCCCGGCTCCGTGAGCATTGCTACACCCAGTATTGGCACCCAGCAAGGGCAAAAAGGGTGATCCAGCTCACCTACGGAGTGACGAATCACAGGATAGACGTGCTCGGTGATACAACCGACAAAGGTTCCCTAGAATAACTGTGAAAACTGAGAAGATGCGAAATGTAGGGGAGGTGAATCGGGCGATCGCCGGTCTTTTTCTGCGCCTGCAACTTGGAGAGGATGTGCGGATTTGACCGTCATGCCTGCAGGTGCGCCATCAGCCACATCGCATACGCCACCATCGGTGTCCAGTACTCGCAGGTGTGATACGAGCCGGACGCCAGTTGTGGCTGATCGCGCTCGTCGCCGCCGATGCCGTTCATTACGCCGCCCGGGATCAGCGGTGTGGGGGGCTTGAACTCGCTGGTGACAAACAGGCGCGGTTGATTGCGCCCAATGGCCGTGATCGTGCTGGCATTGAACGGATTGACGCCCAGGATCCAGTCGAGCTGCCGCTGGGCCAGACGCGCCAGGCGTGGATCCTCCAGCAGCGTCGCCGCCTCCATCAGGCCGACGCCATTGGACGCCAGGTGGGCATTGATCCCGACCCACCAGTCGGCCGCCTTGGTCTCGCCGTGGGGCTTCATGAAATAGCGGTACCAATAGCGACCGATGCGCCTGCCGCCGCCGGGATCCTGCCCGGCGTACAGGCCGAAGGGGATCGTTTCAAACGCCGAGCGATCCGCCATCGCCAGCAGATGATCCGCATGCAAGCGCAGCGCCGATCGCCACGTCGGCGCCAGTTCGTGGGCCGGGAACTGCCGCAGCAGCGCGCCCAGCGCCTGCAGGGGCAGATTGCCATGCATGATCTGCCGCGACGGCTGATCGTCATCCGGCCGCTCGCGGAAATGTCCGATAATCGCCGGATCCGAATTGTCTTTCGTTACCTGCAGCGCCAGCAGGCGGCGGGCGTATTCGATCGACGTCTGCGACGGCTGGCCCTCGCCGCGCAGCTCGGCCATGGCGCACGAGGCCAGGACGCCGGCAGCCAGTGATGTCGCCGTTTGCGGATTGCGCCACTCACGGCACCAGTGCAGGCATCGCTCGCCCGCAGCCTCGCAGGCCGCAGCGTATGCCGGATCGTCGGCGCGCGTCAGGGACGCCATCGCCGCCTGTGCCCGTACGAAGTTGAACTGCGCCGGCACCTGGGCTGGATCGACCGTGATCAGCCGGTCGTCGGCTGTCCCGGGGCGATTGTCGGTAAAGTCGTTACCATCGTCGCCGCCGCACCAGTCCATCACATAGCCGTCGGGCTCCTGCATCTTCAGGAAGTACTGGTTTCCCCACCGCATCTCATCGACGATGCGATCGCGGTTCAGCCGCTGGGGGCCCAGCACAGCCAGCGTGCGCGACAGGCCGATCATCCCGTAGATCGTGGCCGTCACCCATTTGCGCACATCACAGGCATCATGCCAGCCGCCGGTGACATCCCGCCGCTGGTGATTGTCGCGCCGCACGCCATCATCCAGATGGCACGGCCCGGCATAGCCGGTCTTGCTGTCGCCGCACCGCTGGATAGCGAAGTATCGCACCGCCGCTTCGATCGCCGGCTGATAGATGTCAGCCGAGATGTCGAACGTCGCTGACCGCACATTGCCGACGACGAGCTGATATCGCCCGGGTTTCTCGAGCGTAGAGAAGTCGGCCATGCTCCAGTGTCCCAGGTCACCCCCGCGCGGCTGGAGCGTGCCGCGGTGAACGATTTGTCCATCGGCTGTGTCGACGACCGTGAAAGCACCTGACACCGGGCCGCGGAGAAGGGCGATCTTCGCCGCCTTCGGCGCAAAGCCGACGTGATTGATCAGGATCGGATCCTTCGTCTCGGCTGCGCAGCCGGCCAATGGGGCCAGCAGTAGCGCACCGGCTGCACCTGCCGCGCTGCACAGGAAGGATCGTCTGCTTATATTCACGTTGGACATGCCCGCCCCAATCAGCGCGCGGCCGTGGCGAGCGCCGGCGATCGATGCCGCGAGATCCGCCCAGCCTGCAGCGTGTATACCACATCGCCAATGGCGGCGGCACGCGCCGGATCCGAATCCGTCACGAGGATGCTCAGCCCCTCGTCGCACAGGCGGCTGAGCGTTTCCATCATCTTCTGGGCCATCGGCGCCGGCAGGCCGCGTGCCGGCTCGTCCACCAGCAGCAGCCGCGGTCGCGACATCAGCGCCCGGCACAAGGCCAGCATCTGCTGCTCGTGTGCCCGGAGGCTGCCTGCCGATCGGTTGCGCAGCGACTGAAGCGGGGCGAAACGTTCGTAGCAGTCCTGGAGATCCGACCGGATCGCCGGCCGGAGCGTCCGCTGATAGGCCCCCAGCAGCAGGTTCTCCCGCACGCTCAGGTCGGGCACGATGTCGCGCCCCTGGGGAACATGGGCGATGCCGAGTTTGACAAGTTCATGCGGCGGGAGGTTGTGGATCGGGTCCAGCGTCGGCCGTTCGTCGGTCGTGGCCCAGCCGATCCGGCCGGAGGTGAGCTTCACCAGGCCGGAGATCGCCCGCAGCAGCGTCGATTTGCCCGATCCATGGCTGCCGGTCACGGCTACGATCTGTCCCAGCTTGACCTCGAGCGACACGTTCTCCAGTGCCGCCACCGGGCCGTAGTGAACAGACAGTGTCTCAACCGACAGGAGCATAGCACCTACCCTCAGGTATTCGCACGAAATGCATCTGAATCATAATTGCTGCGGGCCGATGCTGCCAATGGGAATCCATCGCCGCACCGCGCCCGTCGGGCGCGATCGCGCGAAAAACGAGGGCAAACGTACGTTCTGGAAGGGGGGCTGCCGGCCGCAGCCGTTGGAGGATGCGGATAGCCGGCGCCGGCTTTGGCGATGGGCCTGTCCCCTCCGGCGATTCCGTTGGAGTTCACGCTGCCGAGCGGCAATAATCAGGCCGCACCGGCGTTTATGACAATGACCAGCCGTATGACAGCCATCCCGATACCACAACCACAGACCGACAGCGGCGGTGTTGTCGTGGATGACGTGCTGGTCGAGCGCCTGCGCGAAGGCGAGATCGGCGCCGGCGAGGAACTGGCCAGACGATATTACGAACCGCTGATGCGCTACCTGACGCGCCTCACCGGTCGCGAGCATCTGGCTGAGGACTTGTTCCAGCAGACGTGGCTGAGCGTCCTGGATCACCTCGACCGGTTCGATCCGGGGCGCAGCGGCGGGTTCAAGGCCTGGTTGTTCCGCATCGCGACCAACAAGGCCAATGACCATTGGCGGTCTCGCGGGCGGGAGAAGTCAGCCAAGGCCGGCCTGCGGCTGGTGACCGACGAGACCCTCCCCGCGCCGGGCGAGCGGCTCGAAGCCACCGAGCAGCAGCAGAAGCTGCAGTGGGCGATCGACCAACTGCCCGAAGCGCAGCGCGAAGTGGTGCTGCTGCGGTACTACAGCGGCTTGAAGTTCGTCGAAATCGCCGAACTTCTTGGCTGCCCGCTGAATACAGCCTTGGGACGGATGCACAAGGCGACATTGAAGCTGAAGGAGCTGATGGGCGGATGAAGAAGTAATGTGTCGGCCGCGACTACGGATCAAACGACTGTTTAATTGCCATGCCAAGCCTGCTCCAACAACTCGCCAATAACGAAGCGGTCCTGATGATGTACCTGGCCGATGAACTGCCAGAAGAGGACCGCGCCGAGGTCGAGCAGATGCTCCAGACCGATGCCGGCCTCCGCGCCGAGCTCGAGCGCCTGCGCGAGGCCCATCAGACCGTGACCGATGCCCTCGCCCAGGCCGATCTGGCCATTCGCATCCCGCCGCCAGCCATGACGTTGCGGCGGCTGTCTCGCCACTTCCGCCAGTGGCAGGTCGATCAGCAGGAGCCCGAGGTCGAAGAGCCCGAGCAGCGCCGCCGCTGGCCGATCTGGGGGTATCCCGCCGCTGCGGTGGCGGTCATCGCCCTGGTGCTGGGCATCTGGTGGTCGGCGCTGCCCGATGACCCGTACAGCGGCGATCCGATGGCCAGCCGGGCGTTCTTCTTCACCGAACCGTCGCCTGAAACGCTCGAACTGACCAAGGCGTTCGAGTCGCCGCCACTGGAAGACCGCCTGCGTCCGCTGTACGACACCGAGCAGGAGCTGGCCGTGCTCCAGGAACTGGGTTTGTAAACGCCGCGGGGTCAACGATTTATGAAGCCAAACTCCCTGGTCGTCACCGCCTCGCTTCTGCTGCTGGCCACTGTTGCCGGCGCGCAGGATCGCCCATACCGCCCGGCTCCCGAGGAAGCCGAGCGGCGCGCCATGTGGCGGGAACGCTACATGCGCTGGCGCGAAGAAGAGCAGGCCCGATGGGATAGCGCAGCCGAATTGATGCGCGAGCATGCGCCGCGCCGTTGGGCTGCGTATGAGGCACTGTCCGAGACGCAGCAGATGCGCGTCCGGCCGTCGATCCTCCGCCGCTATGGCGCGATCCAGCAGATCCGCGAGCACAGCAGCGAAGAGGTCTATGCCCTGGTCGTCCGCCGTGTCGAACTGGAAGACCAGGCCTGGGACCTCGGCCGGCAGATCCGCGAAGCCAGCGATGACACCACCCGGCAGACCCTCGTCGCCGAGCTGGAAAAGGTCGTGACCGAGATGGTGCAGGTGCAGTTCGACGAGCGCACCCAGCGGCTGGACAATCTCAAGAGGGCCGTGGCCCGCGAGGAAGCCCGCCTGGCGGAAGACAAGCAGCGGGTCGAGGAGCTGATCAGCCTCCAGGTCCGCAAGATGATCTCTGAGCAGGATCCGCTGATGAACCCGGACGCCCCGGCGCCGGATCGTCCCGGTCGCGGGGAGCGGGGGCCGCGCCTTGAAGGCGAGGGTGGCCCGCCCGGCGGGGAGATCCATCCCGAGCGCCAGCGCCGCCAGGAGCAGCGCATGGGCGAGGAGGGGCGACGCGGCCCCGATCGCCCCGGCGAGCCGCGACGTCGTCCGATGCCGCCGCCGGAGGGGCAGAACTAAGCCGCACCGGCGCCAGGCGCGCGACGCACCATCGGCGCGAGCTGTTCCCAAGGCGCATCCTGAGCGGAGCGAAGGATCTCGACAGCAGTCACGGTTGACATCCTTCCCTGCGCTCAGGATTTCCGCTTCGAGCGCCGCCGCGGCGGATGCGTGCCTATAATGCCATCGAACCGCAAAAACAGCGGCAATTTCAGGATTTTTCGGTTGACATTTGGCCGCCAGGACAACATGCTGAGCGGCTTCACTCGAGAACAGGAATCGGAAGCCAGATGGGTAGCTCCATGTACCACAACTTCGCGATGATTCGCCGTTGCGGCTGGGTTGCGCCCGTGCCGCAGCGCATTGCAGATCCGCGTGGGCGGAGGTTGGTAGTGACGTAAATCAGCTTCCGAAAGCATTGACCAGACTTGCAACCACGCGGTTCTCATCGAGCCGCGTGGTTTTTTTGATGCTCCCCAATCGGAGGATGTGCGTGTCTGATACGCGGAGAGGTCGGCAGTGACACTGCAAGTTCAACAAACTGACGAGGAATCGATACGGGTCGAGCTGCCCGATGCGCTGCGCGCGCGGCTGGACGGACACCTGCGTGACGAGCAGATCGCCGCCTGGTCGGTCGCGGATGTCGATGAACGGGGGCGGTACGCCGAGCAGTTCGTCCTGCTGACCGACCAAGCCGTCTGGGTTTGGCGGGACGAGTCGTGGGACCGCATCGCCATCGGCCAGATCGCCTCCGCGAAGGTGGCTGAGGGCCTGGGCGCCGACACGCTGCGCCTGCTGGGCGAGGATCGCGTGATGGCGGAGATCCGCTACACGCGCCGGTATCGGCGGAGCATGACCCGGCTGCATCGCAAGCTGGAGCGGCGGTTGCCTCGTCCCGACGGCGAGTTGCCGCCGCCGTGGCTGGAGCTGGTCGAGCGGCAGGCCGAGCAGAAGGAGTTCTGCCCGCGATGCCAGAATCCGATCCCGGCGTACGCCGAAGGTGTCTGCCCGCAATGCACCGCCAACCGGAAGATCCTCTGGCGGCTGCTGGATGTGACCAAGCCGTACCGGATGCGTGTGTGGGGAGCGCTGGCCCTGACGCTGCTGTTTTCAGCGATTGCCGTCTTTCCGCCGGTGTTCCAGAAGCGGCTGATCGACCACGCGCTGGTGAGTGACGCGCCGGTCGAGGATCGGCTGTCGTCGCTGGCGGTGTGGTCGAGCCTGGCGGTGGGGGCGCTGTTGCTGATGCAGGTCATCGGCGGGCTGCGCCTGCACATGCTGACGTACCTGGGTACGCGCGTTGCGCGCGATCTGCGGCACCAGGTCTATGCCCACATGCATAGCCTGTCGCTGCGGTTCTTCGGCAAGCGGCGAACCGGCAGCCTGATCACGCGCGTCACCAACGACACCGACCGCCTGTGGGACTTCATCGTCTTCGGCTCGGTCAACCTGGTGCGCGACATCATCATGATCGTCGTCTTTGCGGGCGTGATGTTCTGGTTCAACTGGCGGCTGGCGATTGTCGCGCTGCTGCCAGTGCCGCTGCTGGGCGTGATCACCTACTACCGCAGCCTGAAGATGCAGGCGATGTTCAGCCGGCTGTGGACCTACTGGTCGCGCATGACGGCGGTTGTCGGTGACGCCTTGCCGGGCGTGCGCGTCGTCAAGGCGTTCAGCAACGAAGATCGCGAGATCGAGCGCTTTGACCGCCGCAGCGATGAGTACACCGAGCGTGAGCTGGCGGTGAACCGCGTCTGGGCGACGCTTCAGCCAGTCATCGCCGGGATGATGGCCACCGGCCGCATCCTGGTGTGGATCGTCGGCGGATACCTGCTGATCCGCCATCCGTCGACCGAGACGACCTTCGGCACGCTCGTGATGTTTACGGCGTTTGTGAATGGTTTTTACGAGCCGATCATGGAGCTGGCCAACTCCAACCGCATGGTGACCCGCGCCGCCAGTTCGGCGCAGCGTGTCTTTGAGGTGCTCGACACGCCTCCGGAGATCCACAACCGCCCCGACGCGATCGTGGCGGAAAGGATCGAAGGGCGCGTCGAGTTCCGGCAGGTCTCCTTCAGCTACGAAGGGGCCCAGCCGGCGCTGCGCGAGGTATCGCTGGTGGTCGAGCCGGGCGAGATGATCGGCCTGTGTGGCCCGTCGGGCGCCGGCAAGAGCACGCTGGTCAACCTGATCTGTCGATTCTTCGACGCGACGGATGGCCAGATCCTGATCGACGGCGTCGACGTGCGCGACTACGACGTGCACTGGCTGCGCCGGCAGATCGGCGTGGTGTTGCAGGAGCCGTACCTTTTCCACGGGACGATTTCCGACAACATCCGCTACGGCAATCCCGACGCGACCGACGCCGAGGTGATCGCCGCTGCCAAGGCCGCTAACGCGCACGACTTCATCGTCGGTTTTCCCGACGGTTACGACACGATGGTCGGCGAACGCGGCCAGTCGCTGTCCGGCGGCGAACGCCAGCGGATCAGCGTCGCACGGGCGATTCTGCACAACCCGAAGATCCTGATCCTCGACGAAGCCACCAGCAGCGTCGACACCGAAACGGAGAAGCAGATCCAGCAGGCGCTGGATCGGCTGGTACAGGGGCGAACGACCTTCGCCATCGCGCATCGTCTGAGCACGCTGCAAGCCGCTGATCGGCTGGTCGTGCTGGAGAAGGGTCGTATCGCGGAGATGGGCCGGCATGACGAGCTGGTTGATCGTCCCGACGGCGTATATGCCCGCCTGCATCGAACGCAGGTGGAACTGAACAAGGCCGTCGCCATTCAATAGAGACACAAGCCCCCGTCGCCACGCGGCGGGGATGATGGAAGGAGCCACACGTGAACGCATTAGCCGAACCAAGAGCCGCACCGCCATTGCCGGTGCGGGTGGAAGTGATCGATGCCTACGATCAGCGCTGGCCGCAGGCGCTTGAGCTGATCGATCGGCTGGGTCATCGCCGTCGGCTGGGGATCGAGGATGACTGGCTGCCGGCGAGAAGGAACCTGCTGGTGGCGTTTGTCGGCGGTCAGCCGGCGGGACATCTGTCGTTCTGCGTCGAGCCGGTCGTCGAGCTCAGCCCGCCGCCGCGGCGTGTGCGCATCGAAGCGCACGTCGACGGCTGCGGCGTCGATGATGGATATGACAAGGCGGCGATCTTCGACCAGTTGCATGCCGCTGCGCACCAGCGCGCAAGGCAACTGGGCATCGCGCGGCTGCATGCCAGCCGCTGCCGTGACTGATACCTTCGGCCGTGCGGGGGCGCGGTAGGGCGCTCCCGCACGGCCTGGTTCAAACGACATGAACACCCAGAGCTTCACACTCACGCGCGACGCAGCCAACCGGCTGATCCTGCATCGCCCCGATCAACCGGACGTCGAAGACGTCCTGGTGCGCCGCGCGTTTCCCTGGTCCAACCCCCAACGGCACATCAGCATCCGCGGCAGCGATGGCCGTGAACTGGTCCACATCGAGCACCTCGAGCAGGTGCCGCAGGAGACGCGCCGCCTTATCGAGGAATCGCTCAGCAGCAGCATCTTCGTGCCGAAGATCCAGCGGATCTACAGCGTCGATGTCTCGTTCGGCTACCAGCGGTGGAAGGTGCATACCGACCGCGGGCCGACCGAGTTCCGCGTGCAGGAGCGCGAAGACATCCGCTTCCTGCCGGATGGGCGTTTCTCCATCCGCGACGTCGACGGCAATGTCTACGAAATGCCTCGTCTGGAGGAGCTGGACGACGCCTCGCGCCGTGCGGCTGAGGCCGTCATCTAAAATCGGCTGGTCGGTGCAACGTTCGGGGCGTAGAGTTGTCTAAGATGGCGGAACCGCACGCGGGCATGGGGCACGCCTGGCCCCGGCGGCCAGCAACGCACGGAGGTTGCGCATGAAATGGACCATCCCGACGGTCGTGCTGCTGTCTGTTGGCGTGGCGTCAGCCGATCTCATCCACCTGAAAGATGGGCGGGTGCTGGAGGGCGACATCCGTCGCGGCGACAGCGGCTGGATCGTCACCACCGACGGCGGGGGACGGCTGGAGATCGCCGAGGATCAGGTCGCGCGCGTCGAGTTGCGTCCGCGCACCCTCGAAGGCCCGCGCGGCGATGCCGTCGCCATGTCGCGGTTCCAATCCCTCAAGCAAAGCCTCGAGTCGGCGACCGATCCGCTGGTGGCGATCGATCGCTATCGGTCGTTCATCGACCAGTACAAGGACACCCCGGCTGCCGAGGCGGCGCGGGCTGAGCTGGAGATCTGGTCCGATCGCCAGCAGAAGGGGCTGGTGCGCCAGGGGCAGCAGTGGGTCACGCCTGAGCGAAGCCACGAGCTGCGCGATGAGGCGACGGTTCTCGCCAGCCGCGCGCGGCAGTTCGTCAAGGCGGGGCAGATCAACGAGGCCCAGCCGCTGCTGGCTGAGGCCCTGGCAGCCGATCCTGACAACATCACCGCGCTGTATATCGACGGGCTGCTGAAGTATCGCGCTGATCGGCTGTCCGATGCGCGAAAGTCGCTGGAGCGTGTGCTGGCGCGTGCAGCCGACCATGGCCCGACGCTTAACAATCTGGCCGTCATCGCCTGGCGGCAGAATCGCACCGGCGAAGCCCTGACGTATTACGAGCGGGCGATGACGGCTTCGCCGATGAACCAGCAGATCCTTTCGAACGTGGCTGAGGCCCTTAACGCGCTGCCGAAGGATCAGCAGAAAACGGCTGCCGCTCAGCGGGTCTACCGCATCTTCACCGATCAGGATCAGCGCCTGCAGGCGGCTTTGGCAGCGGAGGGGATCTACCGGTGGGGGGCGCAGTACCTGACGCGCGAGCAGTACGAGCAGGTCCAGGCCAAACAGCGGGAGCTCCAGGGCCAGCTCGATGCGATGGCTCAGCAGTTTGCGGAGGTCGAGGATCGCATCCGCCAGCTCGACATCCAGGGCGAGACCAACGACCGTACGCTCCGCCAGCTCGAAGCCGGCACCTACCATCGCGCGCCCGACGGCACGCTCATCCGCCTGCCGTTGCCGCCGGTTTACTATGAGATCCAGCGGGACAATGACCGCCTGAAGGCTCAGCGGCGACAGGCGGTGCAGGAACTCGATCGCCTTCGCGCCGCGGCTGCCCAGTTGCAGTCACAGATGCCCGAGCCGCGGTTCACCGGCGTGCAGTCGATGATCGGCGTCGAGGGCACGCCCATCATCCCGCCGGCTGTGCCACCCCAGCCGCAACCCACAGAGCAACCCCCGCAGCCGGTTCGCGATGTCACCATCGGCCCGGCAACAAGACCCGCCACCACGGCGCCGGCAGAGTGATGTCATTT
>CALEKX010000096.1 GCA_937904525.1 uncultured Phycisphaerales bacterium
CTTCGCTCAGGATGACCTTCGCGAAAGGACTTGCGCCGATCATGCATAATGTTGGGGACGCCCGCGCCACAAGAAACTCACACACGCTTTCCAGCCGATCAGCCCGGTCGGGCCTGGCCCTGTTCGGGCTTGGCGATCGACTCGCGCATCGCCGTATCCGCCTGCACGTTGCGGATCCGGTAGTAGTCCATGACGCCCAGGTGGCCCGTGCGGAAGGCCTCCGCGATGGCCTTGGGAATCTCGGCTTCGGCGAGCACGACCAGCGCGCGATTCTCGGCAACTTTGGCGATGTTCTCCTGCTCGAGCGCCACAGCCATCGCGCGGCGCTTCTCGGCTTCGGCTTGGAAGCGCTTCTTTTCCGACTCAGCCTGATCGGCGATCAGCTTGGCGCCGACGTTCTCACCGACGTCGATGTCGGCGATGTCGATCGACAGAATCTCAAATGCCGTGTTGGCATCGAGCCCCTTGGCCAGCACGGCCTTGGAGATGTGGTCGGGATTCTCCAGCACGTCCTTATAGTCGCTGGCTGAGCCGATCGCCGTGACGATACCCTCACCGACGCGGGCGATGATCGTTTCCTCAGTGGCGCCACCGACCAGCCGCTTGATGTTCGTCCGCACCGTGACACGTGCCTTGACGCGCAACTGAATGCCATCCTTGGCCACGGCATCGATCGTCGTGCGGCCCATCGCCGGCGAGGGGACATCGATCACCTTCGGGTTCACGCTCGTCCGCACCGCGTCGAGGATGTCGCGGCCGGCCAGGTCGATCGCGCGGGCGTTCTCCCATGTCAGATCGATATTCGCCTTGCTGGCAGCCACCATCGCATTGACGACGCGCACCAGATCGCCGCGCGCCAGCACGTGCGATTCCATCTCCGACTGCGGGATGTTCAGCCCCGCCCGGCTGGCCTGAATGCGGGCATCAATGATCAGCGACGGATTCACCCGCCGCAGGCGCATCCCGATCAGCTCGATGAAGCTGACATGCGCCCCCGACACCAGCGCCCGGATGTACAAACCGATGAACTGCCCCAGTATGGCTACGATCACCAGCAGGATGATCAGGGCGATCAATCCGCCCACGATCCACCACAAGTTCGATTCCTGGGCAAGAAACTCTGGCATGGTGCTCCCTCTCGTTAGATCCCGCGCAGCCCACTCGGGGCGACAGGACACGGGTCAACCGTTCTGGACTTCCCTGACGATAGGCCGGCCGTTCTCGATGGCGACGACGCGCACCGTTCGGCCTGCGTTGATGATCCCGCGATCGCTGATCACTTCAACGCGCTCATTGTCAAACTCGACCTCGCCGCCGGGGCGAAGATGCGTCACCGCAACGCCCGTCTGGCCGATATGCACCGGCGGCGGACGCACGACCGTCTGCTCGCCGCTGAGGATCATCTTCTTCCCGATCGGCGTTTTCGGATAGATCCGAATCGCCCAGGCGCCAATAAACGGCGCCGCGATCACCCCGCCGACCGCCACGGCCACGCCCAGCCATCGGTCGATCATAAAGCAGACGACCACGCCCCCCACCAGGGCCAATCCGCCCAGCACACCCAGCAGCCCGCCCGTCGGCAGCAGCAACTCCGCCACAAGCAGCACAATACCCACGACAAACAGCAGGATGGCGATCGACAGTAGGGTCATGGATGGCAATCGACGGTGATGATAACTCCTCCAGCAGGCTGCGGACGATGCGGCTGGTTGGCGCAACAGGTCACGCTGCCGATGCCCCAGCCGTCGCGCCGGCACTAGCCGTTGGTCGGCTGCTTCAGCGGCCGCACGACAATGCGCGTGCCCTGGACCTCGCGAACGACAACCGGCGTATCGCGTGCAACATATCCGCAATCACACACGACGTCGATTGTGCGCGTGTCGTTGGTCGTCTCATCGAAGAATTCCGCCAGGCCGCCGGGACGCAGATCGGCAACAACCTTGCCCTGCATACCGGGTGTCGGCCAGGCCACAGGCGTCGCCGCACCGGCTGGCCCGGTGCCGACGGTTGCGACGTCTCCCCGCGACTGCTGGAGGATCAGCCCGCCGAAGTACGGCAGCCGCGGCAGGTATCGGCTCAGCCACCACCACAGCAGCAGCGACGCCACCAGCGCGCCCAGCACGCTGAAGATCGCATCGCGCACGGCACCAAGGCTGACACCGAATCCCACCGGCATCCCCGGCACCTTCATCGGCGGCACGTATGCCATCGTCAGCCCAGCCAGCACCAGCAGGATTCCCGTGATCCCCGGGAACCCGAATCCCGGCAGCACAAACAGCTCCACCGCGATCAGCGCCAACCCGAGGACAACCGCGACCACTTCATACCACTGCGCATGCCCGCTCATCGCCGGCACTGCCATCAACACGACCAGCGAGATCGCCGCCACGGCTTCAGGAATCCCATAGCCGGGCGTCTGGAACGCCATGTACAGGCTGAACAGCAGCACCGTCATCAGGATGCTGCGTACAGCCATGCTGCCCAGCCAGCCAATCAGGCGCTCGCCCGTCGTCGGCGCCAGCCGCTCCAGGATCGTCAGCCCGCGCGCCGCGGCGAACTGCTCGACCGAGTCGAACGTCCCCTTCGACAGCCCGACTTTCTCCGCCAGCTCGGAGCTGAGCATCAACAGCGTGTCCCTGGCATCGATGGGATTGCGCTCGGGCAGGACGGGTTTCCACACGCGCTGCTCCGGCGGGACATTCTCGACCAGCTTCTCATATTCCTCCTCGCCGACGAAGCGCCGCTCGCTGGTCTGCGTGTTCTCGATCCAGTAGACAGCGCGATCCATCGTCACCATCGCCTGCAGCAGCAGCGGGTCGTAGCCGTTGCGGATCGCACTGTCGTAGAAATCTTCGAGCACGGGACTTTCGACCTTGGCACGCGTGTGCGGATCGAGTTCCTGTACACCCGTGGCGCCAGCGGCGATCACGCCGGAATCGCCGATCTGCGAGTGCGGCTCCATGACGATCTGATCGGCTGCAACACTGATCATCGCGCCGGCGCTGATCGCTTTGGACTTGACGAAGGCGATGGTGTGCAGATCGGTCTGGCGCTTGATCAGGCGGCTGATCTCCATGCCGCTGGTGACCAGCCCGCCGTAGGTGTCGATTTCCAGAATGACCGTATCTGCCCCCAGGCGGCGGGCTTCGTCGAGGCGCGTGCGCAGCGAGCGGAACATGAAGTCATCGACATCGCCGGACAGCTCGATGACGACCGCCCGCGTTCCTGCGGGCTTAGCCGCCGCCGGCTGGGTTGCCGGTTCGGACGTATCCGTCTGATCCTGTGCCCGCGCGGCGCACACGAGTATCGCCAACAGGCACCACCCCATCAGGATTGCCGGCCATCTCCGCATACCCTCATTGTATGCGGATGCCGCGCGCGACGCACACGGCTGAACTCGCTGGCGCGGATGTGAAGCAGTGACCGCCAGGACGCGAAGGGGCCTATCAGCATCTCTCCACGTAGGCGCCTCATGTAAGGGCGCATGGCAGCGTGCCCTGCAGACTTGCCGAAATGGCAAGGTCAACCGGACCGATGAGATTCGCCAAGTCGAAATCGGCTCTGGATGGTCTTCTGGTCACAGAGCGCAGAACTGCGCATCCTGGCAAACGGAAGGAAAGCGGGTGAAGGGATTCGAACCCTCGACATGCAGCTTGGAAGGCTGCCGCTCTACCAACTGAGCTACACCCGCAATGCCAGCCGTCGGGCCGGGGCGCCAGGGGCGCGCCTGCCGGGCGGCTGAGGAGAATATCGGCGTTACTTGCCCGAACGCTGGAAGCTGTACGTGCCGCCGAACTTCCGCTGGAACTTGTCCACGCGGCCGGCGGTGTCGACGAACTTCTGCTTGCCGGTGAAGAACGGATGGCACTCAGCGCAGATGTCGACCGTCAGGCGCGGGCGCGTGCTGCGCGTCGTGAACGTGTTGCCACAGGCACAGTGGACCGTGCACGTCTGATAGCGGGGATGGATCTTCTCTTTCACGGTGATACTCCTGCTCGCCCGGGAACGTGCGTCGTCCGCACCTCGCGGCAACGTCAGCCGGGCCAATGTTTTACGCGGGATTGCGACCGCCGGTTCATCCCGGCAGCGCGTCGGCGCATGGCGAATGGGGAAATGTACTGCTGTTGCGCGGTCAGATCAAGGGTGTGGGGAGAGAGACGGAGCGGCTGAGAGTCGAAGTGATGGTCGTTTAGCGGCCGTGCTTGCACCGTGCGTTCGGGCGCGTCCGGCGCCCCGTTTCGACAATACCTAACTTTTACTTGACACACTCGGGCGGCGCGATATATGTACTTTCTGCCGGACACCCCGCCACAGCGCCCACGGTGCGCCCGGATGGCGGGGGTGGATGCAACACAATGCAACAGAATGCAACACACAAAAAAATGTGTTGCCGGCTGGACGTCCGGAACCTGGCCGTCAAACGCGATCCGTGGGGCGAGGGGGCAGACCGGTGTTACGCATATTGCGTAAACTTGCTCAACGCCTTATTGGCCCCGGCCGTCAGTCCATGAAATACAGCACCAGGTAGTTCTGCCCGACATCGCGCGTCGGTTCGAACTCGGGGCGGACCTGGCTGAACTCCCGCTCCAGAGCGAAGATCTTCTTCCGCCTCGCCGAGTCCTTCGGTAGCGAGACGACCAGCAGGTCGGCGACCGGATACCCGTCCTCCAAGCCGGCGATGCGCACCTCCGTCGCGCCGGCTGCGTAGAGCTGGTTGACCAGCGCGACCGACTTGGCGCGATCCAGACCATCCAGCAGGCGCTGGTTCGCAGCCGCCAACCACTGCTTCGCCTCGGCGTGCGACAGTTCCTCCAGCCAGTCGCGCGCCTCGGCATCCAGCTCGGCTGCCGACGCCTGCGGCGCCGACGATCCGCCGATCATCGATCCCATCCCCCCGCCGCCCACGGCACTTCCGCCTCCTCCGCCTCCGCTGATCGCGCCCGAAACCAGCCAGCCTACGATCGCGAACATCACGATGTACCCCCCCAACTGCTTCATCACCCAGATGATCGACGCCAGGATCATCACCTCTGTGCCGTCCAGGTCGAAGAACGCCATCAGCAGGAAGATGTACAGCAGGAACGACACGCCCCAGCCCACCATCCACCCGCCGTCAAACGAACTGCCGAGCAACCCCACGATCGCGCCCGGCGCGATCGCCACGCCCGCGATCTTCAGCAACGCCTGCAGCGGCGCGCCCAGCGCCATGTCCATCAGCTTCATCGCAATCACACAGCCGACGATCAGCACGACCATCTCGATGACCGTGCTCACCCCCACCACCAGCATCGCCCAGATGAAGTCCAGCTCATTGAGCACCATCCAGTCGACGAGGTTGATGATCAGCCCGACGACGATGCAGCCGATGGGCAGCCAGAAGTCCTTGATCGGCGATCCTTCCAGGCTCCACGTGCTGCCGCGCGCGATCTCCTGCTGCGAGGCGCGCGGGCGATATCCGAGCATCGGCGCGGCACCGCGAGCGGCTGCGGCGCCGGCAACGGCTGCCTGCGGACGCGCGATGGGCGGGATCGGCGCAACCGGTTGGATCGGCGGCGGAACCGGCCGAATCGGCGGAATGGCCGCCACAGCAGCCGCCGGTCCGCCTGTGGACGGATCGTCGGCGAAGGCGTACAGGTCATCCTCATCGGGCCCGGGCGGCTGGGGCTGGGCCGGCACGTCGATGACCGTGCCGCACTTGCATTTGACCTTCTTGCCGGCGAGTTCCGGCTTCCACTTGTACTGCTTGCGGCATCCGTTGCAGACGATGGCATCCATGATGAGCCTCCCGACGTGCGGCCGCCCGGGACCGCAAACATTCGAAAATCTCACCGTCCGCCCGGGGTTTTGTCCAGAAGAAAGGCGGAAATCGCCAAGGGCGATTGCCCTGGCCTCGCCCGTTCGGTCGCCAAAAGACAACCGGTCCGCTGAAGCGGGCCCTACGGAGGAGAACTGTAGGGTTCGCTTTAGCGGACCGGTTAATCCATCCGTCGCGCTACGCCGGCGCGACACGCCGGTTGGTCATTACCGCGCGTACTCCACCGTCCGCACCTCGCGGATCAGCGTGACCTTGATCTCGCCGGGGTACGTCAGGTCGTGCTGGATCTTCTGCGCGATGTCGCGGCAGATCTTGGCACTGACGCGGTCGTCGATCTGGCGGGCATCGACGATGACGCGGATTTCGCGGCCAGCCTGGATCGCGTACGCCTGGCGCACGCCATGGAACGCCATCGCCAGATCTTCCAACTCCTGAAGCCGCTTGATGTAGCGCTCGAGGCTTTCGCGGCGAGCGCCCGGGCGGCTGGCGCTGATGGCGTCGGCAGCCATGATCAGCGGCGTGTAGGGCGTTGTCGCCGGGGCATCGCCGTGATGCGCTAGGCAGGCGTTGAGGACGGCTTCGCTTTCGTTGAAGCGGCGGAGGAACTCCATGCCGATCTGCGGGTGGCCGCCTTCGACCTCGTGGTCCATCGCCTTGCCGATGTCGTGCAGCAGCCCAGCCCGGCGGGCGATCGCCCCGTCCAGGCCAAGCTCGTCGGCCATCACCTGCGCCAGATACGCCACCTCCAGCGAATGCTTCAGCACGTTCTGGCCGTAGCTGGTGCGATACGCCAGGCGGCCGAGCATCGGGATGATCGGCTTGGGCAGGTTGGGGATGTGCGCCTCCTGGGCCGCCTCACGGCCGAGGCGCACGAGCTCATCCTCCATCTCCTTGCTCGTGGCAGCCACGACCTCCTCGATGCGGGCGGGATGGATGCGCCCATCGGCGACCAGCTTCTCCAGCGACAGCTTGGCGATCTGCCGCCGCACCGGATCGAAGCAGGAGACGACGACCACGCCCGGCGTGTCGTCGATGATGACGTCGACGCCCGTCGCCTTTTCGAACGCGCGGATGTTGCGGCCTTCGCGTCCGATGACGCGGCCCTTCATGTCGTCGCTGGGGATGCTGACGGACGAGACGGTATGGTCCGCCGTCTGCTCGGCTGCGTAGCGTTGAATCGCCTGGATGATGATCTGGCGGGCCTTGTCCTTGGCTTCTTCCTGGGCCTGCTCGGTGATCTTCTGGATGACGGCGCCGCACTCGGCACGGCAGTCATCCTCGATGCGCTTCAGGAGCATCTCCTTGGCCTGGTCCATGCTGAGGTTGGTGATGCTCAGCAGTTTCTCGCGTTGCTCCTTCAGGACAGCCGCCAGTTCAGATTCCTTGGCTGAGACGTTCTTCTCGCGGCCCTGGAGCCTTCGCTCCAGCTCGTCGAGCTGCCGCTCCTTGACGGTAAGCGTGTCGAGCTTGCGGTCGAGTGTGTCTTCGCGCTTGGTGAGGCGCTGTTCAAGCTGCTTGAGCTCCTGGCGGGTGGCGTTGGTTTCGGCTTCGAAATCACTGCGAAGCTTCTGCTGTTCTTCTCTGGCTGCCAGTTCGATTTCCTTGGCGCGGTTCTGTGCCTCCTTGGTGGCGTTGTCAATGACCTGTTGTGCCTGCTCCCGGGTGCGGGCCATGAGCGAGCGCGACGCGTACATGAAGTACGCGATCGCCCCCCCACAGCCCAGCACCAGGCCGATGAGAATACCAACGATGATGTATGCCATGGGACGTCATTCACATTCATACATGGCAGATGGTCCGACCTTCGTCGCGTGGTACGCGGCGCGAGCGGAACCCAGCCGCCTGGGTATCTGGTGCGGATCAATCGACCCCTGACGTCCGATGGGATTGGATGCAGCCGGCGCGCTGGATCACTCGACCCTGTCCGGGTCGCGATGGCAGCAGCGCAGGTATTGTGGGGAAACGGGTGGAGCGCGGGTGAGCAGGCTCATCCGCGACAAGCCATCAGGCCTGTCGCACGCCGCGATTGCTCGCTGAGGCGTGGGCGCCGGCTCAAGCACGATCGCCACCGCCGATGGGCATCGGCTGGCGGTTTCGATCATCACCAGCGCAAGCAGCAACCCCGCCGACAGCAGCGTCACCGCCACCAACAGGGCTTTGAGCACGACGGCGATTTCGACTCCAGAAAGTTCCACTTGCAATCCAACCCCCGCCGTCTACGGGCTTTGCAGCACGTGCATCCGGCGGAATGGCCGTCAGGAGACCTGAGCGGCGAAGGCGCATCCGCTTGGCGGACCTTCGCCGTGAACGCGCCAGGGTTGATAGCCCCCGACGTGTCCAGAACACGTTACCTGATCGTACTTTCCATCACGGCGGATAGCAAGATAGAACCGGGACCGACGCGCGTGTGATAACCTGTCAAGTCCTGATCAGAAGTTGTCACCT
>CALEKX010000097.1 GCA_937904525.1 uncultured Phycisphaerales bacterium
GCGGCTCGGGCGCCATCGGTGGGCCGACGACGGTGAAGTCCGGCGGCATCCTGTCGCCTGGCAGCAGCCCCGGCACGCTGACGTTCCTGGACAACCTCACCCTTAACAACGGCGCGATCCTTCTGTTCGAAGCCGGTGACCTGGTGACCGTCGAGGGCACGCTGGACCTGGACGACAACTGGACGCTGGCCTTGGGCGACGGCTTCAAGGATGGTGGGTCGGTGGTTCTGTTCCAGTATGGGCAACTGGCTGGGAGCCCGGACCTCGAACCGACCTTCGACCTGAGCGCGTTGGGCTTCGTCCCCAGCAGCTCGCTGTCGCTGGTCGACACCGGCAGCCAGATCATCCTGAACGGCGTGAGCGTCGTTCCCGAACCGACTGGCCTCGCCCTGCTGGCAGGCGCGGCGGGATTGATGGTCCGCCGACGACGCGTCGGCCGGTAAACGCGCAGGACACCCCGGCGGGATTGTGCGGCCGCGGGAATCCCCCGCGGCCGCAGCCCGCGCCCCTGATCGTACCGTTGTCGACAGCAAGCTCACGCTGACGCTATCACCGCTGGCCACCGGGGCGTTCCGGGTGACAGCGAAGTAGCCAACACAAGTAGCTGATGCAAAAGGACCGGCCCGCGATGGCGAGAGTAAGTACTCGCTGTCGCGGGCCGATCGTCTGCGCGCCCTGGGACAGGCGCTCGATGGTTTGTGAAACGAAGTGGACGGTCAGCCGCCCATCCGGTAGTCGATGCTGACAGGAACGGCGAATGTCCGCTGCGCTTGGGCCCGCAGCTCATCGTCAACCTGCCGACCCTGCGATCGTGCAAGCCGATGCGCCTGCAATTCGAACCACAGCCCGGTCGGACCGGCTTCGCCCTCTCGCATGTCATGTGGGATCGGATTCTCGTTGAGCAGGCGCTCAACCCCATCCAAGTCTCCCGCGGCCAGCAGCGCCCGCCCCTCAAGCAGGCGGATCCGTCCATCCGCACGTCGCTCTGCCGGCAACGCGGCGATGAGCTTCAGCGCCACAGCATGCTGACCATCGGCCAGCAGTACCTGCAGATATTCGATCAGCAGCGGGCGAAGGTCGGGCTTCATCTCCAGGGCCTGCCGCAGGTGCGGGATCGCCTCGGCATATCGGCGCTCCAGCATGTGGGCGACACCGAGGCAGCGACGAGCCCAGGGGTTCTCCCGGGCCTCGCAGGATTGCTCCCAAGCCTGCATGGCTTGGTTGTTCCGCTGAGCCTGCCAGTAGAGCACGCCCAGGTGAAACAGCGATCGCCAGTGGCGCCCGCCGGGCTGATGAAGGCTCTTCTCCAGCCGCGTCAGCCAGTCAGCGGCTGGCACGAAGCTGCCCGGCTCATCGAGCGGATCGGATTCGGGCAGGATCCCCCTCTCCAGCAGCGTCTTCCACGCTTCCTGCTCCTCGCCCATCGAGTTCGCGGGATAGAACACGCCTCCCAAGCTGACGGCCGGCTCTTCATCCGCCGTTCGCCGCGCCATCTCGAGGGCGCCCCAACCGGATCCCTTGTGGATGATGTCGTGTGCGGGGGTCTGGGCCCAAGTGGCGGAAGCAGCCAGTTCGGCTTCGAGGTCCTCGCTGCCGATTACGCTCTCGACCGCCTGTTCAGCAGCCTGGCGCGCCTGGCTCCAGTCAGCGCAGTGCACCGTTGCCGGATCGACCTGGAGCAGACCGTACGCCTCCACCCAGCTCCATGTCGCCTTCGGCGGCATGGGCAGGTGATGCGTCTGCGTGCGAGCCAAGCCCGCCTGGATCTCGATGTAGTCGGGCGTTCCCAGGAAACGCTGCCAGTTCTGACCGCCGGGCTGAATGCCCCATCGAAAGAGCTTCCGCCCTCGCGGGCGCGAGCTGGAGGTCTGGAAAAGGCCCAGCCCATCGCTGTCCAGCGCGGTGATCCACGGCTGAACGTCAGGAGGAACGCGGAAGAAGCAGTCGCGCGAGCCGCGCAGACGGCCGGGGTAGGTCAGTTCCTCGGTGCCCGCGTACGGCAGATCGACGCGGCTGAGCGCGTTGGTCTCGTTGTTGTGCACCAGGGCGTCATCCGCGGATACCAGCACACGCGTATCGGCGGTCTGCGGCACGGCGATGTTGGACCACCAGTAGATGGGCAACACCGCATCGTGCGGATTGTGGATGGAGACGCGCACCAGCAGCACGGGCGATCCCGCAGGCAGCCATGCGTCGATCTGGAACGGGATGCGGCGAAGACGCTCCCATTCCCACAGGCGCAAAGCCGGCGTGCCGTCGGGCAGGGTGTATCGCGCCGCAAACAGCGGCGAGCAGGTCATGGGCCAATGGCCGGTCCAGCCGATGTTCCACTCGACGCCGCCGCTGATCCAGGCATTGCGGATCGCGAGGTTGCACGGTTGAAAAACCGGATTACGCGCCAGCAGCTCCCGACCGGTGGGTTTGTGGACCAGTGACCAGAGTCGCCCTCCCAGTTCGGGAAAGAAGGCGGCGCGGAGGTACTCGTTCTCGAGAACGACGGCTTTGAAGGCTCGTGGCTTGCGGTTGCGGTCGTAGCCATCCTGCATGCGATACGGCAGGATGCCGGACGGCTGGCCCCAGCCCAGATGTTCGCGGTCTTCCGGTGGGACGGTATCGTCGACCTTGACGGCTGCGTGCAGGTCGGCGGCTTTGGGGAGCGTGGGGAGCGGATTTTCCGGACCGAGATTGGCAGCGGGCAACGTCCAGTCTTCCAGACGAAGCTCGCTCATTTGCTTGAGACTCGACTCACCCAGCTTAACCACGATCCCAACTGCGCCTAGCGCGTTTACATGTACTCGACATGGTGTACTGTATCATCCAGGTTTTATTCGTCAACAAACTGAAGAGGCAGCCATATTATTCTGCGTGGTCGGGTGTAAACGTGTATAATACATGGCCTAATCGCGGGTTCGGTGATTTCGTTGCTGCCGGAAGTCCTTTGGCAGCCTGACTGATTCTTGCCGTGGCATTACTGATTCAACTGGTAGGCCACCGCTAAGTTTGGAGGATTGAGCTCATGCTCACCCACTTGCTTTCGTTTGTGTCTGTTGGCCGTTGCCCTGCATCCGGGGGCACTGGCGCCTGGATGGCTCGGAGCCGGCGACTCCTGGTCGTGATGGCGGCGCTGGCTGCGGTGCTTGGCCCCTTCGCTCACGCTGCCGAGCAATCTGCCGAGAAGTCATCTGCCTCCGATGAAGGACGCGTCGTGGACAAACCTCGCATCGCCGTTCTGTACAACGAGAAGAAGCGGCATCAGGACGAGTTTGACTATGCGCTCAGTACGCTTGGCTGGGAGGCCGACCGCTACTTCGACAAGGAGTCGGTCAAGTCCCTTGCCAGCAAGCTGGACAACTACGACATGGTGATCATCGCCCCGCTGTTCAACCTGGATGGCAGTGTCCCACTCCCCGGGGAGGACCGGTCGGCTTACATGCGGTTCATTGAGAACGGTGGCCTGCTGGCGGTCACGGACGGCAGCTACCCTGGTGTGCGTGCCTGGCTGGCGGATATCGATCCGCGCTTCGGCGGGCTGGAAGAAGGCAAGTGCAACTCCAGCCAGTGGACAATCAACGGCTACACCACCAACGCCGAACCGGCCCATCCCCTCCGCTTTTTCCCCTCTCGCATCACCGAGCCGAATAGCTGGCCGCATTTCCTGGAGCCCCCGAAGGACACCAAATGGCAGGTCGTCGCCCGTTGCAGCGAAGGCTATCCCGTGACCTTCGCCCAGACGGTCGGGCGTGGCCTGGTGTCCCTGTCAGCCCTGCGTCAGCCGGGAGCCCGGCAGTTCCGGAACTTCTTTGGATGCCTGCAGCTCGCGCGTGCCGGCCTTGATCTGAAGTCGTTCGAGCTGCCCGAACCGGCTTTCGGCGACGGCATGATCCGGCTCACTTTGGCTGAGAATGGCCCCAAGCAGCAGTGTGAGTTCGTCTATGAGATCGTCCCGGAAACCGGTGAGCCTCAACGCTTTTCGGCAGCGGCCACCGGCGGGGTCGTCGAGCTCCCCTACCGATTCAGCGTGCGTGGTCCGGCCATGACCCGCCTGCTGCTCAAGTACGACAACCGTGAATGGCTGCTGTACGAGCGCCCTGTGGAAATGCCCCAACTGCTGACGGTGACGCCGCCAGCCTATCGGGGCCTGCTGTCATCCGCACGTCGGCTGCCCACGGCGCGATTTGGCATCCGCCTCGCGCCCGATCAGGAGCAACTGCAAGGCGGCATGGTCACGATCACCGTTCTGAATTCTGCCGGTGAAGCCGTGTCCACCGCGGAAATCACCCTGCCGAAGGAAGGTCTGCAACTCGAGTGGCGCCAGCCGATCGAGCTGGACAAGTCGCTGCCTGCGGGCGATTACACAGCCAAGGCGGTCCTTGTCGACAGCGACAAGCGTGTGCTGGCTGAGACGCACACACCCTTCAAGATCCTGGCTCCGCAGCCTGCGCAAACAATCATCGATGAAGATGGAACGTTCCTGGTTAACGGCAAGCCATTCTTCCCTCTGGGTATCTACCACGTGACACCTTCCGACTACCCGGCTGTCGCGGCCCTTGGGCTGAACACGGTGCAGTTCTGGTCCTGGCACGAGGGGCGTGATGCATATGGTGTGTCCCGCGGTCTGGCTGCCGCCTCAGCTCACGGGCTCAAGGTCGTCTACGAGCTGAATCATAAGAGCGAGAAGATCTTCGAAAGCGCAGCCAATTCTCTGGGCTCCGATCCCGCCATCCTGATGTGGTACGGACTGGACGAACCCACGGAGGGCAGTTACGGCATGGCGGCGCTGCTTCGGGACACGTTCCACCGCGAAGACCTGCACCATCCGGTCTACACCGTCTCGTGCGTGCCCGATCAGTTCGGTGAACATGCACAGTTTGCCGACGTGTTGGCGATCGATCCGTACGGCAAGCCGTCGAAGGCAGCCGACTGGCTGCCCAAGGCTGTGGCGGCGGTGAACGGAACCAAGCCTGTGATCTGCGTCCCCGGATCGTTCGGCAAGGACGAAACGCCGGAGGAGATCCGTGCCACCGCATACCTCGCGCTGGCGCACGATGCCCGCGGCATCATCTGGTATCCCTGGGAACAGGTAGGCGGCGGGCCGGTGGGTGTCGGCGCCAAGAACAGCCCGGAACAGCAGGCGGCGATCGCCAGCGTCTGTGAGGACGTCAAGCAGCTCCTGCCCTGGCTGACCGCGCCCGTGCGGCAGTCCTTCGCCTCCGAAGATGGCAATCTGCGATGCCTGTACATGCGTGACCAGCATGCCGTGATCCTGATGGTCAACCCCACGGATCAGGTCCTCAAAGCCGAGGCGCAGCTTCCTCCGGCACATCCCTCCGCGGAGAAGACCAAGGCCAAGCTGAAGGACTTCTTCAAGAAGCGGGAAGACGTGCTCGAGATCAAGGACGGCCGGTTCACGGTGGTGCTCGAGCCGTACGAGACACGCGTCTACACCTGGTAGCCGTACCCCGGAAACGGAAGACATCCGCACATGCCGCGGCAAAGGTTCATCGCCTTTGCCGCGGCATGCTCGTTTTGAGTAGATAGTCGAAAGGAATCAGATCGGCATGAGGTTGATGGCGCGATAGGTCTCGCCCATCAGGTTGAGCACGACGCTCACCAGCAGCCAGAAACCGGCGGCAACGCATTCGCCGAGGATCAGGCCGATGAAGAACGGCTGACCGTTACGATAGGCGGTCGCTCCACCCAGCCGCAGCAGGATCACCTTGCACGCCCAGCCGATGAAGATGCTGAACCACATCAGCGTTCCCGGCGTCGTGCCCAGCATCAGGAATCCCACCGGATGCAGCGGCCACCAGGTGTAGTGCAGGCTCAGCGTCCACAGACCGAACATCACGACCATGCCGATGCCGATGTGCAGCAGCGGATCGATCCGCGTGTTGTAGCGGCCGCGGTCATACTCCACAGTCTGCGTCATCAGGTACCAGTCCTGCGCCTGCGTCGATCCCCACAGGCTGATCGGCTGGATCGGTTGGGCATCCTGCGTCGCCTCGAAGGCATATTCCGTAGCCAGCGTGCTGCCGAAGCTGACGAAATACCCCACTACCAGCGCCAACCCCATCACCACCAGGAACATCCGCCCCGTCCGGCGATCGCCGGGAGCCGTTTCCTCGCCATTGAAGATCACGCGATCGCTGATCTTCAGCGCGTGCGTCCCGTAGACGCTCAGCGGCTCACGGAAATCGTAGAACCGCACCTGCATCAGCGCGCTGTGGAAGAACGTTTCCAGTGGCACGGCCTTGGTCCAGCCGTAACTGCCCAGGATCTGCCAGGGTGCGTAGATCGGCAGCAGGATCTGCCCATACACCAGCCCCGTCTCGGCGACCACACGCGCGATCACCAGGAACAGGAACAGCAGCAGCAGCACGATCACCGTCGCTCCGATGAACGTGCAGCCGGCTACGCACAGCCAGGTGATCATCCCCGCCGTGCAGACGACCAGCCCCAGCACGGCGAAACGATACGACATGTACCGCCCCTGCGGCTCCCCGGGCTTCGGCCCGCGAAGGGCCTGCGCCAGCACCATCATCCAGTGCCGCCGGCCCAGCCACAGCACCGTCCCGCCGAATGCCAGGATCGCCCCCATGTGCTGATAGCCGATCTCATACCGCCCCGGATCGCCCGTCGTCGCGCCAATGCCCATCCGGAGGAACTGGTCCAGGATGAAAAACGCCCACAGGCTGAACGCCACGGTGCTGGAGACAAAGTAGGTGATGCCGACAACGATGAAGTAAATCGTTGCCGCCTTGGCTTCGCCCTGAAGGTATCGGAACGGCGATTCCGTGAAGAGCCTCGACAGGTCGTAGCCGAGCGGGATTTCCGGGAAGTACGCTGGCAGATAGACGGCAGCCCCATTCCAGATGCGCAGCGCCACCACGATCAGTACCGCCACCCACAGGCTGCGGGCGCGCAGCACCCGGTTCACCGCCTGTCCCGGCGCAGGCGCCTCGATCAGCGCCAGTTGGACATTCACCAGCGGAAATGCCAGCCGTTCATTGTCGAACCACTGGCGCCGCACCAGCGCCATCATGCAGATGATCGCGCCATACAGCGCCGCGATCAGGATCCCCCATGCCAGTGCCGGCGTGATCCACGCGGCATACGGCGGCGTTCCCGCATCGTCCGGCCAGCGGCCGTAGTACCCACGCACCAGCGGATCATTGATCCGATCGGCCACTTCGTCCGATTCGAACGTCGGAAAGATCCACTGCGGCAGGTTCATCTTCTCCATCACCTGCCGATAAGACGTCTCCGTCTGCGACAGGTGATAGGGCGCGATCATCGACGGCGGAAAGTAGCGCATCAGCCCGCTGCTGGGCAGGCAGCAACTCACCAGCGCCATCGAGAACGCCACCGCCAGCTCGCCGGATGAGAACGCATATCGCGGCGCCCATCGCAGCAGCGGCGCGTTGACCAGCAACACGAACGCAAACGTCAGCACCACCAGCCCCAGGGGCAGGTTGTTGCCGATGAAGGCCGTGTTGTTCAGCGCGTAGTCGTTGTACGGCGTGAAGGCGCAGATGAAAACCACGCCCAGCAAGCCAAGCAGAACACTCCGCCAGTTGATCGCCGCGCGTTGCGGTTGGTCAACTGACGGAGCCTTTGATGGCTGATTCAGCTCGGATGACACGGACGCCTGACTCATGCCGCTAGCCCATTCCTCAAGGAGATATCGGCATATCAGCGTCCTGCAAGTTCAAATACGGCGTTGCTCTTTTCGCCGCGCTCATCCGTGCGACGCAGTTTGGAGACGTCCGAATTGCGGATGACGTATTTGATCTTCCGCTCATCGTCGGCCGGCGGGTACCAGGCATACTTGTGCAGGTAGACCGGCACATGCGCCGGGATCTGCAGCCGGACCGTATCCACCAGGACGCGGGCATTGGCTCCGGCGGCGTTCCAGCCACCGAACAGCGCCCATTCCCTCGCTTGCCCGCCCACTGCGATCTGGCAGTTGCGGACGATCACTTCGTCCATGTTGTTGGGGGTGACCAACGGCTTGTCGTGGTCAACTGTGATACGACAATTCTCGATCACCAGCCCCTTGACGGCTGCCGACGCGGTGAAGTTCGGATTGTGCAGCGTCGAATCGCGAACGGTAAGCTGCTGATTCTGAAGGACCCGGAACTCAAGGTTCTTCAGATTGGAGTTGATGATCGTACCGGCAGCCGTGTAGCTCCCCTCGTCGAAGGTGCAGCCCTCGAACACGTCAGCCTGGATCAGGGCGGCGTTGGGGCCCCGGCTGAAGGTGCAGTTGACCATCCGGCTGACGTGGCCCTGGAGCATCTGCGACTGGTCGAACGTCTCATTCACGAAGTGCGCCTCGTACGTGCCGATGAACGGCTCCTTATTGTGCTGACGGGCGTACTTCACGGCGGCGCCACGATACGTGTTGCCGACGGCATAGATGTCGGACTGCGAGCCGTAGGCGACCTTGACGCTCTGGGCGTTCTCACCCTCGAGCTTCTCAAACAGGTTGCCCACCATCGAGTAGTGCTGTGCGCGGCCGTAGAAGATGCTCTCGCCACGGAAGGTATTGTTGCGGAACACCAGGCCGATGCCGGCACACACGACGACATTCAGGCGCGACTCGAACGTGTTGTTCTCGATCAGATCGCCCTGCATGTACTCCCAGCCGTCCTCCCAGTCGATGTCGCAGCCGGGCATGCGCCCGCCGTTGCGCCGGAAGACGTTGCCCTTGATCAGCCATCCCTGCCCGCCGCAAGCGGCAAGCCCGGTGCTGTAATTGTCCTCGATGACGCAATCGATGATGTAGTTGTTGATCGGCATCGCGAAGTTGTCCACGAACGCCACCGCGTCATGGAAATCGCTGTTGCCCTTCGCCGGCACGCCTTCGTGGTAGAACGACACGTGCACGAACTGGGTCCCCTGCGGCAGCTCGTACTGGCGGAAGCGCAGCCGACCGCGCGCCGCACCCAGCAGGTTCATGTCCTTGTCGTAGAACCAGATGTCGTAGATCCGGCTGTTCATATAGGGATAGCCCATGTATCCCAGGGGGTAGCCGATCGTGTAGTACGGCGTCGTGATCTTGCTGATGTCGATGGGCTTGACCGTGCGGATCTTGGCCGTCGCCTCAACGGCGTTGCCCTGATCGTCGTAATCCCCCTCTTCGAGGTTGCGCACGCTGATCGCGTTCTGCGCGTAATGCACCACGCCATACGACCTGGATCCGATGCCGCTGGCGATGTTGAAGCCGATCGACTTGCGGACCGTCAGATTGCGGATGCCGTTATTGCGGCCCTCCTCAAACGCGATGGAAACGGCCCCTTCGGTCTGCGGGTTCTTGGCCCAGTCGGGGAAATACTTCTCCTTCTCGTCGCGCTCCCCGGTGATGATGCCGTTAACAATCGAGGCATTCTCCAGCACGCGGTTGCGCCCTTCCTTCTCGCGGAAGACGATGGCGCCGTAGCGGGGATAGTCATTGGGACGCAGGCGAAGTTCCGACCCGTTCAGGTCAAGCTGAACGTTGCTGACCATGAAGATCGTGTCGCGCGGCTCGATGTAGATGACCTGTTTCTCCGGCATCAGCAGCCGCGTGAAGCCGTTGTCGGCTGTGTGCAGCAGGGCCTGATAGATGCCCGCGCTGTTGGCCTTGGCTGCCTCTTCGGAGGGATCATCGAACCGAATCCCGAACCGCTCGGGCTCGAGGCGATAGGTCTTTTCTTCCGGATGCGATTCGACAGGACGCGCGACGACGGTGTAAGTGACGGTAGCCGAATGCTTACCGTCCGGCGTGGTCGCCGTGACGGTCGCCTCGCCCTCACCGACGGCTTCGATCACGCGGGCATGCTCGATGACGCGGATGACGGCGGGATTTGAGCTGCTGATCGTGAAGGGGTTGGAGCCGATCACCTGATGCGGCAGGACGTGCGCGATGATCCGCTCGACGTCGCCCACACGCAGTTGCCCCCCGGCATTGGCGATGACGATGCCCTCCATCGGCCGCTCGCTGCTGGAGGTCGCCTGGGCGGGCGATGCGGAGGCGGCGGCCTTGACCGTCACCGGGATCTCGACCCGCGTGCCATCTGCCGCGATAACCGCCAGGGCGCTGCTGCCCTCATGCACGCCCTTGATCGTGCCACTGGCGTCGACGGTGAAAAAGCCGGCATTGCCGCTTTCGTAACGAATCGATTGGCCGGCGGGGACGAGTTTCGCCGCCTCGGCTGCGATGTTCTTCGATTCGCCGACCTGAAGCGTGATCTCCGCAGGCGTCGCCTCAGCGCCGGCGGCGACGGGCATCAGCCGGGCCAGATGACTGAGCACCAGCCCCCCGAGCAGCATGATGAACAACAGATGCCAGCCCTGCCGAGCACTCTTCCAGCCGTAGGCTCCAATCGCGCACTTCGCCTGCATGCGGCAACCTCCACGAGATGAACATCCCCAATAAAATCGATCTTTCGATCAAATCTATTGGCGCATGTCGGAATGTCAAGGAAAAACCACGTCTTCACGCGCGAGGCGATCGATCAAACGGATGATTAATACTCGCGGTCAAAGTTCGGGGCGATGTCGGCCGCGATCGTTTCACTGACGTAGACGTCGGTCTTCAGCAACTGGTGGATCGACGACGGCAGACGCGGCGTCACCGGACCATGCAGGCACAGGCGGCTGATCAGCCGCTGCCAGCTCGTGGTTGTCCCAGCCACGGTGATGCCGTGCACCTCCATGCGATACCGGGCTGCCACGACCTGCGCCGGGCCGATGGTGGCTGCCTTGGGCGGCACCGCCGCCAGGTCGCCGCTATAGCCGAAGCTGCCATGCAGCGAGTTCTGGGCGAGCGTGAACGGCGAGAGCGTCACGATGCGCGGCCCCATCTTCAGCCATTCCTCCAGCGGCGCGTCAAACTCCGGCGCATCCGGCTCGATGAACGCCACATGGCCCGTCCACCCCGGCCCCGTGTAGCAGGCATCGGCGCCCCCGCGATCCTCGATCATCTTGCCGTAGTCCTTCAGGTTCGAATCGGTGAACCCGATGAACTGCTCGAGCGGTGGGCGAAGCTCCGGATCGATCTCGCTCCAGAAGTACTTGCGCATCGCATAGGTGAACCCCTGCGGCCAGTCCGGCGGCGCAATCCGACCGTCCTGATCGGCATACTCATCCATCGCAAAAGCCCACACCCGCCGACAATCCACGCGGCAGACATTGAGCAGATGCGCAACCTGCCGATACATCGGCACGGGATTGGGAAGGATCAGCGTCAGGTCCCGCCCCTCGCGCGATGCCGTCTGGATGCGGTTGAAGATATCCGCCACCCAGATGAACCGCAGATCGATGTCCTTCACGACGCGGATCTTCAGGTTGGGATTGGGGTGTTTCTCGATGTCTGCCCGCTTCAGCCGTCGGCAGCGCTCGATGGCTTCCAGATCTCGGAACGGGACCCACTGCGACGGCTGATATCGAAACTCGCTCATGCGCTGATCTCCACGGTGGCGCCTTCGGCTGCGCTGCGCAGGGCAGCCGTGAACAGGCGATGACTGACGTTTGCTTCCTGCGCGGTGGCGCATCCGGCGAACCTGCTTGCCGGCGGCCCTTTCACCAGCTCGTGCACATACGCGGCCCACATCTGCAGGATCGCATCGGTGAAACCGAACTCAAAGATCGGCCCTGTAATCGTCGGCCAGGCGGTCTCATAGCCGCACTGGACCGCCTGCCACACCTGCTCTCCGCCCGGCTTGTACGTCAACAGCTCCAGACGCTTGGGATCGCGCGTGGAGAATCGCACGGACGCGGCTGTGCCGTCGATCTCGATGCTCCAGGTGTTCTTCTCGCCCGGCGCGATGCGGTGCGTGCGCAGAATCCAGGGGAACCGGCTTCCGGCGGCGGGATCGTCGCACTCGACCAGAAGGGTCGCGTTGTCCCATGTGTCACAGGGAACCATAGCGCCGCGCCCGTCGGGCCGCTGGGGCATGATGTCCGACAGGATGGCCCGCACGTTGCGCGGCTTCCATCCCGCCCGCAGCGGTACATGGCAGGCGTGCATGCCCAGGTCGCCCATGACGCCGTAGGCCCCGCAATGGGCCTGCTGACGTTTCCAGTTGATCGGCTTGTTGGGGTCGAGATCCGAGGAATGCAGGAAGGCTGAGCGGACTTCGATGATGCGTCCGAACGCGCCGGCCTCGATCATCCGCCCGATCCGCTGCACAGCCGGGAAGAATGGGAACTGCGACACGCAGCGGACGAAGACGTCCGGATGCTCGACCATCGCGGCGAGGATCGCCTCATTGGCTTGCAGATCGATACCAAACGGCTTTTCGCCCATCAGGTGCTTGCCGGCGCGGATTGCATCGCCGTACACCTGCTCGTGCAGATCGTGCGGCAACGCGACATAGACAGCGTCGACATCCGGATTGGCCAGGACCTCACGGTAGTTGTGCGTCACCTGCGTGATCGAGGGGAAATTCGACGTAAACCAGCCGAACGGCTTGTCCGAGCGGTTGCAGATCGCCACCAGCCGCACCTGCGCCGCCGGCTCCACCAGGTGACACCACCGCGCCACCGCGCTGGCAAACTCCCGTCCCATCAGCCCGCAGCCGATGATGCCGAACCGAATGACTCTCGCCTGCTCTGCCATGTCTTACTTGCCACAGATGGGGCACAGATGAACACAGATCAGGAAGACACCGCCTCAACCTTCATGCACCATGCACCATGCACCATGCATCATCATGCATCATTCATCATGCACCATGCACCACCCTCAGTATCCCATCTCCTTCTCCACCTCGCCAATCGACTCATCGATGATGTCCAGCCCCTTCAGGAGCGTCTTCTCATCCATCACGATCGGCGGGCTCATCCGCAGGATGTGGCCAGCCGGGATCCACGCCAGCCCCTTCTCGAACGCCCGCTGATAGACGCGCTTGCCGGCTTCATCAAACGGAGCCTTGGTCTGCCTGTCCTTGACCAGCTCGATGCCCATCAGGCAACCCTTGGCCCGGACATCGCCAACGATCCGGTGCTCGGTGAGCATCCGCTGCATGCGCTTCAGTGCGACTTCGCCCAGGAAGCTCGCATGTTCCAGCAGGTTCTCCTCCTGGATCACTTCCGTACTGGCCAGCGCCGCGGCGCACGCCATCGGATTACCGCCGTAGCTGCTGCTGGCGCTGATCGACTCGAAGCTCTCCTTGTGCGGCTCGCGCACGGCGACCGCCGTCACCGGGAAGCCATTGCCGAACCCCTTGCCGAGCGTCACGATGTCCGGCACCACGCCCCAGTGCTCCATGCACAGCCACTTGCCTGTGCGTCCCCAGCCGGTGAGGACCTCATCAGCCATCAGCAGCAACTTCCGCTCATCGCAGAACTTGCGCAGCTTGGGGAAGAAGTCGTCCGGCGGCATGACGCTGCCGCCCCACCCCTGGATCGGCTCGAGGCAGAATCCCGCCACGTCGCCCACCGTCGCCTTGTCGAGGTACTCGGCATAGAACGCCAGGTACTGGTCGGTGTCGATCGTGCCGTCGGGCTTGGTCCAGATCGGCCGGTACGTGTCCGGACGCGGGAGCATGTGGCTACCCGGGGCGCGAACGCGTCCATAGACCTGCGAGCGGATATGCCCCAGCGACACGGCGTTGTACGTCTTGCCGTGGAAGTCATAGAAGCAGCTTGCGATCTCGTTGCGGCCGGTCGCCGCTCGCAGCACGCGCAACCCTGCCTCCACCGCGGCAGTGCCCGAATCGTAGAACTGGAAGCCGTTCAGATCGCCCGGCAACACCTCCGCCATCTTCTCGCACAGCAGCGTCTTGATCGGCGTGGTGAAGTCGTGGGCATTCATCAACTGCGAGGCATATTTCGCGATCGCCTCGCTGATCTTCGGATGGCAATGCCCCAGCGTTGTGACGTAAATCCCGCTGGAGAAGTCGATGTACGTGTTGCCGTCCACGTCCCGCAGGGTGCACGCCTGGCCGGACTCGAATGTCACAGGAAAGAGCTTCACCTGCGAGCTGAGACCCTTGAAATACTTCGTGCACCGCTGGTGCCACGAGCGCGACTGCTCCCCGGGGGGCGGCGTGACGATATGCGGGACACGGGTCAGGTCCGTCCTGCCCCAGTCGAGTGTCGAGAATCGGCTTGTCTTTTCCGAGCGGGAGGTGGTGGTTGTCATGTGTTCGTTCCTGTTCTTTCGTGTTCATTATGAACATTCAGGCGCACAGGTCAACTCCCGTGCCCAAACGGCACGCTAGGCGTCTGGAGCTTCGAAAATGGTCTTGCCGGCAACAAAGGTGCGGATAGGGTGTGGCGGATCGGAGGCGTCATCCCACACCACCAGATCCGCCCGCGATCCGGGCATCAGGCTGCCGCGGCCAGCCAGCCCGATCAGGCGCGCCGGATTGGCTGACGCCATCGCCCAGATCTGGTGATCCTCCAGCCGGCCGCCCAGCCAGCGGCGCACGTTCCCCACCGCGACGTTCATCGTCAACGCACTGCCGGCCAACTGCCCATCATCAGCCGATCCAGGCCGATGAATCCTGGCTCCATCCTCCGGCCGGACGCGAACGTCATACCCCCATGCCGTCGGATAGATCCCCTCTCCCAAACCGGCTCCCACATTGGCATCCGTGATCGCGATCACCCCAGCCCATCCCTTGGCAGCCAGAGCAGCCCGAATCGCCGCCGGGTGCACATGCACGCCATCCGCAATGAAATCGACACTCACTCCCGGCTCGGCCAGAATCGCCTCCACTGCCCCCACGGGCCGCACGCCGGCATCCGCCGGCCCCGGCACGTGGAAGACGTCATAGAAATGCGTCGCGTGCCGTGCCCCAGCCGCAATCGCCCGCTCGGTCTGTTCCACCGACGCCCGCGTGTGCGTCATGAATACGACCACACCCTGCTCCACAAGATGCTCAATCACGGGAATGATCCCCGGCGTCTCCGGGCTGATCGACATCGCCGCAACACGCCCACCGCAAGCCGCCAGCAGCTCGCGCACGAGCCCCACATCGCCCGCCAGCGTCGACGCCCCAGCCCCTGCCAGGGCCAGGAACGGCCCCTCCAGGTGAAGCCCGCCGCCGATCGGCTCCTCCGTCATCGCATTCGCCAACGCCGCAAGGCGATCCAGCGAATCCCGCTCCATCACCCGGTACAGCGTCGGAAGGCAGCAGGTTACGCCATACTTCGCCAGCCGCCGCAATCCGTCGCGCATCTCCTGGGCATCCCGCTCGAATACGCACGTCTCGATCCCGTGCGTGTGCACATCGATCAAACCCGGCGTCACCAAGTGCCCGCGGCCGTCGATGACGCGCTCGTCCCCCGCCGTCGGCTGCGGATCGATCGCTTCCACGCGATCGTCAACGATGCGCAGGCTCGTGCCAACCAGGCCGCGCCCCGGCTCGAGCACACGGACATTGTCGATGCGGATGCTGGCCATCCTACTGCTCCTGGCGCGTCGATCGCGCCGGCTGAAGGACATTCACCCCGTGCCGCTTAAGCGTTCGGAGCATGCCCCGATCCGCGGTCCGGTCCGTGATCAAGCCATCCCACTCCGACAGCGTGCCAAACGCCATCAACGCCGTCGAGCCCAGCTTCGTCGCATCGGCGACGGCGTAGCAGCGCCGCGCAGCCTGCCGCATTCGCCGCAGCATACGTCCCAGCGTTGTGGAGTTGTTGTAGATGCGGCCGCGCTCGTCGATCGCGTCGGCTCCGATGAACGCAAGGTCGGTCCGCAATGTCTCCAGATTCTGATCGGTCACGCCCCCCACAAGATCCGGCGAATCCTTGCGGAGCTTGCCCCCCAGCAGGATCGTCTCGATCTCATCCGAGCCGAACAGCTCGGACGCGATCGGCAGCGATGTCGTGATGATGACGCCGCGCCAGCCGGTCTGTTTCAGCCGACGGGCGATGGCCAGCGTCGTCGTGCTCGAATCCAGCAGGATCGACTGCCCCTCCTTCACCAGGTCGGCTGCGACAGCTGCAATTTCCGCCTTCTGCGCCGCCTGCGCCTGCATCCGCTCGAGGAATCGGAACTCAAAGCTCACCCGTGCCGCGGGGGCTGCCCCGCCGTGCGTGCGGATGACCCTGCCCGCGTCGGCCAGTTCCTGAAGGTCGCGGCGAATCGTCATTGCACTGACGCCAAACAGCGCCGCCAGTTCCTCCACGCCCTGCTCGCCCGCCTGTTCCAATCGCGCCAGGATTCGTTCCTTACGCGTCAGGGGGCTTGCTGACGCCTCGCCTTCGCCCGTTCTTGCAGCCGATTGTTCATTCATGTTACAGTTTGATTGTATTGAACATCCATCACCCGACGCAACATCCATGAACCAATCAGCCCCTCACTGGATCTGTGGAGCCGCCGAGGCCGACATCACGCCCGAAGGCTCGGTCTTCCTTTTCGGCTATCCACACGTGCCGCGCATGAGCACGGGCGTGCATGATCCCCTTCTGAGCAGTGCAATCTACTGCAGCGACGGGCAGGCCGGGGTGATGCTGATCGCCAATGACATCATCTGGGTCCCGCGATCGGTCTCTCTTCGGGCACGCCAGCGGATCAGCGAATCGACCGGCATCCCCGTGTCGAACATCATGGTGACTGCGTCACACACGCATAGCGGACCGGTCGCCACGCAGATGCTCAGCCACAGTGCCGATACCGTCGTACCGCCGCCCGATCCGCAATACCTGCAGCACCTGGAGGACAGGATCGTCGAAGCCGGCATTGCCGCGTTCCGAAATGCCAGGCCCGCAACACTGGGCATGGCGATCGCCGATGCCACAGGGCTGGGAACGAATCGACATGATCCAGCCGGCCCGGCCAATCCAAAGTTGCCCGTGCTGGTAGCGCGCGATGCGGCGAAGGGTGACCTGATCGCCATCATGTGCGTCTGCAGCATGCATCCGACGGTGCTGCACGAGGACTGGCTGTTGATCAGCGGCGATTTCCCCGGGCTGGCGCGGCGAGAGCTGCGGCAACGGGGATTCGGCTGTCCGTTCGTCTATCACATGGGCGCAGCAGGCGATCAGAGCCCGCGACATGTCGTCCGCGGCAACACGATCGCAGAAGCCGTGCGTCTGGGCACGCTGCTGGCGGATCGCATCACCGGCGCGCTGGATGCAGCCGCCCCGGTCGAGCCGATCCGCATCGACTGCCGTTCAGCCAAGGTCGAGTTGCCCGTGCGGGAGATCCCTTCTCTGCAGGAGGCACTTGAGCTGGAAGCCGCGGCCCGCCGCACATGGGAGTCCCTGAAGGCTTCAGGTGCATCGCCAGCCGACATTCGCACCGCCGAGTGCGCTGTCTTCGGAGCAGAAGAGACCGTCACACTCGCCCGCGCTGCAGGCGAGGGCCTGCTTCAGCAGACCGCGGCTGAATGCATGCCGGCCGAGGTGCAGGCACTGACGATCGGCGATCACACCTGGGTCGGCTGGCCGGGCGAGGTGTTCGTGGCGTTCGCGCTCGAGGTGATGGCCTCGCACCCGAACGCCTCGGTCATCACCCTCGCCAACGGCGAGTTGCAGGGATACCTCGTCACGCAGGCAGCCATCGATACCCACACTTACGAGGCCGGCAACGCCCTGTTCCGCAGCCCCGACGGCGGGCAGTTACTCGTGCAGACCACCCGCCAGCTCCTGAGCCAGAGGCCCACGTGAACGCCGTCATCTTCGATCTCGGCACGACCAACTTCAAAGCCGCGGTCTTCTCACCATCCCTGGAGGTGATCGCGGCAGCCAGCCTGCCGACGCCTGTGCGTCGCGCCGAGGCCAACCGATCCGAGATCGCGCCCGATGCGTTTCTTGACGCCATCCGCCAACTCGCCAGCCGCCTGCGCGAAGCAGCGCCGCAGGCATGGCGGCAGATCGCGCGCATCAGCTTCGCCAGCCAGGCCAACACGTTTCTGCTGATCGACCCGGCTGATCGCCCGCTGACGCCGTTCATCGTCTGGAACGACCGCCGTGCGGCTGAACTGCCGGATCTGGCTGACCGCCTTAAACGCGTCCACGACGCCGGCGCCTATGCACAAACCGGCATACCACAGCTCAACTGCCAGTTCACGCCGGCCAAGCTCATCTGGTTGCAGCAGTTCGAGTCCGATGCCTGGCGGCGCACAGCACGAGTCCTCCTCTTGGCTGATTACCTCACCTGGTGGCTCACGGGTCGCCACACAGCCGAGGCGAGCATCGCGGCCCTCAGCGGGCTGCTCGACATCCACACACTGCAATGGCGGCGCGACGCTTTGGCTGAGCTGGATGTACCGTTGGCATGGATGGGTCAGCCTGTACGATCGGGCGAGCCCATTGGCCCAATCCTGCGACGTGCGGCAGATGAGCTTGCGCTTTTGGAAGGCTGCCAGGTCATCGCCGGCTGCCTGGATCAGTATGCCGGGGCGCTGGGGCCGGGCGGGTTTGCGCCCGGGTATCTGACGGAAACCACCGGCACGGTCCTGGCGACCGTTGCCTGCGCGGATCGATTCGATTCAACGCTCTCAGCGACGGGCGTCTTCCAGGGACCGGCGCCGATACCGGGGTGCTACTTCGCCATGTGTTTTGGCGATGTCGCGGGCGTGATCCTCGAGACGTATCGGAACCAACTGCCGGATCAGCCGACTTTGCCGGAACTGGATGAGCTTGCATCGCGTCTGCCGGCTGAGCAGGACACGGTGAAGCTCGATGCGCAACATTGGCTGACTCATCGGGAGATTCGTTTCGTTGGCGGCGTCGAGCCGACGCGTGCCCAGGCGGTACGCGCCATCCAGCGGGCAGTTGCAGAGGCCCTGGCGGAGCAGGTCCGTCGCATCGCCCCGCAGGCGACCCTGATCCACGCAGCCGGCGGCGCCGCGCAGAGCGAATCGTGGCTTCGCCTCAAGTCACAGATCGTCGGCATTCCGGTGGTGACCACCACCCCCTACCCCACGCTCCGCGGCGCCGCCCGCCTCGCACTGGGGCTGTGACGTCCGGCTGGCGTTACTTCCGACGCTTCAGCACAAATTGCCCCGGCTCGAGGTGCACTTCCTCAACCGTACCATGGGCATGCAGATGCACGCGCCACGCCTGTCGCAGGTCGATGTTCTGCAGGCAGATCGATCCGTCCTCCGGGAAGTACGAGTAAGCGACGTATTCGCTTGCCTGACCGGTCTTCTTCCCGTCATCCGTGATCCACACGTCGCCTCGATGCGTCTCGGCGATGTGCTGGAAGATTGTGCCGATCAGGCCCTTCGAGTTGACGCGCGCCCCTGGCCCCTCATCGGTGTTCATCGCCCCCGGGTAGGCCCAGGCGTTGAGGAAATAGACCATTCCCTTGCCGCAGCGCCGGCGGATAACGATCGGCCGGGCATACTCGTCATCGACGACCAGCACCTCGATCTGCGGATCGACGATCTCGACATCTCCCATCGGCACAGCCATGATGCCGAATCGGCGCGGGAAGGAGACGCCCAGCACCGTCGACTCTTCCGGCACGGTCGCCCAATAGAACCGCTCACCCGGTCCCTTCACGCGCACGCCGCACAGCTCGCTGAAATCGCCACCATTGACCAGCTCATCCACGCGGAACGACGTGTAATTGCGCCGGGCGTTGGTCGACAGATGCGGGATGGAGAGGAACAGTGTTCCCCCGTCCTGCACGTATTTCAGCAGCACCTCGTACTGCTTCTGCGATGCGGTATTCCAGCCGGCAAACAGCAGCGCCTTGTAATTGGCTGACAGGAAAGCGGCATCGATCTGATCCTTGGCGAAGGTGACGATATCGACCATGCCGTACGGCGTTCCCGACAGGAAATGGTTGGGATACGGATCGAGTACCTGCCGCAGGGGATAGAACACCTCCTTGACGATCTGCCAGCCAAGTTCCGGCGCGCCTTCAAACCACTGCGGATTGATGTCAGCCAGCTTGTAGGCGCCGGCAACGGCGTAGTTCGGCGTGAACGTGTGGTTGCACAGATCACCGTTGCCTTTGGCGATGGCGATGGTCGTCTGCGGCTGGCCCTGCGGCGTGCCATGCGCTTTCACAAAGTCGTAGAAATCCGAGATCTCCCGCCGATAGGCCTGGCAGTACTCCGATTCGTAACTGATTTTGGGGTAATGCTTCCGAGCCTCTTCGATGTAGGGGATGAACTTGATCGGCTTCTGACCACCCCACTTGACCTCCGACGGGGACAACGGCACGCGCGGGAACTCAAACCTGGGCGAGTCCTCGCAAAGCGACGCTTCGACAAACCAGTTGCCGCTCTCGTTGATGATCATCTTGCAGCCGGCAAGATACTTCTGGTACATCCCCAGCCGCAGCAGGTCCCACTTCTGTCGGCTGTTGGCAGGGATCCACGAGTAGTGCTCGTGTGCCAGATGTGCCCCCCACAGCGGCAGGCCGAACTGCCGATACAATCCTCGCGACAGCGCCGAGGCGATGTTCAGGTGCCGAAAGGCAAAATCCTCCAGCAACGGCACATCGGCGCCTGCAATGACCTCATAGTCCACGTAAAAGTTGCTGCTGGTCGCGTAGATGTTGCCCCAGCCGGCCTGGCGGCGCTCCTCCACATGCGCCCGCACGCGCGCGATCAGATCGTCAGCCAGCATATCCAGCGTGACCTGCGACAGCTCCTTGCCGGCCAGAGACGCATCATCCAGGCGGAACGTGAAGGCTTCGCCGAAGTCATAGCCGAGATACCAGTCACCCAGCTCCTTGAGCTTGGCTGACCATTGCGGCTTGGCGTCGGTGTAGATGAAGACGGTATACAGCCCGCGTTTTGCGGCTTCACGGACGAAGCGGATCAGCCCAGCCCCGTACCGATCCGCGTGCTCGCGAAGCTCCGGCGCGTCCTCCGGCAGGAGATACGTCCCTGCCTGCCAGTCGGGATCCGGCAGCTTCATGCCGATCTCGTCCAGCGCATAGAACCACTCAGCCAGCATCGCCGGCGCATATCCGCGCGAATAACCCCATAGCTGAATCAGGTTCCCCTGATTGTCAGCAAGAACCCGTTCGATCATCTCCAGCGGCGACGTAGTCGGCGGCGACCACGCCTGATGCGCGTACAGCGCGCACAGGAAACACTCGCCGCTGGTCGGGTAAACCCCCGTGCCGATGTACATTCCACAGGGAGGAAGCGTGATCGCCTTTCCGCGCATAAGCTGATGCTCTTTGGTTAAGCCAAGTCTTGAAGAAGTAGTTGATGAGTGCCGATTCTACCGCGCGATGCCCAGATGCTTGTCCCGAAGGTACTCCGCCCGCATCGCGCTGACGAGATAGCCGATCTCCATCCAGCCGCGAACAGATCGCTGAAAGATTTCCTCGACCTGCTCATCCGTCATCTCCCCCTGCGCGAGCTTCGCATCGGCATCCAGGCGATCCAGCATCGGCTTGAGGCGATCCTGGTAGAAAGCCGGATCGCCCAGCTCAGGATCCTCCCAATGCCCCGCAGCGCCGACGACCGACCGGGCCGCTCTGTATCGCGCGATCGCCCGGGGAATGATCCGCCGGCGGATCGCATTCAGTTGGGCATCGTCCAGCCCATCAAAGACGATCTCGCCCCAGCTCGACCGATTGTGGACCGACTCGCTCCCCCCAAACGTCAGCCCGCCCGAGCGCGTCCAGCGAATCGCTTCAAACTGCCAACGATCGCCGTTCCTGGGCAGCTTGTCGTAGAACAGCTCCCACGACAGGAACATGTGCGTGGCAAAGCCGTCGTCCGTAGGACGCGACTGGGAGCGGAACGTGCCATCCTCCACGGCTGGAAGGCGGAAGTTGGCATTGGGATACATCGTGATAAAGCCGCGGGGGTTAGGCCGCCCGCCGGGCAGATCGACCAGGAACGTATAATAGGCCTGGTAATCTCCCGGCGCAAAGTAGATCTCGAATGAGCCTCCGCTGACGCGCCCGTTAACGATGTCAGCCGCGCGATCGTCATACGCGTAGAGGAACAGGTGAATCCCCTCAGCATCGCAGGCAGCCAGCAACTCCGTCCGCTGATCGCCCGCGGCTTGAGCATCCTGGCCGGCGTTGCGGCCGGTAACGGCTGAGTCTGTCTGCAACAGAAACTCGATGTTGTCGCCGTAGGGCTTGTCGAGCAAGGCGATGCGGGCCTTGTCCTGGCGGATGGGCGAACCCAGCCAACTGCCGATGTCAAACGGCGCTTTCGCGTCGAAGACACAGAGGACCGAACCGCGAGGCTCCTGGGGGACCAATGCCTGCCAGGCTTCGTACAGACGCCTCGCAACGGCGTCGTCGCCAGCCCGCAGTGCGGTGCGCGCGGCAGTGAGCATGGCGTCGGCACGCTGTGCTGCATTGACCGCCTCGTCGCTGTTGACGACGGTTGAGATGTCCTCCTGCCCCCGCAGCGCAGCCGCCGTCACGCGCGCCGCCAGGCGCAGCGGTGGCGCGACACGCTCATCGCCAGCCATCTCGTCAGCGGCCCTGATCGCCTCCGCTCGTTTGCCTTGGGCGGCGAGGGCATCCACCAGCCGCCCGCGAACCGCCGCATAGTCCTGATCTGAGAGCTTTGGCGCCTGCAGCAGTACCGGAGCCGCCCACTCGATGAACGCTGCATCAGCATCGACCGACGCATTCAGCACCGCCGGCCGCAGCACCAGCGCCCGATTCGGATCGGCCTGCATGAACTGCGGCAAGTACGCTTCACTTGCCTCGCGGATGCCCTTCAGGTCGCGCCGCCCCTCCCAGCACGGCAGCTTGGTAAACGCCGCCCACCGCGCCGCTTCGGAGACTGCTTCGTCAGCCAGGATCTTCATGCACTCGGCGCGACGGCCCTCGGCATCGCCCAAGCGCCGATACGCCTCGATCAAGTCCAGCCCCTTCTCGCGATAGATCGCAAGACCCTGTTCGACCTGCCCTTCGCCGAGGAGCGTGTCGGCGATCAGACGATGGGCTTCGTTCTTCGCGGAGTCGCTGACATCAAGTGCCAGGATGCGCTCGTAGGTCGCACGGGCTTCGGCAAAGCGGTCCTCCCGCTCATACAGACGGCCAATGTTCTTCAATGCCGCGACTTCATCGCGAGGCGTCAGACCGGGCAGCGACAGCGCCCGCTCAAGCGTTGCGTATGCTGCCGACAAATCCATCTCCGCCAGTGACTTTCCTTTCAATGCCTCGACTTGCAGATCCGCAATGGCGCGAAGCGCCTCGATACGCGCACCGATCGGAAGTGTCGCGTCTTCGACGATACGCTCATGGAATGCGATGGCATCGGGAATACGATCCTGCCCCATCCGGCCGGTCGCATCGGCGGCCAGACGCAGGAACCGAATCCTCTGGTCAGGCGTGAGCTCAGCGTTCTTCAGATGGGCTTCGACGTCGGCCACGGCCTGCTCGTATTGCCTTTTCTGGATGTTCGCCTGGATCGCCTTCAAGGCCTCGTCCGGCGTCTGGGCGACGGCATGGGCAGCAAGGGCGAGAAGGATCGAAACAATTATAAGGGAGCGTCTCATGGTGGTGTTCGGCGATTCGGTGCGACTCGCAAGGCTGCACTACTGCGCTGCCAACGCCATCAGGCGTTCAATATGTTCGATCATCTCCAGCCGGACTGCCTCCAGGTCGGCTGAGCTGCCGTCCAGCAGCGCCAGCCATTGGCGCGCCCGCCGGCCGGCGTAGATCCGCTCCCGCTCGCCGGAATCGATCGCCTCCTGCGCCAACTGCAGCATCAGCGTCGCGTAGCGGATGTCGTCGATACCCTCGCGGAAGCCCTCCCACGCCAGCGTATCGACGAGGCCCCGGCTGGTCGGGTAGGCCAGCACCATCGGCTTGTACAACTCTTTGGCTCGGTCATTCCAGGGGCCGTAGGCGAACTCGTAGTTGTTCACCATGTTGAACCCGGACAGGTACCCCAGCAGCCCATGCTGGCGGCGGGCGAATGCTGGATTCTCCGAGCCATTGTGCTGGTTGGCATAGAAGCCCACGTAAGTTCCGCCGACGAGGTTCCACTTGCGCGGCTGGTGAGCGTCAGCCGGCGAGCCGGCTGTGGGATGCACATCCAGCATGTGACCACCCTTGACGAAGATGTGGTCATGGCCGGCCAGATTCGTCATCAGGCCATGATCATGCAGGACGCGCCATGCCGCCCGGGCCTTCATCACCCACGGCGCCGTTTGCTCATCCCCCAAGCCGATGGCTGCATCCGTGTGGCCAAAGTGCTTCAGATAGAAGGACCGCCAGGCCTGGGCTGATCGCTTGAATGCCATCAGGTCGTCCAGGGTGTACGGCGTGCCGTCGTGCGTCCCCCGCCACGGCAGGCCACCGTTGATGATCGGCCGGGTAGCAAAGCCGGCTTGCTTCATCGCCGCAACGGCCTGGGCTGCGATCTCTTCAGGCGTATCCAGACCGACGCCGGGCCCAAGGTGCAGCAGGTTGTGCGCCCGCAAGTTCAGGAGCGTCGGCATGAAGGCAGGATGATCCGGCCCCACGCGCGGCCAGGCTCCCATGAGCGTCACGATGAACTCATCACCGTTCAGCGCCCGGGGTTCGGGCAAGGCAAACGGCAGCACCTTCACCGCCACGGGAATGGTGCCGGGCGACTGGCCCTCCGCTGTTACCTCGATATGGCCACGATAGATCCCCGGTTGGGTCTCGGTAGTTGCGCGGGCGGTGAGAATGAACTGCTTGAATCTGCCGGCGCTTAGCGCCACCGGCTGAAGCGAGTCGGCATCGGCGAACCCGGGTGTGTAGGGATCGAAGGGCACATTGATCCGCCGCGGGGCGCTGATCCAGACATGGCGCGTTCCGTCCGGGCCCTCCACACGCGCGTAGTTCGCCGCTGCGGTGGTATCAACACGGATCAGGTTCTCGTCGTGCAGTAGCAGCTCGGGAATCAGGCGAAGCCCGACATCGGAGAAGTAGCTGAACCAGGCATTGCCGTTCTGATACCAGAGTTTGACGACCTTGAGGTCGAGTTGATCGGCTGGGAACGACACGCCGTCATCGCTGACAAGCGGGGAGAGCTTCAGCTCCACGCGGGGCAGGTCCTTTGACGACCAGAGAACAAATGACCCCGGCTCATACTCGTCCTGCGCCAGGATGATCCCGACCACGGCGCCGCAGCGGCCGTCTTCGGGATAGGTATCATCCAGCCGGATCGTGGGTGACATCGCCGGTACGGCGTAATGCACGAACCACGCATCCTGCGCCCCCACCCGCTGGGCATCCGCCGCCACGGGCGCAGCCAGGGTCTCTTCCGCCCTGGCCGGCACCGCCCCAAGCGCGACAATCATCGCGCACCATGCCGTTGCCAAACCCATCGCTATCTGCATCAAACCATCCGCTTTCTGCCCCCCCGGGGATATCGAATACATCTACGCTTTGGCTCATTCCAGAAGGAGGTTGAACATATTGCGCTCCGCCAGCCGCTGGGTTGCCCCCGCCAGATGGTACTGGTTGGTCACCTCGCGGGCAGACAATGTTTCCACATGTCCGTCCACGAAAAGAACATTGACCAGCATCTGGGACGGCTCCCGGCCGCCATGGCGACCGTTTATGACGTCCCCCCACTGCTGTTCGAAATAGTAGTTGCCGACACCAACCACGGGATTGAGCGTGATCCCCGGCTGGCGCCCCGCGCCGGGGACCGCATGCCACATATGGGTGATCACAGCCGAATTGAACCCCTGGCTGATGCCTGTGTTCGGCCAGTCCATGGCGTAGAGCTTGGTACTGGGGGACGCAACCCGGCTGACGCGCAGTGCACTGCGATCAATGGAGAACATATTGACGTTGAACCCATAGCTCATCGCGGTGGGATGCGGAAAATCGCCGCCGGGTCCCTTCTCCTGCGGCGCTCGCGGGCAGTTAAACACGGGTGCGAGGGCGTCCAAATCGTCCAGATCGTCGATCTCGTCGATGGTGAGCGGTCCCCTACCGGCGATGATCATACTCAACGCCGTGGCTGCGAACCCGGTGTCGATACCCTGGTACGCACCATTGTCCGCATAGCGATGACGAGCCGGGAAGGTGTTGTTGTTGTAGTTGAAGTGGATCTGCGCCGCCTGGCCGATCTGCCGCAGGTTAGCAAGACACTGCGTGGTATAGGCTGCATCACGCGCCTTGTTCAACGCCGGCAGGAGCAGCGAGATCAAAATCGCGATAATGGCGATTACGACCAGCAGCTCCACGAGCGTGAAGGCCCGATGTCCAGCAATCGGCTCACGACCTGACACGGTGGACTCCTTCCGGTGTCGCGTACGGCCGCGTTGCTAATCATTCCAGAGGTTGAACATGTTGTTCGGCGTATCGTAGATCTGGATAGGCGTTCGCTTGCCCTGCTTGGGTAAATGATAGTCACTTGCGGCCACAACCGACGGCACGGAGCCAACATGTCCGTCAAAGTAAAGGATGTTCACCCAAGGATTAGGCGCGCGGCCGTGGCGACCTGAGAGCAGGTCCGCGAAGCAGTCGTCATACCTGGCTTGGTTAAAGGTGCCGCTTCGTACTACCGTCACCTCAGGCAGCAGACCTGCACCTGGGCAGCCGTGATTCGGATGGGAAATCGTTTTGGCGTTAAAGTTCTGCTCAATCGCCTTGCTCGGCCAGTCCATCGCATAGACCTTATCGCTGGGATTGAGGACTCGACCTCGGCGCTGCGCTCGCTTGGTCGCCCCCACGATGGTATTGGCAAAATCCCGCGCCCAATTCGCATGGAACCCGTAGCTGTGATACGAGTAATGCATCTCGCCGCTTCTCGGCCCCGAAGGACAGACAAACACCTCGGGAAGCGACCCCGGCGCCTTCACCCCTCCATTCGGGATCGACGTGTCGATCGACGATCGATCGCCAGTGATCATGGCTGCGTGTGCCAAAATGGGGAATATCATCTGCACGTTGGGCGTTCCACCATCCGCGCGTGGAACCAGACGGACCGGTAATGCACCATCGTGCTCGCTGGAATAGATCTCCCCCGCCATCCCGATCTGACGAAGGTTACTCATGCACTGCGTGCTCTTGGCAGCCTCGCGGACCTTATTCAGCGCTGGAAGCAGCATGGCGATCAGTATCGCGATGATGCCGATGACGACCAGCAGTTCCACCAACGTGAAGCCGTGATCTCGGCGTCCATTTCGGGTCACGTGACAGGACATACGCATGGCGACTCTCCTGAAAGGAACCGGCAGCAGAAATGCGACACGCTCGCCGGCTCCGAACAACGGTCAATGTCTGGAACGCGATTCAGCCAGCGATTGGCTGCGGGCTGTGGTCGCTCGAACGACCAGGCGCGGTGCCAGCCGCCGAATCGGCGGCTCAGGCGTCTTGCCTTGCAGCAGCGAAAGTGTCATCTCTGCGCAGATCCGCCCCAATTCAGTAAACGGAACGTGCACGGTGGTCAGTGGCGCCTCAAACGCCTCCGGCGGGAAGACATCACCGACGCCGACCACACCCAGGTCCTCGGGCACGGACCAGCCGGCTTCACGGGCAAAGCGGATCGTCGTCAGCGCCGACACGTCGTCGTGTGCGACGATGGCCGCCGGCCGCTTGAGCTCACCGAGCACCCGCAACACCTCAGGCTTGAGCGGACGCGTCCTGGGTTCGGTGAAGATCAGCTCATCGCGCACGCCCGCGGCTACCAGCGCCCGGCGATAGCCAGCCATGCGCGGCGGAGCCCCTTCATCTTCCGGGATCATCAGTGCGATCCGTCGATACCCCTGCTCCAGCAGGTGCGCCGTGGCCATCTCGATCGCCTGGCTGACGTCGAAATGCACCGAGCATGGCCCCAAGCCGGGCGCTTCGAAGTTCAGCGGAACGATGACCATACCCTCCTCAGCCAGCGGTCGCAGATGCGACTCCCGCAGCATCGGCTGGGTCGGAGCGATCAATGCCGTCACATTCGCACGGCGCACGATCTCGGCGAGGCACCCCGGACGTGTCGCCTCCGCTTCGGCGTTCACGAAAATGAACTGGACGTTGTAGCCGGCTTCCCGCAGCGGAGCGCTCACGCCCGCCACCAGGCGCGAAAACGCGGGATGCTCAAGGATGTGCTCGCGATCCCACACGAGCATGCCGATGGCTCCGGCTGCGCCGCGGCGCTCGATCTGCGGACGCACGAACGTGCCGACACCGCGTTTGCGATACAGATACCCCTCGCGCACCAGCTCGGACAGCGCCCGGGCGACCGTCGCATAGCTGACGTTGTACTGATCCATCAGCTCCTGCTGGTTGCAGAAGACGGCATTGGGGTCGTAATTGCCCTGCTTGATCTTGCGCAGGAGGATGGCTTTGAGCTGATACCACTTGGAAACGGGCGCATCGCCGCTGATCAGCGATTCGGCCTGCACATCAGCCGGCACACTCGCCTGGATCGGCTGTTCGGGACGTAGCGGCTGCACTCTACGCTTGTTGTGGAACGGGTTTGCCATCCTTGCACCTCTGATCGGGGTTAAATCGATCTTTCGATTCTTCTGCCCTCCGTTGTTCCAGTCAACGGCAAAGAGTCCCCATTTTGTCTAAACCCAACGAGGATACGTGGATTAACCGGCCCGCCGGAACGCCCCCTCAGGCTCGGCACCCCAAAGCGTTCCGGCGAGCACGCACGACATCCATCAAATCCTCCGACGCCGAAGCATCGGCACCGCCGCCAGACCCAGCAACGCCAGAGCCGACGGCTCGGGAACGAGCCCTGTCAGGAAAATGCGGTTGTTCTCCGTGTCGATACCGACCGAAGCGCCCGCCCAGCTCGTCCCGCTCAGATCAACCGTCACCAGGCCGAGGGTCGGATCGGCACCGGTGTAGGTGAAGAGCGTGAACTCAAGCCCATCCGGGTCGCCGACGCCCAGGTCGATCACCTTCAGCGTCCAGTCGCCCACGAAGCTCAAGCCGCCGGCTGCGATAACCAGGTCGCTGATGGGATTGTTGGATCCATCGAGATCGACCTCGAACTCGTAGACGACGCCATCACCAATCACCAGCGGCGCGTTCACCTGGAGCGTACCGATGCTGTCGCCCGGAGCCAGCGATTCCGTCAGGGTCACCGGCTGACCAGCGACCGTTCCGGCCCCCTTCAGGCCACGCAGTGTGGCAGGGATCACGGCTTGGAAAGTTGCACCACCGGCCACGTTCACCGCCGAGGAGTGGCTGAGGTCACCACCCGTGACCAGCCGCAGCGTCCCGGCCTCGATCACTGTCTCGCCGGTGTAAGTGTTGGCTGCCGACAGGTCGAGCGTGCCCAGCCCCTTCTTGATCAAACCGCCCGAGATATTGGGAGCCGTCGTCAGAGCCACCGGCTGGGCCGGCGTCGCGCCCGGCACGGCGCTGAACGTGAACGACGGTGCCACCGCATTGATGCCGGGGCTCGTGATCGTGATGCTCTCGACCTTGAACGTGCCCCGTCCGGTGCCGTCGTCGACCATGTTGGCGATGGCTGTGGCCCCGGGCGCACCGGTGATGGTTACGATCGGCGCACCCACATACCCCGAGCCGCCATCGACGATGGGCACGGTATTGCCCACCGTATTGACGATGCCGTCACCCGTTGGAGCCAGCAGCGGCTGGGCAATGGTAGAACGACCATTCGCCTCGACAACATCAAAGATCGCGTTGCCGTCGTGGACATAGATGCTGTAGTTGGCCGAAGCGGCGGCGAGGGTGCTGAACGTCGCCGTGCCTGCATAGCGCATCGTGCCGCCATCAAAGTTCACAATGTGCGTACCGCCGGTCGTGTTGGAAACCAGCCCATTGTTGCTCGACGTCTGGACAATCGCGTTGCCATTGAGGTTGAGGATGGCATCCGCGTCGGCATTCGCGCCGATGGAGATGCTGCCGGTATGGGTGACAATCGCATTTCCGCCGATCGTCACCTCTGCCCGCTTTCCGCGGGCACCCGCGGCCTGCGTGGCGAGTTCGATCGTGGTGATCGACAGAGTGCCGCCCGTCAACGCCACGATCCCCACATCGCCAGCGTGGGCGATCCGCATTCCCTGCGTGCTCGTCACCGTGCCGCCGCTCTGGTAGAACACACCAAGACCGCCGCCACCGTTACTGACGGTGATGTAATTTGATGGCCCTGCCTCAAGCGTGCCGTCCTGCAGGTGATAGAAACCGTGGCCACCCACACCGATCAGTAGCTGAGAGTTTGGCTTCACCAAGCCGCCGGTCTGAATCAGCCCGCCGGCGCCAGTGGATGCACCGCCGACCCGCAGCACGTCCGCCGTCAGGGTTGCTCCTGGCTCGACCGTAAGCATCCCAGCCAGATTGGACGCGCCACCAACGTAAATACCATAGGACGCGGAAGCAGTGCCTTTGAGCACCACCCGGCCGCTGTCAACGTTGAGGCCACCCTTGATCTGCGTGCTCGAGCCGCCATTGAAAACGTTGTTGCCGGTCAGCGTAAGCGTGCCACTGCCGAGTTTGGTCACCCAGCTCGTCGCGACGGCAGCCCCCGTGATGGAGCCGGCGTATGTGTGGTCGCCGGAACTGTTGAACGTGAGCCTGCCGCCGTTGAGAGCGATTGCGGAACTGGCCAAGCTGCCGGCAGTGCCACCATTGCCGACCTCGAACAATCCTTCATTGATTGTCGTGGTACCGGTGTAAGTACCTCCTCCAGCCAGCACGACGCGTCCCGCACCGGTCTTGGTCAGGCCGAGTCCCGCTGCCGTCTCCCCTACTGAGCCATTGACGAGAATTCCGTTCCCCGTGCTCGTGCTATGCCAAGCCTGGCTGGCACCGAGCCTGATGTCCATGTTGAACGTCAGCGGGTTGTTGCCCGTGTGGCTGATGCCGCCCGCGCCGAGGGTCAGCGAATCATCCCCATCACTGCTGTCCGCGGACAAAGTCGGGGTGGCAAACTGCGCGACGGAGATGGAGTTGACCCGCACATCGCCGCTCACGGTGATGCCGGAAGGACCGTTGACCGGGAAAACGGCGTCCGAATCCTGTACCCATGGCCCGGGCGCAGCCGTGCCCGGCGAGTCGCTATCCGCCCAGTTGGTGCCGCCCGTGGCATCCCACACACCGTCGCCGGCTTGCAGACCACTACTTGCCGAGACATCCCAATACAACGGCACAGCCTGGGCATGCACGCTGCAAACCCCCACAGTCGCCGCTGAAACGGCCAGCACCCCAGCAACCTTCTTCACGGGCCTCTCCAACTGACGCATACGAGCTCCTCAAAAAACACCCATGGACACACAAACAGGCCATTCAAGACTCAAAACATATGCCTAGCTCCGCCGCCGCCGCCGCATCATCGGCAGCGCCATCAGGCCAATCAGCGCCAAGGCGGACGGCTCGGGTATCACACCAAGCCCGCTGAGGATCACCCGCTTGCCCGCCGTATCGACCGTGACCACACCGCCCGCCCACGAAGTCGCGCTCAGGTCGATGGTGACCAGCCCCAGATCCGGATGCGCATTGCTGGTATAGGTGAACAGGACGAACTCCATGTCCGGCGTCGGCTCTACGGAGCCAACATTCAGTACCTTGAGCGTCCAGGCCCCATCGAAGCTGAGGTCACCGCTATTGGAGCCCTGCGTGAGGGCGATCAGGTCAGAGAGCGGTGCATCGCTCGTGCCGCCGATCTCATACTCGTAGATCGCGCCGTCGCCGACCCGCAGATCGCCCTCCGAGAACGTCAGCGTTCCGATGCTGTCGCCCGGTGCCAGCAGGTCCGTGACCAGAAGACGTTCACCCATCGCCCCATTCCTGGCGCGGATCGTCCCACCACCCTTGAGCCCGCTGACCACAAGCCCAGCGGTGTTGTTCCCCTCAAACTCCGCGCCACTCAACACTGTCAGTGTGGTCGACGGATGAAGATTCCCACTGTTGATCAGCCGGAGCACTCCTTCCTCGACCCGGGTCTCACCGGTGTATCCCTGAGGCGCGTTGATGCGCAGGATACCCACACCCTTCTTAGTCAGGCCCCCGGAGACGTTCGGCGCGGTTGCAAGCGTCCCCCCCGTCGCAGGTACCACGGCCCCACCGCCGATGAACTCGAACGTCGGCGTGTCTGTTGCATTGATGCCCGGGCTGGTGATTGTGATGCTCGCAACCTTGAAGGTACCGTTGCCGTCTTCGACCATGTTGGCAACGGCTGTTGCACCCGTTACGCCGTTGATCTTGACGACAGGTGCACCGATATAGCCGGATCCCCCATCGACAACCGGAATCACCGTCCCGGCGATGCCATCACCAGCCGGCGCCACGAGCGGCGTGCTGATCGTGGCGAAAATACCTTCGTTCACAACCTCAAAAGTTGCGCCGCCAGCGTAGACATTGATCGCTGTGAATTGTTGGCCGCCCGCCAAGAGCTCACCGGGGATGCTGTCATTGCTTGTGCCGGCGAAGCGCACGGTTCCGCCGTTGAAATTGAGCAGGCGCACCGCCGTGGGATCAGGGGCAGCACCCTCCGATACGATTCGCGCCACTTGGAGCAGGGCACCAGCGTTCAGATTGACGACCGCGACCTGACCCGGATTGGTCCCCGCATCCTGCGTGTGGCCGATCTGCAGACGTCCGGTCCCGCCGGCAAAGCTGGTGGACACCATCGCGGCGTTAGTGATGGTCAGCTGGGACGTGGAGTCCGTCGAACGCATCCCCACCAAAAACCCTTGGGACGTCGTGAAGGTCCCGCCCGTCATGTAATAAACACTGTGCGAGCCGGTCTGACTGGCACTCAGTTCCAAGTTAGCGCTGGACGTGATGGTACCGCCGGACTGGTAGAAAACACCTGTCGCACCGGTGGATGACGCGGGCGTGCGCCCGATCAGAACTGTCCCCGTGCCGATGCCTAGCGTACCGCCGGAAATGCTGTAAAAGCCATAACCATTGTTGGCGCCAAGTCGGAAACTGGTCCCATTCCCCCCGATGCTGACCGAGCCGCCGGTTTGATAGAACGCTGCGGCGGTACCGGCGCCCTCACCAATCCGGAACGTCGCCGTGGTGCTCAGGCTGGACCCATCGCCCAGCATCAGCACGCCACCATTGAGGTTGTGCAGGTCTGTGGCGCTGATGTCGCCGGAGAGCGTGACATGGCTGCGGCCAGCGGTATTGAAGCGCGCGACATTGCCCGATGTCCAAGCAGTCTGCGTCGAGCCGTCCAGCCATGTATTGGCTGAGGGATTGCTGGCAAACCAAGTTCCGTTCCCAGCCTGAACTCCCGAGGTCACCGGGTCGGCATCCCAGTCCAGCGTTGCAGCGGGCGCCTGCAGAGAAACGATTCCCACCGAAGCGGCGGCGGCGGCAAGAACCAAGGAGTTTGCATGCTTACGCTTGAATGAGGCCCTGACGACCTGACGCATCTTATCTCCTCCGGCACGAGGCCTATTTGGTATCCAGATGTGATCTTCTCCCGAGAGGCTGACCGGGCGGTTGGTTGGGCCGGCCCAGCAGATCGATCGATGTTAACCTTAATCGATCTTTCTACAGTATGCCATCGTCGACCAGAATGTCAAAGAAATTCTTTCCGCGGGCTGGCCGAGATCGCCCAATTGCCCATTTTTCTTAGGTTTCTGGCCCCTTCTGCGCAAACGCCACCTTGGAGTGCTCCAATCGACAAGATTCTCTTGCCAGCCTTCGATTCCGTGATAAGATCGATTGATCGTGGGTACGGGCTTGGTTTGTGCGCTCCCGCCCGGCAGGTAGCGGGGACGGAAATGGCCCTTACCGGTGCATCTGCAGCACCTGCGGCAGGAGGTTCCACGTGGACGGATGGCAAGCTTCAAACCGATCTGGCAGCACTGAAGACCTTCGCGTTGGCGTAATTGGGGTGGGTGGTCGCGGTCGACTGGCAGCCCATGCCCACCGTCCTGGCGCGGGATCACGCCTAGTTGCCGGCGCCGACCCCAACGAAAAAGCCCGCGCCGCCTTTGCCAGCGCCTACCCCGACGCCAAGGTCTTCACCGACTACCGCACCATGCTCGACCAGGTCCCCATGGATGCGGTCATCATCGCCTCGCCCGATTTCCTGCACGAAGAGCATGCCATCGCCGCACTTGAGCGCGGCATTGCCGTCTATCTCGAAAAGCCGATGGCCATCACCATCGACGGCTGCGATCGCATCCTCGCCACAGCCGCCGCCAGCGGTGCCAAACTCTATCTCGGCCACAATATGCGCCACATGTCGTTCGTCCGCGAGATGAAGCGGCAGATCGACTCCGGCGTAATCGGCGAGGTCAAAGCCGCCTGGTGCCGGCACTTCATCGCCTACGGCGGTGACGCATACTACAAGGACTGGCATTCCGAGCGCCGTTACGTGACCTCCCTGCTGCTGCAGAAGGCCGTTCACGATATTGACGTCATGCACTGGCTGTGCAGCGGATTTACGCAGTCCGTCGTCGCCATGGGCGATCTGACGGTCTACGACCAGGTGAAGTCGCGCCGGCCGGCGGATCAGCCGGGCGATCCGTCCTGGTCGGACGACAACTGGCCGCCGCTGGCCCAGACCGGGTTGAGCCCGATCATCGATGTCGAGGACCTCAATCACGTCCTGCTGCGGCTCGACAATGGCGTGCTGGCCACCTATCAGCAGTGCCATTACACACCCGACGCCTGGCGGAATTACACGATTATCGGGACCGAAGGCCGCATCGAGAACATCGGCGACGAGCCTGGCAAGTGCGAGATCCGCATCTGGACGCGCCGCACCAGCTTCAAGGAGCGCGGGGACATCCAGATCCCGATTCCGCACGTCGAAGGCGGACACGGCGGCGCTGATCCGCTGATCATCAATGAGTTCCTGGAATACGTGCGCAACGACGCCCCGATCACCATCGAACCGGAAGCCGCCCGCGCGGCCGTGGCGGCCGCCTATGCCGCCGCCGATTCCCTGCGAAACGGCTGCGTGCCGCGCCGCATTCCCCCGATCCGCCGGGAGCTAGCCCCGCAGCGGGAGGTGGCGTCGGCGGCGCGTTCCTGACGATCCCCCTTCAGAAAGGATGTTGCCTGCATGCCGATGCGTGCCCTGATGCGGTCTTGCGTTGCCTCCACATGCCTTGCCGCCGGCATTGCGCCGGCTGCCCAGCCAACAGGAGATACCACCGTGGTCACCGAAATCCCGGGTCTGGTCGCATTCTGGACCTTCGGTGAAGAAGCCGGTCAGCCACGTGTTTCCACCGGCACACCCCAGCAGCACGCACTGCAGGAAGTAAACGGTCCCATCGCACGCGTCGAGGGCGGGCCGTTCTCGGGCTATTCCGCTCAGCTCAACGGCAAGCAGTGGTTCCAGATCGACCATGAGCATCTCGGCGATCTGAACATCTCCGGTCCTGATGCACAGGTGACGATGTTCGCCGTCGTCAACATCGATGACGTCGAGCACAGCCGAACCATCGCCGGCATCTGGAGCGAAGGCAAGGGCGCGCACGACGACAGCGGTACGCGTCAGTATGCGATGCTCCTGCACATGCCGGCTTACGGCGGCGCCCGTCGCCTGACGCCGCACATTTCGGCGGAGGGTGGCGTCACGCGCCGCAAGGACGGCAGTGCCCTGCCGTGGAACGCCGACTACGCCTCCCCCGTCTCAGAACTGCCTGAGAAGCGATGGGTTACGCTTGGTTTTACTTACGATGGCAAGTACATTCGCGCCTACCAGAACGGCGTACTCGAGCCGCGCAAGCTCGATCCCGAGCGCGACAATCGCACCGATCGTTATTTCACCCAGGAAGGCCCCGACGGCGGCGACCGCGGCATGAATCCCTACTATCACGGCCGCGGGATCTTCCGGTACGACCCGGAAAAGCACGCGAAGACGAAGATGGCGCCCTCGCCTTTCACCGTCGGCGCGCGACATGCGGAAGGCCAGATGCTCATCGACGCCTTCCGCGGCCGCATGGGCGGCCTGGCGGTCTTCAACCGGGCGCTGAGCGACGAAGAGATGATGCGCCTGCATGAAGCCGCCAACATCGACGCCCTGAACAAGTAGTCGCCCCTGGACTCCTGTCCGGGCGGAGCATCAGCCCGTACTGCCATCCGGCGCACAACACCGGAGGGGCCGTTCAACATCGGGCCGCAGTCGCTGTATCTGCTGTTGTCACTGTGGTACCAGCGTTTCTCGTGGCGCCTGACGCGCACGCATTCACCGGGAAGACCCCATGCCGACCATGAAGCATCTCGCCATTGCCGCCGGTGTCCTCTGCCAGATCTGCACCACGCTGCTCATCGCCGAGCCGAGGATCCACTATCAGGAGGACTTCCACAACTACGGCCCCGTCGCCCCGCTGGCCAGCCCGATCTCCGGCAACAGTGTCGAGAACGATCCGATCTGGACCCAGCGGGCTGAGGCGATCTTCCGCCCCACCGCCGATGGGCCCGTGTTCAAGCACCCGCTGGCAGCCGATGCGCCTGCCGGCGTGACAGCGTTCGATGTGCTGTTTGAGCTCTGCTTCCGCGGCGAGAACCAGCGGCGCTTTGATCTGATCATCCTGAACGCCGACGGCGGCGAGATGCGCATCCAGTTCACACCCACGGGCGTAGCCCTCTCGGGAACAGGCGCTGCGCACGGTGTGTCAGCAAACGCCACGTTTGCCGACGAGATCCCGTCCGGCCAGTGGCGCCAGGTGGCTGTGACCGTGCGCGATGGCGCGATCGCCGTCCACGTCGCCGACGCCCAGCACGCGCTTCAGCCAGTGCTCCAGGCCAAGGCGCCGACGATCGCGCTCGGCGGCATCAACTTCATCGGCTATGCCAACGAGGTCTTCGCCCTCACCAAAATCGTGGTGCGCGACCCCGCCCCGCTGCCGGAGCGCAGCATCGCGCGCCTGCTGCCCACGCCGCCGGAACACAATGACTTCCAGTTCGGCGCGCAGAAGCCCGTTGTCGACGTTCCCGCCAATGACGTCTTCGGCGCGACGCTCCGCGTCGGCTCGGATCCCCAGGGTGCGCGCATGATCATCCGCCGCAAGGGCGAGGAAGATCGTGTGGTGACGTTCACGGTCGCCCCCATCCGCGGGCGCTTCAACGAAGCCGACTCGGCCCGCCGAAAGAGCGAGGATCACGAGCTGCCCGATGCGATCATTCGCATCGCCGGCTTGACCGGCCAGCGCCAGCCGATCGACTATCACGTGCGGCCGAAGCTGCGTCGCTACTTCACTTCCTACAGCTACACCGACGTCTATCACGACATCGTGCGCGACTGGGACAAACTCCCAAAGGCATCGGAGTATCCGCTCACGATTGAATGCCGCCGCGCCGGCGATGGCGTGGACGTCTACCTGAATGGCGCGGTGGCCACGCGCATCCCGGGCGAGCTTGACGGCTTGCGATTCGAGTTGTCGGGCGCAGCCGGCATACGCGAGGTCGTCTCACGCGCCGCTGAAGCCAGTACGGACCGCTACCTGCCGCTGGACGTCGCAGTTCAGCGCATGGGCCGGTCGTTTGTGTCAGCCGATCCGTCCATCCCCGCCGGCATCGCGACGATCGAAGGCATTCCGATGCGCGTCGCCAACGGCGGCGGCAGCGCCGATGTCGGCCTGACGCGCCAGGGCCAGGGCAACTGGGCGCTGGAGGTGGATGAATACCTGGCTCGATCGCCGTTTGACGGATTTCTGACGGAGGTGCACTTTGCAGTGCCGGCTGCGCCGTATCACACAGCATGGGTGCTGTGCGCGGTTGATCCCGACCCCGCCAAGGATCCGATCCTGACCGCACGCCTGACGCACTACATCGAGAACGGCATCGGCAACAACATGCTGGCGGATGTGACGATGCACCTCCCGCGCGATGGCGACGCGCCGGGCGAGGGAGTCCGCCAGGTCGGCACGGTCCGCGGCAAGTCGGCTGATGGCCGCGACATCGACGTGCCGCTCTATCTTGTCGAGATGCGCCTGCCTGTGGGCAGCATCCTCGACCTCGTCAACGAGCGCGACGTCCTCAACTTCGAGTTCTTCGGCAAACCGTGGGAGAACTTCCAGCAGCTCGACAACCGCTCCAAGCCCGATCCCAACTCGACCAGCGCCGTGCAGGTCTACGGTGTGACGCTCGAGACATCCCCCGTCACGCTGGAGATGGTCCAGGCTCAGCCGGGCAACATCTTCCACAATGACGAGCGGCCCGTGACAAGCGTGCGTGTCCGTGCGCTGTCGCCCGCCAGCGGCTCGATCGCGTGGGAGATCCGCGATGTCGACGGCAAGCCGGTTGCCGAGGGCGATCGTCCCTACCAGCTCGCCGCAGCGGGTGCGGAGGCATCGATCGAGATCCCGCTCGATCAGCCGCAGCCCGGCTGGTATGAGCTGCTCATCCACGCCCGCGACGATCAGGGCCGCACGCTGCTGACGCATCCGGCGCGCTTTGCCCTGCTCGGCCAGGACACGCGAAAGGCTGGCTATGAATCCCCCTTCGGCACATGGTGGTTCGATGGCGCCCACCTGACGCCCTCCTCGCTCGACTTTGCCGGGCCGATCATGTTCAAAGCCGGCATCCGCAAGGCTGCCTGGACGAAGCTCTCCGAAGCCGACATGGCCCGCTACGTCATCACGCAGGACCAGGTCAACATGCCCTTCACGTTCAAGGACCTGCAAAACCCGGAGAAGGCCGTCGAGATCGCCAAAAAGAAGATGGACGAGGTTCTGGCGAAGTATCCGCACCTGCGCGAGGTGCTCGTCTATCATGAAAGCGGCCCCGGCAACGACCTGCCCATCGAGCTGTTCGGCATCAAGCCGGAGATCACTGAGGCGCTCATCAAGCGAGAGAAGCGCTACGCCGACCTGTACAACCTCGCGGGTGCCTTCTTCCGCGAGCACTATCCGCAGCTCAAGCTCGTGGTCGGCAATAACTCAGCCTCGCAGTCGGTGATTGCCGCCATCTTCCGCCACGGCGGCGATCCGCAGTACATCGATTACATCGGAATCGAGTCGCCCTCGCAGGTGTTCATTCCCGAGAAGCTCCAGGAATGGGCGCTGCAGGGGCATCACATCGCTCGCGACACAGCCAAGGTGCTGACCGGCAGGGACGTCCCCGCCACCGGCTGCTACGAGTTCACCTATCGCGCCGATCGAGACATGGGCGAGCAGCAGCAGGCTGAGTGGTACGCGCGCGATGTGCTGATCAGCCTGGCCAATGGCTTTACGCGCATCGGCCCGGGCATCCTCTTTGACACGGCCAATTCGTATCACAACGGCCTGTGGGGCGGCAGCGGCATCCTGCAGCGCGGGCCGTGGGGCTATCCCAAGAAGTCCTATGTCGCGTATGCCACGCTCACCCGCGTGCTCGATCAGGTGACGCTGCGTCGACAGATCCCGACCGGATCGACGACCGTCTACGCACTGGAGTTCGATCGACCAGAGGGGCGGATCGTGACGGCACTGTGGGCTGCGCGGGGAGAGGTCGAATTTGTCGTCAGCTACGCGGCTGACGCGCAGGTGGAAGTGATCGACATGTATGGCCGATCGCAGACGCGCCAGGCGCAAGCCGGCCGGCTGAGCGTCGACGGCGGCACGGCGCCGATCTACCTGATCGCCGACAAACCGGCTGAGTCGATCCAGATCGGCCGGCGCGGCTTTGCGAAGGATCAGGGCCGCGCCGCCCTGGCGACTGTCGCGGCGCCGCTGGACAGCGCCGATGCCATTGCCATCGTCGATGACAACAACCTCGACACGCCGCTGACGCCACCCCTGCAGACCCCTGTCCGCCGCCAGGGCCCCTTCAACCTTCGCCAGGTCACTGACGAGCAGAAGGGCCAGGCGATCGAGCTGGCGCTCGACGCGTCGACCGAGGCGCCCGGCAAGTATGTCACGGAGTATGCCATCCTTCGCCTCGCCCAGCCGGCACAGATCGAAGGCGAGCCGGCGGCCATCGGTGTCTGGGTGAAGGGCAATTCCAACTGGGGCCGCATAATGTTCGAGATCCGCGATGCCGAGGGCGAGGTTTGGCGTTCGCTCGGCACGGGCGGGTGGGGATGTGACATCCTCGACTGGCCGGGCAACATCGCGGTGAACTTCGACGGCTGGAATTTCGTCGCCCTGCCACTGCGCGATACCGCCCTGTTCAACGACCACAGCCCCGGCCCGGTGCTGGAGCAGTGGGTCTCCTCCGGCGGCAACAAGCGGATCGACTATCCGATCAGCGTCACCGGCTTGATCGTCGAGATGAACCGCAGCACAATCGATCTGCGGGATTTCAAACCCGTCGAGCCGGTCATCCGCCTCAAGGACATCAGCGGTGTCAATGAGCGATAAGCCTGGCTCGCAGAAGCAAAACCGGGCCATACCATCGGAGATGCCCCTTGAGCCGCCAACGTGTCGAGCAGTTGTCGTCGATCCAGGCGGATAGACCGCTTGTCATCGCCCATCGCGGGCTGTCATCGCTCTATCCTGAAAACACGCTCATCTCGTTCGACGCCGCCCGCAAGGCTGGCCCGGACATGATCGAGCTGGATTTCCATGAGACCGCCGACGGGCATCTGGTCTGCGTGCATGACCACACCCTGCGGCGCTATCTCGGCCCGGATGCGCCTGCCGACATCGCGGACCGCCCCATCGAAAAGTTCACGCTGGCGCAACTTCGCGAGCTGGACTTGGGCGCCTGGAAGGACGCCCGCTTCAAAGGCACGCGCATCGCCACCCTCGATGAAGCCCTCGACACCTGCCGCGACACGATCCTGCTGATCGAGCGCAAGTCCGGCTCGCCGGAGCAGACGCTGGACGTCCTCAAGCGACATGGGGCGATCGACCGCGTCATCGTGCAGTCGTTCGACCTGGAGTATGTGAAAGTGGTTCATGATCTGGCGCCGCAGGTTACGGTGGCCGCGCTTGGCGGCGGCGCGCTGAACGGCTCAGCCGGCGTGAACCGGCTTCGCGCAACTGGCGCCTCAGCCATCCACTGGAGCGACTCGCTGACAAAAAGCGACGTCGACCAGCTCCATGCCGAGGGTTGGGGCATCTGGATCTATACGCTCAACAGCGAGCTGAGCTGGCGCGGCGCTGCCGCCATGGGCATCGACGGTATCACCACCGATCGCTGCGATGTGGCCCGCGAGCTGTTCCCTCGATCGGCAACCTAGCCGAAGAGACCGGGACTCGCCGCTCGCTCATCGCCCAGCCTGATCAATCTGGAACCGCACGCCGTGAACAATGGCTGCGCGGACGGTCTCCGTCTCGCGCATCGTCCGCTCATCGCCCTGGAAGCTCAGGGCGACGATGCCGTCGCGATGCGCTGCCAAGTAGACCTCATGGCGCGGATGCTGCAGCCCCGGCCGGGCGACGGCTGCCAGATGCAGGTGCACCCGCAGACCATCCAGCCCGCCCCAGGTGACCGCCTCGGCCCTGTGCTCGTCGAGGCTGGTCAGTTCCGGCAGCGCAGGCGTGATCGGATTGACCGGCCCGCGATGCAGCCGAAGCGTCACAATCACCTGTCGATCTCCCACCGGCAGGACCAACCGACGGTCGGCTTCACCCTGTTGTTCCCAACTCAGCCCATTGGGCAGCGTCGACGTGAAATCACTTGCCCGTCGCGCGGCTGGCAAGGCGGGCAGCGACAGAGCCGGCGCATCGCCCCACTGGGCCGGGGCGATCTTCACGCCATCCCACCGCACACCAGCCACATCTTCGTCCCATCGCGGCCAGCGGGCCTTCAGCCCATTCGCTGAAACCTCAACCCGCACGGCCGTCCCCTGCCTGAAGTCCGGGATCCGCACCACGTGGGTTGTCCCCGCGGGCAGCGCCTGCTCGCCCTCGCCAACACGATCCGGGAACGGCCCCCATGTCACGCGCGCCTCTCCCGCGACGCTCGTCGTAAACCGCAGCTCAGCCGATCCGTCCGCCTGCATCGCAAGCTGCGGCTCGACCACGAGCGGCCCGGCTTGCGCCTCCTCGATCATCAGGAAGCGAGGATAGTCCGTCGTCGGTATCCGAACCGTCAGATGCGACTGCCCGGCATCGACAACTTCTGCCTCCAACCGCTGATCCAGTAACGGATCCCAGATCCACAGCCGCGCCCCTGCACCGCGCACGTTCCCCAGCGTCACCTCAAACGTCTGATCCGGCATGAGATAGCGAGTGAAGTCAAGGATATCCCGCTGCGGATCCCAGGTATGCACCATGTCGCGTGTGACGACGTAGTAGCCGACGGCAAACCGATCGGCTGCGAACTGATACGGCAGACACGCGAAGTCATGGCGGTGATATCGATTGGGAAATGCCTCTGTCCCATCCCCTTCGAACACCAGCCTCGGCTGATGCTCGCGAAGCCGCCGCACCTCCAATGGCCGCGGCTCATCGATCGCTTCGCCCTGACGCATGAACGTCGTCATCCGCTCCAGCAGCTCGATCTGCACTCCGCGTGCGGCCTGCACTCTGTCCGTCAGCGCAAAACCTTCCGTCGCCAGCAGATCAAACCATGCCTCCGGCAGGATGCCGAACGTCAGGTCCGAATCCTTGGCGTTGAAGTAATGGATGAGATTCACGCCCTTGTGTGTCTGAAACACCGACGCGCGCAGCATCGCCTTTGCGGCGACCTGATGCATCAACTTCACGAGGCGTGGATCGTCCTTTGCGATCCCATGTGTTTTGATGAGGTAGTTGGACCATGGGCCGCGGTAGGTGTTGAATTCCGTCATCCAGACGGCTGACGGCTTGCCGTCGCCGGGATGGGTGAAGCGGCCGTGTCCGCGCCACGGGCTCTGGAACGGCTGGATATCGCGCGTCATGAACTCCGTGCGGTACGCGTAGTGCCACGACTCAGCCATGCCCATCCGATGGATGGGGATGAGGCTCGGCTCGGGCTTTCGGCTGCGAAGCAGGCCGTCGACCAGCGGCTGATCCGCCTTGCCCGGCTCACGGCCGGGACGGATGACATCTGCATCGTTTCGCTCCAGGCCGGTGTAGTAGTGCCGGCTGAAGCCGAGCTGCCCCGGCCAGCGGTCGGTGCCGCTGTCGCGCGGACGCTGATTCGCAAACCCGCTGACGACGTTCACGCCCGGCAGGCCGTTGGCTGGATCGCGGACGAAGTCGACCGTCAGCGGCAGCAGCACTTCGACGCCCTTCTGCTCACGCCCGTGGCCGACATAGCGCAGCGGCTCGGCAAACTTCAGCGGCGGGTCATAGTAGTGCCGCTGATCGAGGAACTGGCTGCCGAAGCTGTATTCGTTCCACACCTCCAGGTCGAATCCGGCATCCGGCTTGCCCTCGGTCCCCAGCACGTCACGCGCCATCGTGGTGATGGTGCGCACATAGCGCAGCCAACCCTGGACCGTTTCCTCGGCAGCGGGATTGGGTGTGCCATCTTCGAAGACGGTTCCGCCGAAAGGCGCATACTTCAGCCGGAAGAGCGTCAGCCGGCCGGCTTCCACCGGCTTGCGCAGCGGCGCCGACAGTTCGCACCGCCCGCTGGCTGAATCCATCGACACGATCAGCGGAAACGCGTTCTGATAGGCCTGCTGCGTCAGGCCGGTGCGATGTGGTTCGATGTCCGTCAGATCATCGGGGTGGATGAAGATCTCCCGCTGCCCCACAGCGGCATCACGCATCAACCGCACGCTCAGCACGCGCGTCGGCACGGGCAGCTTCGAGTTGCCGTTGAGCAGGATCAGCGGCCGAATGCCCGCTTCCCGCAGCGCCGCCAGGCGCGCCCGCACGCCCGCCTCGTTGGTGAACTTGCTTTCATCATCGTAGTCGAGGCTCGACCAGCCGATCTCCATGCGCGCCGAACGCACGCCCGCAGCCGCCATCACCTTCGCCGTCACCGGCGCTTCCTGCGGCGTGACGCCGTTGAACACCATCCCCACCGCGTCGAGGTACGACGACGCCGGACGCGTATCCATGTACGCACGCCAAGGCGCCAGCACGTACGACCGCTGACCGAACGGCACCTCGCGCTGCCGAACGTCCTCGTACGGCTCCTCCAGCTCAGCCCATTCGGTCTGCCCGTCCCATGTGCCGATCCGCGCCAGGCGTAGGTGAATCTCTTCGCTCAGCTCCTGCTGGCCCATGGCTGGCATCGCACCGCTCAGGCATGCGCCCATCGCCAGAAGGATACAGCCACGGCTGATGACACGGCTGGTCATGCAAGGCTCCTCAAGTTGCTCGATGCTACTTCAGTTCCCAGACGCGATATCCATCGGCAGCGCCGATCGCCACGTCAAAGCTGACGGTCTGCCCCCGGATGTCGGCAGCGACCGCTTCGCCGCCAACGAAGACGCGTGCGCCGGCCGGCACAGCCTGCGGCAGCGTGATCTCAACGCGCCCGCCTTCGCGACCAGCGATGCGTCCGCTGACTTTGCCCGACGCGTCCACGCGTACGCTCACGCCAAACTCACCGCCGTTGCGGGACAGCGCCAGATCGCCCAGGCGAATCCGGTCGCCCTCGAACAAGTACAGCTCGCCCGGTCGGGCATAGCCGACCGTGCCACGAAAGGCTGCGGGACCCTGCTCGACCTCCACCGGCTTGCCCGCCATGAAGACAAACTGATCTTCGCCGACCTGCGCCCCCCACGGCTGCTTGACGACGGACAGCGCCTCAGCCGAGACGATGTGCAGGTTGTCGCCCGGACCGGCCTTCACCGGCACGATCTGCGGCATCGGCTGGAGATAGCGGAAGTGCACGGCCTGCAGCGGATCCAGGTGCGTCTTCGGCCCCTGCCAGATCAGGTGCATGGCTGCATCGTCGCCACCGCCATGCGTGTACTCGCAACGGAAGCGGTACGGCCGCGCTTCCAGCGTGATCGTCACCTCTTCCTTCTCAGCCGAGTCGAGCACAAGCTGATCGTCCAGCCACAGCCGTCCGCGGTCGTTGCGACCGAGCTTGCGGCCGGCATTGCGTGCCCGCATCGCGATCGTCACCGTGTCCGCCTGGCGCGGCTGGAGCAATCCGGTCCAGCGGACCGAGAACGCATCGGATGTCACCGCCGGATGCGGCGTACCGGCATCCCAGTTGTGCGCGATGGGGAAGCGCAGATCCGAAATCCGGCTGGCCACGAGCTGCTTGAACTCCGGATCATTGAAGTATTCAGCCCTCAGGCCGCTGGATTCATTGACCCACTGGAACTTGCCCTCGGCGCCGTCGACGACGTGATCGTAAACCGCGATGAAGTCATCGCGCACCATCATCACGCCGCGCCCGGTGTACTGCGGGTTGTCGCCCTGCGCCAGGTAGTACTGAGCTGCGTCGAAGTTGTAGAGCACATTGCGCTCCGCCCGCGCGCCCAGCGACTGGCCGTTGATGTTGAACAGCGGCAATTGATCCTGGTCGTACTGGTCGCCGCTGGTTTCCATGGCGTTCCAGCTCAGTCGACGCCCCTTGGCGGCGTAATACAGACTGCCATTGGCCCGCGTGTTCCAGCGATATCCGCGGCCGAACAGCTCCTGGACGTTGAGATACGCCTCGTTCGGACCGCCGAAGTCATAGCGAAGCACCGCGCCGTAATCCTGGAACACCTGCGACTCGAGCTGCGGCTGCTTGCCTTCGCGGCCGCCGCTGGTGCACCACAGCAGGTACTGGCCGATCTCGCTGCCCTGCGACGCCTCCAGGCGGGCGATGGCGTTCAGCTTGGTGTGCCAGCGTCCACCGGGCTCCACCTCGAACAGACGGGCATGCGCCCCCTGCGGCGGCACGATGCGCCCGTTGCCCTCGTAGAACGGCACGAGCGTGTGCATGTTCCAGTTCAGCCACTGCTGCGCGATCGGATGGGCGAACAGCCGCGTCCCGTCGAAAACGAACAGCGACTGGGCCGCATTATTGCAGGACTCCATGCTCGCGAAGTTGTAGCAGGTGACGTTCTCCGTCCACCGCCCGGGCAATGCGTTGGTCGTCGGATCGCCCGGACGCACAAACAGCGTCAGGAACTCGTCCCAGAAGCGAAGGAACTCATCCTTCCATCGCTGAGCGTGCGGATGCTTCGGGAACGTCGCCGCCGCGATGGCATACCCCTGCTTCATCGTGACGACGAAGTTGGGATGCCCCGACATCATCGACTGATGCGGCATGGCGATATCCATGTCCTGCAGATGGACACGGAAGACCAGCAGCGCCCGGGCGTGCTGCCGCTGTTCGGGCGTCCAGTCCTTTCGGCTCTTGAGGTACGCGGGATAGATCCACTCATTGGCCCAGCCCCAGTGATTGCCGCCCAGGTCGCCGGAGTTGTCCCAGAACAGATCCGCCAGCAGGCCGTAGTGGCCGAAGAACTCGCGGATGAACCCCTCATAGGTCATCTTCAGCGGGAGGCTCTCGTCGCGGCCATCGATGGTGTAGTCGTGCGACAGATCTTCATCCCACTCGAAGACCAGGTCCTTGTAGCGATCCAGCGAGAAGTCATTTAGCCGCTGCAGCAGGCGGATTTCCGGACCCCCGTGGCGGCGACGCGAGTAGACCTCCTTGATGTCGGCTCCGACAGGGTAGGAACGAACCTCCTTCGCGCTGATCTGGTTGACGACCAGTTCCTGCCGCGGGATCACGCCGATCGCCCAGTGACGCTGGCGGCCGGCGAGCGTCGTTCGCATGTACTTGTCGTCATCCGTCTGATACAGGTGCAGGTGCGCCGGCTCGCCGTAGGAGTTCCAGATGTGCCGCTTGCTTACCTCCCATTGCGGCAGGCTGTGCACGGCAAGCAGCAATGCACAGTCGCCCTGGGCGCGATACAGCGTGGCGGCGCGCACGACCTCGTTCGAGTTGGGCGAGTACAGGCCCAATTCGAACGGCAGCTTGCCGTAGCGGTGCCGCTCCGTGCGGACCTCGCGCCCGAACTCGCCGCTGTGCTTTTCATAGCCGCCGTTGCCCAGCGCCAGGCGATGATCCGGGTCTAGCCCCGGCACCAGCGAGAAACGCAACCGCACCGGGTCCTCGACACTGAAACCGTCGTAAAACTCGCTGACGCTCACGAACGCGTCATCGTGATAGAGCGTCAGTTCGACGCGATAGCTGCGGTCGTTGTTGAACGCATAGCGGATCTGATAGCGAGCCATGAGGGGGCCGTTTTCTATCAGCCCGGCTTCCAGCTTGATCACGCGTGCTTCGCCGGGCGTTTCGAACGCGCCCGCGCCTACCCAATGACCCTGGCCATCAGCGACCCCGAGGATTGGCGCCGGTACTTCGGCTGCCGGGCGGCCTTCGCCGTAGTCATGCGTCCCATATGGCACACGCACAGCCTGCCGATTGACACGCAGCACGGCTCGATCGTCGCCCTCCGGCTCAACCACCCCAGCCGGCGCGAATGCGCTCACCTGCGCATCGCCCCGCGTCGTGAGCATGAACTTGCGCGTCCCGCCGCGCGGCAGATCCGTCCGCAGAAGCACTCGGGCGCTGGCCAGCCTGCCATCCTCCGCGAGCTGCACGTCCGTGAGCTGATGCGGCACGACCTGCCCGTCGCTGTTGCGCAACACCAGGTCCTCCGGGCGGACTTTCGCATCCGTGAAGTCCACCTCGTAGCTGATCACCTGATCCGGAAAGTCGCAGAGCTTGAGGTACTCCTTCAGCTCAAACGTCTTCTCCCAGGCATGGGCGGGAAGCGTCACACAGGCACTGACAACGAAGATGGCCGAAATCAGGAACCAGCAACGATGGATGGAGCGCATGGGTCTGCCCCTGAAGGGTTGATGGAAAGCGTAGCTGAATCAGCAGGATACTGCCGTGGCAACTCGTGTGCAACTTAAATTTGAATCGATGTTGTGAAATACATTTCAAAATAAGGAAATATCTTGTCCGCCTGGAGTCAGGAACCCGACAGCACCAACACGGTCGCCCCCTCAGCCGGTAGCGGGCAACGGATCTCCACGCCGCCACGGGCGCTGCGGTCTAACTGCAGCGCGCGGCCGGTCAGCAAGTCAGCAGCCGCAGTCACAGGTTGACGCACCATCACGGTGCACGTCCTCGGGCGGTTGGTCATGTTCTGCACGACGATGTACGTCCGGCCGTCCATGCCGCGGATGGCGTAGCCGCTGGCGGCTGGATCCCAGTCGACCGGCATATCGCAAAGCCGATGAAAGGCTGCGATGCTGACGCGCCGCACGGCTGCGTCGTCCGGGTTGTTCAGCCCGGGCGGCAGCGCGTGAATGACGACCTTCATCCGCGGATCGCGCCCCCATCCGCTGGCCATGCGGTCGCCGCGAACGACCAGCGGCTGAACGGGCGATGCGTCCCCACGACCGGGCGCCATGACCGAGGGCTCGAACAGCGCCACGCCGATCGGCCCGCCCTGCTGCGACGTCACGCGATCAGCCTCCGGCCAGGCGCGGGCTTCGCCGACGGCGGCCTGCTCAAGCTGGACACGATTGCCTTCGGACGCCCGCTGCAGCTTGAGCACCTGCGCCAGGTCCGGCCCGTCGCCGACGGTCTGCGGCAGGCGGCCGACGATCATCACCGGTACGCCGGCTTCCAGCTTGCGCACGATCGCAGCCACGTACTTGCCGTCGACATGGCTGGCTGGGAGCCAGACCAGCCCGGGGATGCGCTCAGCCGGCATGGCATCGAGCTCGCGGATGCCGATCGTTCCGCCCAGTCGTAACCCGGCATCACGCAGCTTGCCCAGACCGCCGTAGTAGTCCGTCCATTGCAGGTCACTCTCCCCCACCACCAGCAGCGGCGATAGCGGCTGATCCGGCGCCACCGTCATCGCCAGGGCCGAGAGCTGGTCATTGATCTGCCAGTGCGCCGGCAGATAGGCGCTCAGGAACAGGTCATGGGCATGGCTGGCGTGTACCGAGTTGTGCGTCAGGTTGAGCACACGCTCGAATTGCCCATCAAACGCGCACACCAGCCATCGCGAATCGAGCTGCCGCCGTTGCCAGGCTGCCGGGCCAAGCGGGATGTTCGCCACGGCTGAGCTGTGAATGCGGTGATACCGCTGGGGAAACTCCCAGTGCGTGATCAGCTTCACATGCTTGCCCCACGCTCGGAACGTCGCAGCTTCCAGGGCATACTGCCAGTCGCCGGCAAACGCATGATTGTCGGCATCCAGCGATCCCAGGCCCTCCGCTCCCGTCCAGATCGGCGCCAGATCACTGCCGCCCACCACCGATGGCAACTTATGCGCAAATGCCCCCTGCCCGCGCTGGATCGTTTCAGGCCCGGTGACTTCACGGAACCCTTCAAGCGTGTACTGGGCCGTGCGGGCCAGCCCCTCAGCATGGAAGTAGTTGAAAACGCGCCGATATCGCCGATCGACAAGCTGCTGCACCTGGCGAAGCGTTCGCGCCTGCGTCAGATCGGGCGATTCGATCTTCGTCCCGGCGATCGTCTGGCCCTCGTGCGCCTTCAGCCAGTGCTGGAACATCTCGAAGGTCTGGAAGCTGTCATACGGATAGCCCGCATCGTTCTGCCACCAGTCCGACAGATCCAGCACCACCGACTGCCGGCCGTACTGCCGCAGCGGCTCGCGCACTGCGTACGGCAGCCACCATTGGCGGATGCTCTGGCCGTTGGGGAACCAGCCGTAGCTGTCCATGATCTCGCCACGCGGTTGATCGTAGAACGGCCCCCACATCAAACCGCGCTGGTCGCCATCGCCATTGCCGCGATGGATGCCCTGGGCCACGAGCCAGTTGCCGTCGCCGCCGTGACGGACTCGCGTCCACCACTCCTTGCCGTCGGGAACCGGCTTGGCATCGGTGCCGAGGCGATGCTCGATCGGGAACGCGTGCTGCGTCATCTGCCACATGTAGCCACCTGTGTTGCGCAGATCCTGGTGCGCCTCGACAAATGGCGTGATCTGCCCTCGCGGTTTGGCAACGACGAACGCCCTGGCATCCACAGCCGGCCGATCGGCCCCTTCAACCTCTGCCTCGACACGCCACGGCTGCTCGCAATCGCCCACGTCGATCGACAGCTCCAGCCGCTGCTGCTCACCCGGCAACAGACGGATCGAGCGATCCAGGGTCGCTTCCTTCCCGTCGAGCGCGCCCCGAGCCGCTGCGCGCACGCGCAGTTCTCGCGTCTGTGTGCCACGATTGGTCAGGAAGATTGTCGCGGTCGCCTTCTCTCCCGGCAGGTAGACATTCCGCTCCACGAGCTGATCGATCGAGCGATGCAGCACCTGATAGGCCACTTCGGCTGTCGTTTCGTTGAGGCTGGCGATCTTCTCATTCAGCCGCACAGCCACCTGGACGTCCGGCTGAACCGGCACGATGCGCTCGATCCATCCCAGCACCCGGCGCCTGTCGGCACTCAGCAGCGCCGCGCGCACGCGATAGACCGCGCCCAACGACGATTTCGCCGGTGCGTCAGCCGCGAGCAGGTCGGGCAGCTCGATCGTGACCCCGCCGCCACTGGTGCCGATGCGCTGCGGCGCCGTGGTCCCCGACGCGAGCACCAATCCTTCCCAATCCAGCAGCCGCCAGGCGACGATCGTGCCATTCAGGTGGCTGGGCGCTACATCCAGCCGGACCGATCCCGTCCCCGGCTCGATGCCCGTAAAGACGGCGCCGCCCTCCGCCACATTCAGCAGCGCGGGCAGAAGCTGCTCGACCTTCTCCAACAGGAATCCATCGCGCTCGAGTCGGCGGATGTAGTCGTACTCGATGGTGAAGCGGCTGCCGTTTTCCTTGAAACGGCTGGCCATGTACGGCGCTGGCAACACATCATCGAACAGACCCGGCGCACACTGGATCTCCAGCTTGCCATTGGCTTCGCTGAGGGTGATCGCCGGTGCGCCATGCGCCCATCGCATCAGCACGCGCGTTCGGCCCGACGATCTCGGCAGGTCCGTGACCGTGAACAGCCGGTTCAGCGCATAGGCTCCCATCGCCGGATCGGCTGGCTCCAGCGGCGCGCGATCGTGATGGACGATCGGCGGGTAGACATAGCGGTCATTGCCCTCCGGAAGACGCACGTTCAGACCGCGGAACGTGGACGGGTCGACGGCAAACGTGATGACGTTGTCGCCGGCTTTGAGCGCCCGGTTCAGGGGGTAGAAAAACTCCTCATGCGGGTCGATCGGCGTGCCGTTGACATAGATCCGCTTGATCCCAGGCCCGCGCAGCTCCAGCGTCCAGGGGCGATCCAACTCGCCAGCCTGTACGCGCAGCGTCGTGCGGTAGAAATAGCCCGGATCGCCGATGTCCGGGGTCGGCGACATCACCCATGGGCGTTCGCGATCACGCAGGTGCACATATTGCACCGGCTCCCATCGAGCCGAGGCGGGCGGCGCCTGCGGTGAGATCCCCTGCCGCGGCGCGCGTTCCCAAAACCCGATCGGCCGTGGCATGCCCGCCGGCCAGGCATCGACCACGCCCAGCGAATGCAAGCCGACCTCCTCGTCCGGCATCGCCGTCAGGCGGACCTCAACGCGGTTGTTCCCGCGGCGCAAGGCGCCGGGAGCGACCAGTGTGACGCGGTCTTCGCTGCAGGACGCCAGCCCGCCGGCGACCTGACCGTTGACGAGGATGATCGCTTCGGGCGGCATGCGCTCCTGCCGGAGGGCCTTGTAGCTGGCCGTCGCCACGAGGCTGGCGCCATCGACAGGCGACTCCACCAAGGCTGCATACACCAGCGGCTCGACGGGGGTCACCGTCACGTTAACCAGGCGCACCTGCCGGTCGGTGCAACGCATCCACAACGTCAGGTCGTTGCGGCCGGGCCGCAGTTCGGTGGACGGCACGCGGTACATCGACGTGCGCTCATGGCTGCGATGGTCGTATAGGCGGCCGTTGATGAAGAGCTGTGTTTCGGTGTTGAGCGCGACCTGGATCGACACGATCGATGGGCGCGCATTGGCTGGCACGTCGATCGGCACCTTCACCCATCCCTCGAGCGAGCCGAAGGCAACCGGATCATTCGAGAAGTTCAGGCCGACAGGCGTCCAGTCCGGCTCGCGGGCCTGGGCCGCGTACCAGTGCTCCGCCCAGCCGCGCCGCTGGGGATCGGCCCGCCACATCAGCGGCAGCGATTCGACACGCGCGCTCGTGACGCCGTAGTTTCGCCGCAGCTCGCCATAGGTGCGGATGGCCAGCAGATGCTCGCCCGCGCCCAGCTCGACCAGCGGGATGACGAGTTGCTTGGGGGCGGAGGCAATCGGCTTGCCGTCGGACCAGAGCGCCACCTGGTGCGCCTCGGCTGCGATGCGAAGCACGCAGCCCGGACGAACCGCGTCGGATGGGATGCGAACGCGGGCGCGATACCAGATCGCGCCGTCATATCCCATCGCATAACCGAAGACTTTCGTCTCCATCCGGCCGAGCTGGCCGCTCTCCCAGGCACTGTCGTCGAAATCCGGCGCGAACCACCGCTGCTGTAGATCGGCGTCGCTGTCGGGATCGTGCGTGAACGCCATGCGCCACGACGACGGCAGATCGACGCGCGGGGCCGGCGTGCGCGCCAAGGCTGGCAGGCGCTCCTCGCCGATCCTGATGCGATGCGGCAGCTTGACCGGCGCCCGGCCAAATGCGACCTGTTGCACAGGGCGTACCGACAGCTTGCCGGCATCGAAGGTGGAGGCGGCTGGTTTGTTCGCGAGGGCTGGGGCACGCACGATGATCTGCGCATGGCCCGGCGTCTCATTGGCGGCTGAGCCGAAGAGGATCACCCGCTCAGCCGGCTGATCGGTGGGCGTGAAACCCGCCTCCAGCAGCGCCTCAGGCGGGCGGTTAAAGTCGCTGATCGTCGCCTTTTGCCCCATCGCCGCCAGCCCGCGCGCCAGCGGATCGGCCCACCATGTCGGCGGCGCGTAGCCCCGCACCTGTACCAGCCGATCGGGCGTGACCTGCACGCGCTGCCGCGGCCCCAGGTACTGCATGACCGCGGCGACAAACGCGGGCATGCGACTCCATTCCTTGAACTGCGGCTCGTTGAAGCGGCCGCCGGTCCACAGTGCCGTCCGACCCGCGCCATAGCGCGCAACCGACAGCAGCGCCATCTCCTGCGGTGGCGCGGTGACAACCCATTCCGCCCACTCGTCATGCCACAGCGGCTTGGAGAAGTACCACGTCGAAAGGCCGTTCATCAGTCCATACCGGCCCGCCGACGGCAGCGACGCATCGCCGGCTGCCCTCAGCGTGGGCATGGTCTCGACGCCGACGCGCTCCATCGGTGTTCCTTGCACTGCGCGGGCACGGACGACCAGTTGCCGCGTCCCATCCAGGCCGATTCCCGGCGAAAGCTGATCCAGCCATGATCCCCCATGTCGCGACCAGTCGTCGCCGGCGATGATCCAAAGTCCCCCACCGCCGCGCACGAACGATTCGATCGCGCGGCCTTTGGCCTCGGGCAGGCGATCCATTTGGATGATCAGGATCGTGCAGCGCGACGCCAATGCGGCCGCATCGGCTGGGAGTGCGTCACGGTCGATGGCTTCAACCTCATAGCCAGCCGCCTGCAGCGCTTCATCGAGCGGCTGCTTGATCCCAACGAGCAGCACGCGCTGTCCGGGAACGCGCGGTGCTCGTGCCATCGCCTGCGGCGCCAGCAGCGCCACACAACACACCGCAAGGATCCACGCCACCCATTGCTTCATCACTGCCCACTCCCTGCGAGGTTCCGCGCCAACTGCTCGAGGATCAGGTCATCATGCTCGCTGCCGAAACTCTCCATGATGAGGTATGGCCCGTGCGTGGTGATGTGCACGTCGTAGCGGGATCGCCGCCAGTGCAGGCCGCCGATCGTGCGATCCTGCCAGGGGGTGTGCGACGGCTTCTTGTCGCTGAGCGACTTCTCTGCGGCTGAGGCAGCCTGCCGGGCCTTCTGCGCGTCGGCAAGTTCGACGACCAGCAGTTCGTTGCCCGAGGCGCGGCGCGCCATCGTGGCTTCGAAAAGCGGGCTGCGCGTCATCGGATGGGCCGGGTCGATGACGGCATGGGGCGGGTAGTCCCAGTTTCGCTCGGTCTGGTATTTGGCTCGCCAGATGCGGTTGGCGGCGATGCCGGTGACTTCTTCGAAGCCGGCATACGTCATCGAATCGGCGATATGCCAGCCGGCGAAGCGCACGACACGTTCGCCGCGCCGTAGCTCATCCCTGGGAATCCATCCGGGGGCTGCTTCGGGCGGCGCATAGTGATCGGTGTCGATGCTCCAGAGCGTCATCGGCCCGGGCAGACGGCCGCCAGCGGGGATCACGCCGGTGAGGACCGACTGCTGGATGGCCGCATCGACCGCCAGGCTCACGCCCTGCGGCGAGTTGCCCGTCAGGCGGACGATCTGGCGATAGGGAAGCTCGATCGGCCGGCTTTCGGAGTTGCGCTGATCGGTCGGCAGGTTGCTGGCGTAGTGGTAGTAGGGATTGCGATCCCACTCGATGTAGCCGACGTCACCCTGGTGGAAGGTGCCGTAACCGGCTGCGTGATAGCCGGTCGTCGGCATGTAGGCCTCGTAGGGTTCGCGATCGCGGTAGTACCAGTCGCGATTGAGCACCCAATGGCTGAGTACGCGCTGCAACACGCGGTTGCTCTCCTCGCGACCGACGACCAGCAGATGATGCGACGCTGCCCGCTCAAGGTCGCGGTTGATCGCCTCGTCGGTAACGAGATTGTCCACCGGACCGCCATGGCTGCGGAGATGGGCTGCCAGCTTCTCCGCAGCCTGGCGCTCGGTCGGCGTGGCGGACTGCCCCACAACCACCAGCGCCTGAGGTGCCGCCTGTGTCAGGGCATCGCCGCGTGCCTGCGCGGAGGTTACGGCCCATACGGCGCAGACCGTCAGCAGCACGTGGAGCGTCAAGCGTCGCATCGTAGGTGCGTCTCCAGGCGTCTTGTGGGATGGACGAACTGAATTCGTGCTACTTCTTCTTCGACTGGGTACCACGTGCCCTGTCTTCTGCCCTCAGGAACTTACTTGGATCTGAGTCGTGGCGCGTGTTGAAGATCAGTTCATCGGAGTCATCCAACGTGAGCGCATGTCCGGCGTAGAAGTACGCGTTGACCTTCTTGTCATGCGGTTTCTGAGGACCAGGCCACCCGGCCTCCTGGAAATCGAGGATCATGATCCGTTCCCAGCGCGCGTTCTCCGCAAGCTTGAAACTCAGGCTTCCACGATCTTTCCAGTTCTGGTCGCGATGGTAAAGCCCCGAGCGATAGTAGTAGCCGGTGCGCAGATCAGCCGACGGGCTGGGGCCGTCCATCAGCGTCTCCCATTCGATCTTGCGCTGGTCGTTGAAGACCTGCCTGTTGTTGAAGAAGTCCCGGCCGTAGTGAGGCGACGGACAGTAATAGACCTGCGCAGACTTGAGGTAGGGCCAGAGGCAGCCCAAGCCGACTCGGACCGACTCCCAGACGTCCGGCTCGGCAATCTTTCGTCGGTAAGTAGCGTTCCACGTCACCCACGTGTACGTGTCGCCGACCTTCTTGTCCGCATCCTTGTACACCGGGCCGTAGTTGCCCGGGCAGAAGCCGCGCCAGTCGCTGGCATACATCTGCATGGCCGTGCCGAGCTGACGCATGTTGGACAGGCAGGATGTAATCGTGGCGGCATCGCGCGCCTTGTTCAGTGCCGGCAGGAGGATCGAGACCAGCAACGCAATGATGCCGATGACTACCAGCAATTCCACCAGCGTAAACCCCCGCCGACGATGACTTGATGCGTGATCACCGCAAGACCGTTCGCGGTCGATCGGTTCGGACTGCGGGCGACCTGTGGATATCGCGGTGGCAGTCAGGTTGAGCCCGCTGCACTGGTCCGACAAGACGTGCGTGTGTTGCGTGAACATATCCAGACCTCCGAACGAGTGAAGAGATGTGGTGTCGATCCAAGGGCCCGGTTCAGGTGCCGGTATCAGCTTCCCGGGACGACCAGGTATGGCTGAACCAGCCGGCAAACCGGTTGATCCTCCAGGCGGCCTGCGATGCGATCCTCCAGCAGCGCCACCAGAGACTGACCCATTTCGAAGTTGCGTTTATCGATCGTTACGGCTGGGATGCTCGGCTCGTACTGACGCTCGGGGCATTGATCCCAGTAGTTGTCGTATCCCGCGATGAGCACATCCTCGCCCGGCACGCGCCCGCAAAGCCTGCAGGCTGCCGCGACGGCGTAGGCGTTACCGTCCGAGGGAACGAGGATCGCGTCGATCGGCTCGGGGCAGATCAGGCGATCCACCAGATGTGCGACGAGGGAGCGCGCCTGCATTTCGAAGGCCTCGGCTGACTCCGGCGTGGCGGCGTTGTAGTTCTTGAACAGCACCGAAGGCAGCGGCTCGAGGCCCGCTTCGCGCATCGCGCGTTCGTAGCCGGCTCGGCGTGACGTGTACCAGTAGTCGATGCTGGGATCTTTCCAGGTGAACGCGATGCGGCGGCGGCCGCGTTCGAGCAGCCAGCGCGTCAGCAGATAGGCACCGTGTTCATGGTCGGTGTAAACCCGATCCAGGCCTTCCAGTTCTTCGCGATCGCCGTAGACGACCACCGGCATACCGCTGCGATGGACCGTCTGGACCAGATGGTCGTACTGCTTGAACGGCAGCCACGGGAAGACGACGCCGCGCGGCCGCCCGCCGAGCACCCGCTGCACCACCGAATCCGTCAGATTGCCCGGATGCAGCAGGAAGATGTGGTAGCCGTAGTCGGTGACGCTCTGCAGGGCGCCATGGACCGTGGCCTGCGACAGGCCCATCAGGGCGGGATCGTGGTAGTCGTCCGCTACCTGCACCGGCCGATCGCTGAGCACGACGATGGCGTCGCTCAGGACGGTCGCCGGCGGCCGGGCAGCGATGCGCGTCTTGGCGCCGGCCTGGCCGATCAACCCCTCCTCGGCGAGGGCGGACAGCGCCCAGCGGAGGGTGGTACGGCTGACGCTGAGCTGGCTGGCCAGGGCCCGTTCGCTGGGCAGGGCCTCTCCTGGTGGGAGCTGCCCGCTTTCGATCAAACCGCGCAGGGCGCGTAACGCACGGGCGCGAGGAGTTTCGCTTCGAACCGCCTTGATTGTCGTGAGAGACATGAGATGGCCTCGTTTGGTTCGATTTGGACCAGAATCTCCGGCCCATCGTTCCGCCGGTAGGGATTATGCAAGCCAGAAATAGCCAATGCAAGCGATTTTTGTGGTTTTTCCGCAGATAGACCATTTAGGACCAAACCAAACGCAGTGGTCTCACATCTTGCAAAGTCATCCCAGACACCGAGTAATTGGAGGGTAAGCGGCGGGTGAACACGACCGAAAGCGACCAGCCAGACCAGTGAAGACCGGGCCGGTTGAGGGCACCCTCGTCACGCCTTTGCCGGGCCAGTTGTCGCTTGCACGGTGAGCCGGCAGGCAAGCTGCACGCGGATGGGCGGCTCGTCTGGATATCGCAGCCGCTCGATCAGGCGGCGCGTAGCGGCGAATCCCATCGCATCCAGCGGCTGGCTGATCGAGGTCAATGGCTTGCAGTCAGCGGGCGCGGCGAGGGCATCGTAGCCGGTGATCGAAACATCCTCCGGCACGCGAAGCCCCGCCTGTGTCAGGCCGGTGTAGAGGCGATAGCCGATCCAGTCCTGCGAGCAGACCCAGGCGGTCACCCCCGCTCGTGTCCGCTCGACGGCGCCCGTGATCATGCGCGTGTCCTCATCCGACAGCGCATACGGCAGGATGTTCTCCGGCGGGACGCGCAGATCGGCTGCCGCCATCGCGGCAGTGAATGCCCCCAGCCGCCGGGCAGACCAGGCAAACCGCGAATCCACACCCGCAAAACCGATGTTGCGATGGCCGAGTTGTACGAGATGCTCGACAATCTGGCGCATGGCGTCGTGGGCATCGTCAGCGACGACGTCGACCGGGATCCCGCCGTAACCATCGCCCAGAACGACACATGGCAGCAGGCTCGCCAGTTGCGCCACCAGCGGGCGCGACAGGTCATACGCCAGCAGCAACCCCGCCAGCTCGCCGGCGCGAAGGCTCGGCGGCTGCTGGTCGGCCGGCAGATCCTGGCGCGTGTCGCCGTCGGGCACGTAGTGGACATTGAGCGCCACATCGTGCCGCGCAGCCCCCTGGCTAACCCCTGCCAGCACCGTCTGCACCGGCAGGCGGTGGCCGTATTCGAGATCCACCTTCAGCGGCAGGAACATTCCGATGGACAAATACCCCCCCCGGGCAGAGCGGAAACGCGTGATGCCTCGCCGGGAAGCGGAGCGATATCCCAGGCGGGCGGCCACTTCCATGACCTGCGCCCGCGTCTGGCGATTGATGGCAGGGTGATTGCGCAGGGCTTTGGAAACGGTCGAGACCGACAAGCCCAGCTCATTGGCAATGGTGCGTTGGTTCAATGGTTTGGTCACAGCACCTGCAATTGTAACAAACAGCCCTCCAAATCGGCACGATTATCTAACCTTCAAATCTGAAAATTTCCCATCAATTTCAAACATATTTCTTCAAATAGTTGAACTTTGTCGATCAGATGTCTACCTTCGGCCGACGTGCGGCTGGACTCGACGCAAGCCGATCTCCGCCGCTGCTGCTTTTCGGGAGGTTTGGCACCACGATGCGTCACCGTCTTCCGCTGCTATGGGGTTGGCTGTTTGCACTTCTGCTCGTGGCAAACCTGGTGCAGGCTGAGCCGGTCGAGGTAACGCTGATGCTCCGGCCGCAGAAGCCCGCCTTCGCCCAGTTCCAGGAGCTCGCCCGGCGCTTCAACGAGCGCAATCCCGACATCCACTTCCGCATCATCGCCACCGACATCAGCCAGAAGATGCACCTGCTGACAGCGGCTGAGGCGCTGCCGGACATCGTCAACGTCGTTGACTTCAACCTCGTCAACTACGGCCGCGAGCTGCTGGATCTCCGGCCATTCTTCGAAGCCGATCCGACGATTTCGCTGGACGATCTGCATCCGCAGCTCGTCGAAGCCGTCACGTTTGAGGGCGAGGTCAAGACGCTGCCCATCTTCTACAACGTGCCGCTGCTGTATTACCGCGTCGATCTGTTTCGCGAAGCCGGGATCGATCCCCCATCGGCAGACTGGACCTGGGAAGACTATCGCCGCGCCGCCCGCCTGCTGACGCGACGCGGCCCCGACGGCCAGGTCGACATCTGGGGCACGAGCATGACGCTGCACTGGTGGGTCGAGTGGCTGGGCCTGCTGCGGCAGGCGGGCTCGGACCTGATGACGCCTGATGGGACGATCCTGATCGGCCGTCCAGAAACCAACGACGCAGTGCGTCTGCTGCATGCGCTGGTACACGAGGATCGCGCTGCGCCGCTTCGCACGCAGGAGCCCAGCGGCGGATTCATGAGCGGCCGGTATGCGATGGACTACGGCGGCCATGTCTACAACTGGCAGTTCCTGCGGCGCGATGTCGACTTCGAATGGGATGTCGCCCCGCTCCCCGCCGGGCCGGCTGGCTCATCGACAGGCGAGTTCGCCGTCGCCGGATTCGGCATCTGGAAAAAGAGCCGCCATCCCGAAGCCGCGTGGCGCGTACTGTCATTTCTGGCCAGCCGCGAGGCGGGCGAGCTGCTGGCTGTCACCGCCCTGCCGCCGGTGCGGAAGGATGTGACAGAAGAAATCTTCCTCGCCGGCACGCCAGAGACGCGCACCATCGCCCCGCGCAACCGCGAAGCCGTCATCCAGACGCTGCAGTTCGCCCGCTCGGTGCCCAAGCACCAGCACTTCCTGCCCATCTCGGAAGCGGTGAGCCGTGATATGCAACGGCTGGTCTCCGATCCCGACCCGACCGGCCTGGACACCGCTCACCTGCAGTTCGAACAGAGCATGCGCGCGGTGTTGACGAGCTTTGGCGATCCACCGCAAACGCCCTGGTGGTGGGTGGCGATCGAGCTCACGGTGATCGCGGCGCTGCTGTTTGCCGGCTGTCGCTGGCTGGTGCGTCAGCAGGCAGCCACGGTGGCGGATCATCCGCGACGCTCAACGCGATACCTGTTCCTGTTCATCTTGCCGTGGCTGGTCGGCGCGGCGCTGCTGTTCCTCGGGCCGATGCTGGTCAGCTTCTATTGGTCGCACACGCGCTACAACATCGTCGATCCCCTGCGGTTTGTCGGCTTGAGCAACTACATCACGTTGATGTGGGATGACCCGGATGTGTGGCATTCGCTGCTGATCACGGGCATCTACACAGCCTGCGCCGTGCCGCTGACGCTGCTCATCGCATTGGCGGCGGCGCTGCTGCTGAACCGATCGACGCCCGGCATGGGCGTGTTCCGGACGATCTTCTACCTGCCGAGCATCCTGCCGGTCGCCGCGGCGGGCATCATGTGGGCGTGGTTTCTGAACCCGCGATGGGGAATGCTCAATCGCATCCTCGGCTGGTTTGGGGTCGAGGGTCCGGGATGGCTGCACGACCCGCAGTGGGCGCTGTGGAGCATCGTGCTGATCTCGCTGTGGGGTTTCGGCGGGCCGATGATTATCTTCCTCGCCGGACTCAAGAACATCCCGCCCGCCCTCTACGAAGCCGCGCAGATCGACGGCGCCAGCCGCGTGCGGCAGTTCTTCAGCGTGACGCTGCCGTACCTCAGCCCCGTCACGTTCTTCAACCTGGTGATGGGGATCATCGGCGCGGTGCAGATCTTCGATCTGGCGTACGTGCTCGGCCAGGCCGGCCCCGGGCCCGGCGGCCCGGAACGGGCAACGTACTTCTACGTCCTCAACCTCTACGAACGCTCGTTCGTCCACCTGCAGGTCGGTATGGGATCAGCCATGGCCTGGGTGTTGTTCGTCATCATTCTCGTACTGACACTCATCAACTTCCGTCTGCGGCGCTACTGGGTTTTCTCTGAGGAACGGTGATGAAGCCATCCGTGTCAATCACATGCGTGACGCGTTACGCGGTGCTGATCGCACTGAGCATCGTGATGCTGCTGCCGCTGGCGATCATGCTCAGCACCAGCCTCAAGACGTTTTCGGAGGTGATGGCGGATCCGCCGCGTTTCCTGCCGCAGACGCTCAACTTCCGCAACTACGTCGACGCATTCACGACCTTTCCATTCGGCACATACCTGCTCAACACGCTCATCCTGACGTTCGCGCGCGTGGCGGGAACGGTCATCAGTTGCGCGGTCGTCGCATGGGGTTTTGCCCGGTTCCCAAGCCGCTGGAATCTGCCGCTGTTCCTGCTGTGCCTCTCATCGATGATGCTGCCGGCGCAGGTGACAGCCATTCCGGTCTTCTCGATGTTCCTGTCGGTCGGTTTGTACGACACGTTCTGGCCAATGATCGTGCCGGCGTGGCTGGCGACCAACGCCTTCTTCATCTTTCTGCTCAAGCAGTTCTTCGAGACGATCCCGCAGGACATGCTCAATGCCGCACGGATTGACGGCTGCGGGGAAATACGCGCGTTTCTGACGATCGGCATCCCCCTGAGCAAGCCGATCCTGTGGGTGGTAGGCGTGTTCGCCTTCATCCACTCGTGGAACGACTACTTCGGCCCGCTGATCTACCTGATCGACGAAGCCAAGTACCCGCTGAGTCTTGGCCTGACGCATTTCATGGCCGCCAGCGCACACAGCATCCACGGCACACAGTGGCACCTGATGATGGCTGTATCGACGTTCACGATGCTGCCGGTGGCGTTCTTCTTCTTCCTGGCCCAGCGGTCGTTCATCGAGAACGCGATGGGAGGCGGGATGAAGCAGTGACGGCCTCGTCAGCGCCGTCCTGCCCGTCCGAGTCCCGCTCCCGCATCAGATCACGCAGCAACGCCGCCACTCCGGCACGATCCAGCGACGTGAACACCACCACCAGCCGCCCGCCGCCTTCGACCCGCGCGCACCACGCGACAGGACTTGCATCCTCGCCATGCGCGAGCGTTCCGATGGTCGATCCCTCATCAATCTGAGCGTCTGTCTCCGGCAGTGCCCAGAGCAAACGCCCCGTCACCGCCGTTTCGCCGATCCGGCCTTCCAGCCGATCCTCCTGCCCCATGTGCAGCAGTTCGACCTGCGGCGGATCGACCCATCGGCTCAGCAGGTCGAGGGGCGCGGCTCGCGCGATGTTGCCCTGGGCGTCGAGCCGGCCGACGTCGGCAGTCGTGATGAAGGTGCCGCCATTGCGCAGGCATTCATCGATCGCCGCCTCGAGGCCGGCTTCGCGGACCTGCAGGAACGGCGCGACGACAATGCCCTGCTCGGCTGCGATGTCCCTGATCGTGCCGGCCCGCACGTGGCCGAAGGCATCGCGCATCCCGCCGTACCAGTGGCGTTCCATCTCGTCGCAGTAGCTCCAGCGGCCGTTCCAGGTGGGGCGCGCTTCCTGGCCCCAGCATTGATCGAAGGAGAAGACCAGCAGCGGCGCATCCGATGACGGCTGGACGTGCGGGAGATGCTTCGTCGCCGCGATGGCATGCTTTACGTGCGCGGCGATGCGGCCCGGACGACCATCGGCTCGGAGCACCGCACCATGATCCATCTCGCAGCCGCTGACGTGCCGGCGAAGATGCCAGTAGATGGCATACTCGACGCCGACTTCCGCACAGCGGCGCAGGTGATCGGTCAGCCGCTGGCGATGCGCCGGGCCGGCATCGGCCAGCGCGTGCCGTCCAGGCGACTGTTCCAGCACCCAGATCGGCTTGTCGCTGCCCGCGATACCGGCGATCAGCGCAAGCTGGAAGTGGCTGGCGTTGTCGTCCTCGAGGTAATGGCTGATGCCGATCGCGTCGACGTGTGGTCGCCAGGTCCACAGGTCAAACGGCACGTCCCAACTGTAGTTGAAGAAGTTGGTTGTGACCGGACGCGACACATGGCGCCGCAAGATCTCCGCCTGTCGGCGGTAGAAGTTCAGCCAGATGTCGCTGCGACAGCGGCGGTAATCCAGCCGCAGCGACGGGGCATGGCTACCGAATCGCCCGACCGGCAACGGCACCTGCGTCCAGTCGCTGTAGCGCTGGCTCCAAAAGCCCGTCTGCCAGGCGGCGTTGAGCTCCTGCAAGGTACCGTATCGCTCGGCCAGCCAATGCTGGAAGCGCTGCCGGCATCGCTCACACCAGCAGGTGAAACCATCACCGGCCAGTTCGTTGTCAATCTGCCAGCCGACGATCGCGGGATGTGCACCGAGCTCGCGCCCCAGCCGATCGGCGATCTGCGCGCACAGCTCCAGATACCCCTTGTGCGATGGGCAGTAGTTTCGGCGGACGCCGACGGGCACGGTCAGGCCGGAGGTATTGACGGCTGTCAGATCCGGCCAGCGGTCAAAGACGTACGGGGGTGGGGTCGCCGTCGGTGTGCACCAGATGACCTCGTATCCGTACGCGTGCGCCAGGTCGAGGAAGGACAGCGCCCAGTCGGCTGACCACTGCTGCGGCTCGGGGCTGAAGGTCGACCAGGCGAATTCTCCACAGCGCAGGACCGTCAAACCCAACTCCCGTCCGGCAGCCAGATCGCTTCTCCACTCCTGCGGATCTACAAGCTCCGGATAGTAGCTGGCACCGACGTTCATGCGACTTCCCGTCCTTTAACTCGATACTTGTCAGGCACTTGCATCCAATTGGCTGCTCATATCCGACGCCGGCGGGCGGCGAGGGAGCGCGATTGGATTAGATCATAGATATGAATTTCCATTTTTTGACGATTGTCAAATTAAGGAAAATCAGATAGAGTTCGCGCATGTCCTGTTCGGCTTGCTGCGGCCCTGTCTGCGGTCCGCCGGCTGAGGGACTCACATTGGAGGAAACAACTATGCTCGCATCTCGCACATGGGTCGCCCTGCTGGCGGCAGGTGCGTTGTGTCCCCTGGCTGCTTCGAGCGCCCCGGGCGCGACGGTCATCAGCAACCCGCCGACCTTTACCCCCATCGCAGGACCGACCGGCAACTACGTTCACCTGATCAACGAAGGCAATCCCAGCGACTCGGAGCAGTGGGAAGTGGGCATTAAGGCGAAGCTCGGCGAGGGCACATACGTCTTCGAAATCGACCTGTGCGTCGTGGATGCGGTCAGCTCCGGCGCCGCACGCCTGCATGGGTATGGCAACTCAAGCTGGCATCAGCCGCCCGTGCTCGGATCGTGGTATCGCACGGCAATCACTTTCACGATCACGGACCGCGCCGAACCGGAGGATGGCGATCTCCGCCTGGTGGGAACCGACTGGGCCAATCAGCGATCGGAAATCCTTTTCGACAACATCGTTTTGCGTGATGCGCTGGGAACGATCCTCGCTGGACCGCTGACATTCGACGGCGACATCGTCGGCGAGGCGCCGACGCAGATGAACAACGCCGGCGCCAATGTGCTTGAGCAGTTTGTGGTCGTCCCCGAGCCGATGGGCGTTACGGCGATCGGCGCAGCCGGATTGCTGCTGATGCGGCGTCGCCGACAGATGGCATGACCAGCAGGACAAACTGTAGCGGCGTCCGCCGGCAAATATGAAGGATTGGTATCACGGGCGTCCCTCGCGTGCAGGCTATGATCAACGATGCACGCGGGGGACGCCCGCACTGTGTGGTTCTGCTTCCCTGGACATGGCTGGTGCCAAGGCTGGCGTCGTCAGGATTGTTCGCAGCTCACGCTTGGCGCATCTGGAACTCAAGCCGCCCGCCGGCTGCGACGGCGGCATGCGGGAGGTAGACCGACGCCAGCGGCTGGCCGTTGAGGCGGACATCGTCCACCTGCGGCGTCGCATCGACGGGGCCATGCGCCTCGATCACAAAATCCTTGCCGCCCGGCAGGTGCAGCGTCACCCGGCCGAAACGCGGCGAGCCGATCACGTACTCGGGTTTACCCGGGCACAGCGGGAAGAACCCCAGGCAGCTCAGCAGATACCACGAGCTCATCTCGCCGTTGTCCTCATCCCCCGGCAAGCCGTTGGGCGTTGCGCGATACAGCTCATCCACGACGCGACGGACGTAGTGGCGCGTCAGATCCGGCCGGCCCGCGGCGGCGAACAGATACAGCACGTGATGCACGGGCTGATTGCAGTGGGCGTACTGTCCGAAATCGACACCGGCCATCTCCGTCATCTCGTGCACTTCACACGGATATGTGCCGATGTGGAACTCGGGCGGCATGGTGAGCATCTTCTGGAGCTTCTGCACAAACGGCTCCGCCCCGCCGAACAGCGACATCAGCCCCTCAACATCGTGCGGCACGGCCCATGTCCCCTGCCATGCGCTGCATTCGACAAACGGCCCGCCCCAGGCGACCGGATTGAACGGCTCCAGCCACGAACCATCCGCATTGCGGCCGCGCATGAAGCCGACGGACGCATCGAACACATTGCGGTAATGCCGCGACCGCTCCATCAGCTTCTCGGCTTGCTGATAATCACCCATGACGCGCGCGATCTGCGCGACGGCGAAATCGTCGTAGGCGAAATCCAGCGTGCGGCTTGTGGCATTGGCGACAAGATCCGCCGGCACATAGCCGCGTTCGATGAAGTGCTGCAGCCCCAGTCGACCCCACTTGCGGTGATCCGGCCCCGGCTCGGTCGCATTGCGCAGGCAGAACTGATAGGCATCCTCGCGGCTGAAGCCTTCGATGCCCTTCACAATCGCATCGGCCATGACGACGTCGATGTGCGTGCCGATCATGGCGGCCCGGTATCCGGGGCTGGCCCACTTCGGGAACCATCCGCCCTCGCGCGCGGCCTGCACCCATCCTTCCAGGATCTCACCGAGGTAATCGGGGTAGAGGATGATCAGCAGCGGATAGACCGTGCGATACGTGTCCCAGAAGCCGTTGTCGGCATAGAGCACGCCCGGATGCACCTGCCCGTCATACGGGCTGTAGTGGATCGGGCGATCGTTCTCGTCGAACTCGTAAAACTTGCGCGGGAACAGCAGCGCGCGATACATCGCCGAGTAGAACGTCCGCCGCTGGTCGCGCGTGGCGCCTTCGAGCGTCACGCGGCTCAGCAGCTTGTTCCATGCCTCGGCACATTCCGCCCGGACCTGCTCCAAAGAACGGCCCGCGATCTCGCGCTGCAGGTTGCGGCGTGCCTGCTCGATGCTGATGAACGACGTGCCGACGCGCACGACCACCGGCTGGCCGTCGCGGACGTCGAATCGCACGTATCCGCCGAGGGTTTCGCCTTCGCCGCTGCTCTGGTCATGCAGCCACTGCGGGCGCTCGCCGCCGCTCACCAGCCCGTGGCCGGTGATCGGCCGATCGAACTGCATCACGAAATAGCACGCAAAGTTGTCGGGCGAACCGCCGCCGTCGCCGCGGCGCAGGCTCTTGCCGCGCGTGAATCCGCACAGCGTCCGCTGGTCGGGATCGATCGAAATCTGAGATGCCGCCACCACCGGCTGGATCAGCAGCCGCGCATCGTCCGTCTGCGGAAAGGTAAACCGCAGCACACCGCACCGCTCGCTGGCCGTGCATTCGATGCGCGTGCGGTAGCGCATCAGGAAGACCTGGTAGTAATCGGGATGGACCTGCTGCTCAGCCGGGCGGAAGCTCGACGAGCGGTTGTGCGCCGTCAAGCCGACCTGGCCGATCACGGGCATGATCGTCAGGTGGCCGTAATCCCCCATCCACGGCGCCGGCTGATGCGTCATGCGGATGCCGTGGAACTTCACGTCGCCATGCTTGTAGATCCACAAGCCCTCGCGTGTCTGCGGCGTCCAGGCCGTCATGCCCCACGGCCGCGCCACCAGCGGCGACGTGTTGCCGTGCGAACGCTCCTGCACGCTGTCAGTACCCTGCAGCGGCTCGACCAAACCGACCAGATCCTGATCACTCATAGTCCCGTTCCCAATCGGACAGCTCCGGTGAAGTCGGCTAGTCCTGCCCTGCCGCACCACCGCGCCGGGTGCTCTGGCGCCCGTTTTCGGCGGCTGCCCAGCCGCGACCATCGGGCGCATCCAACAAAGGCATCATCTTAATGCCATTCAAGAGGAGGCGGAAGCATCAATTGTAGATCAATGATACGTAAGTGACGCGTTTTAAGCAGCTTATAAAAGTTTATTTTGCCCTTCACTTTGCCGCGGACCGCGGTATAATTCAGGAGGTTAGACGTGACGGATCAGAACACTTCTCAGCTCATGGATGCTCGAACGGAAACATCCCCCCCGCTGACCGACGCCTGGCTGCAGCAGTTCATCGATACTGCCAAGCCCGATAACGGCGTCATCCGCGTTCCTGCCGGGCGCTATCTGCTGCATGATTCCATTCGGCTCCGCTCGAACATCCACCTGGTCGCTGACGGCGAGGTGATCCTTGAGAAAGTGCCCAGCGTCCGGAGCCCGCTGATCGACATCGTGGGATACGGCCACAGCGAGTTTCGCGTTGCCGATCCTCACCTTTTCCGACCTGGGATGGGCGTATTATTTACGGCTGGACCCGCTGTAGGGTTCGGCGTGACAGTCGCCCGCATCGTCGAGCAGGACGGAGATACCTTCTTCACCGATACGCCTTTCCATCGAGATTACCGCCCCAGCGACAACGCCACCGTCTGGACGATGTTCCCCCTCGTTGCGGGATACGACGTGGAAAACGTCCGCCTCAGCGGGTTCATCATCGATGGCGGCGGCAATGATCCGGGTCATCTGGATGGCTGTCGCGGCGGCGGCGTCTATCTGCTGGGCTGTCGCAATATTGAGATGGATGGCCTGGAAGTTCGTGGCTATCACGGTGACGGCATCAGCTTCCAGCAGTGCGTCGACCTGTGGATCCGCAACTGCGACATCCACCACAACACCGGCAACGGCCTGCATCCGGGCAGCGGTTCCGTGCGATACGTGATGACCGGCAACCGCGTCCATCACAACGGCAATAACGGCGTCTACTACTGCCTCCGCACAACGCACTCGATCTGCAGCGACAATCAGATCCACGATAACGCCTCAGCCGGCATCTCCGTCGGCGAGCGCGACAACGATCATCTGATCGAAAACAACACGATCCAGGACAACGGTAAGGCCGGTCTGTGGGTGAGGCCGCCGGTTGTGACCGGCGGCGACCGGCTGCTGGTTCGCGGCAACCGCTTCGCTGGTAATTGGAAGTCCGGCGAAGGCGCCGAGGTCGAGATCGAACCGCGCATTCGCTCGGTCCACCTGATCGACAACAGCTTCGAAACAACCAGGACGCCCACCATCCGCGTGGGCGCCCAGTGCGAGGACATCGTCATCACCGGCAACGTCCGCGGCGGCCAGCCGCTGGCGGCGGAGCAGGTTAAGGCGGAAAGCGCGATCCGTACCACCTTGCCGGAGCGTGAGCTGCCGGTCGGCCCAGCCGCCCTGCCGCTCAATGGCGCCCGACATCTGCGGATCGGGCGGCTAACGCCGTGGCAGGATCGGCCCCAGGAGGCGTCAGCAAAAACCGCCGGCGCCCATCGTGGCCTTGCCAATGTGGCAGGCCGTGGCTAACACCAGAGGCATGAGCAACAAGATTCAGACATCCTCAACCGCCTCTGTCCGGAAGCCCGGTCGCCGTGCGCGCGCCTACCAGATGGTCACTGAGCAGCTGCGTGAGGCGATCAGCCGAAACGATTACCCCACCGGCCGCCTGCCGACCGAGCGTGTGCTGAGCATCCGCCACTCGGTCAGCGTTGGCACGATCCGCAAAGCCTTGGACCTGCTGGAGAGCGAAGGTGTCATCGTCCGCCGTCAGGGCAGCGGCACTTACATCAGCCGCCCCAACTCGACGCCCGCCATCATCGGCTCACGACGAACGCACCTGATCTGCTATCTGTCCGGTACCGGCACCGAATCGTACATCGGTAACTTCTTTAACCGTCTGATGCTTGCGGTGCAGGCTGAAGTCGAACGCACCGGCTATGCGACGGTTCTGGCAGGCGCGCGCGCAGGCACGGTGCCCATGCCCGTGCTCAAGCAGAAGGTCGATGGCGTCATCTTCGCCGGTACCTATCAGTCGCGCAGCAATCCCGGCATGTTCACGCGCGAGAATGTGCGCGAGAACAATGAGTTCATCACGCGCGTCGTCGAAGCCGGCCTGCCGGTGGTTGCCATCAGCAATCCCACCGATTGCCAGACCGTCTATCGCGTCAACGCCGATTACGACGCCGCAATCCGCACCGCCCTGCAGCATCTCAAGGACCTGGGCCATCGGCGCATCGCCGTTTACGGCGGCCCGCGCGCCTGGCCGGCATTTGGACAGCGTATCGAAGCGTTCCTCCGCCAGACCGCGGCTCTCGGCCTCGAAAGTGGCGAACACCTGGTCGGCGAACACACGCAGTGGGCGTATATCAACCCGCGGGAGGTCGTCCGCACGGTGCAGGAGCACATCCAGAGGAACCCCGGCATCACAGCCGCGATCGTCGTCTCGGGTGCGCCCACGCTGGTGCAGGAAGGGATCACCAGCGCCGGCCGCCGCTGCCCGCAGGACGTTTCCCTGATCGCGTTCTCGGACCTTCCGCGCCCAAAGCCCGGTCAGCCGCTGTTCTATGATCCCGACGACATGATCGCGCCCGGCATCGCTACTTTGACCATGCCGGTCGAACAACTGGCACGCGAAGCCGTATTGCGTTTGGTTGCGCTGCTCGAAGGCCGCACGTTTACACCCGAGCAGCGAGACATTCTCGTACCGTTGCCGTTTGACCCAGCCGAATCAGTTGCTCCACCACCCGCTATTCCAGCGGACAGTTACCCGTAGTAAGGAGGCACATATGCCCGCTTTCACATCACCCAAGTGTCCCGTTCTGGCCCCTCGTTCGAACCGCCGCGCGTTCACTCTTGTGGAGCTGCTGGTGGTCATCGGCATCATCGCGCTGCTGATCGCGATCCTGATGCCCGCCCTGCAGAAGGCACGCGCAGCGGCCCAGCAGGTCGCCTGTGCCAGCAATCTGCGACAGATCGGCATTGCATTCGTCCAGTACTCGCTTAACAACAACCAGTGCATCCCCCGGGCCGCAGTGGGCTTCCCCCAGAGCAACGGCGGCACCTACAGCACCGGCTGGCCGCAGGCGCTCATCTACGCCAACTCCTTCAACAGCTTCCAGTATCCGGATACCAGCAAGGGCACCAGCGGCCCCTGGGACGATGCGTTCCGGAGCCAGATGATGACCACCTTCAACTGCCCGGCGGCTCCGGAGAAGGGAAGCACGCACGACACCCGTAACGGCGACTACGCCATGAACAATCAGCCCCAGCTCGACCATGAAGGCGACATGGGCGCAACGACGAAAGAAGCCAAGGAGAAGGTGCACTTCCGCTTCAGCCTCGTTAAGGTGCCGACCCGCCTGATCCTGGCTGGTGATCTTCAGCCCAACGCGACCAACCTCCGTACGCTCCAGAATCCGACGACGGGGCAGCCGGAACGCTGGTACACCCTTCACAACAACGGGACGAACCTCCTCTACTTCGACGGCCACGTCGAGTGGATGAAGTTCGGCTTCTACAGCTCGAGCGGCACCACGTGGTTTGACCACGGCTACACCAAGGCAACGCGTCGTCTGCCTCGTCAGAACGCGGAAGAGTAGTACCGCGTCAACCTTGAACGTCGATCCACCAAGGAACGTCCACCAGGAAGCGAAATGTTCAACTTCACTACACTCATGAAGCAGCCGGCCATTGCCCTTGGCGTGGCAGCGATGCACCTGCTGATGATTCCGCAGGCCACCATCGCCCAGGCCGAATCCCCCGAAGCCCTCGCCGCAGAGAAAGCGCTGCTGGCGGTCAAGGTGGACGATGACCCGGAGAAGGTCTATGCGGCCTTCAACGAGTTCGCCCGCACGCACTTCGGCGCCAAGGCCGATCCGCTGATCTACGAGAAGCTCGGCAACGAGCTGGTGTTCCTCGAAGACGGTCAGTGGTCGCATGTCTCCGAGAACTCAGCCACGCTGGCGTGGGAGACCAACCTCCCAGCCGTCAGCTATGTCGAGTACGGCCTGACGACGTCGTACGGTCAACAGACCGAGCCGACCGACCGGCCCTACTTCCTGCATATCCATGCCCTTACCGGGCTGGAGACGGGTAAGACCTACCATTACCGCCTCGTCGCCACCGACGAGGGCGGTAATCGGCTGGTCTCGCCGGATCAGACGCTGCAGACCCGTCCGGTTCCCGGCGCGGTCTACCTGCGTAACAATCCCGATGGCTCGCCGCACAAGCTCGACAAGCCCAACACCACCTACATCCTCAAGGAGGATCTGGTGGCCAAGGGCCCCGCGATCATGACACTGCGTGATGGAATCACGGTCGATCTCAACGGCTACACCATCACCTACGCCACCGGTGACGATCCCAAGGATGCCCACGGGATCGTTGCGGCGGGCTCGCACAACCAGAGCAAGGTCCCCTACACCGCGACCGACCTGAAGATCTTCAACGGCACCATCCGCCAGGCCAACAGCGCCATGGTGGCTGCCAACACCAAGTCCGAGGCGTTCAACACCCTGATGCTCAAGGGTCAGAACATCGAGGTGGCGGGTGTCCGTGTCATCTATCAGGGGCCGCAGGCCTGGGGCATCCAGCTCAGCCACAACGACGGTGACATTCACCTGCACCACAACGTCATAAAGGACCTGGGGACCAAGATCCCCAACCGTCACGGCGCTGCCTCGCGGGCGATCGGCTTCCGTCTGGGCAAGAGCGATTCCAATCGCTTCCGCCTCAATCACAACCTGATCCAGCGCGCCCGCCAGAACGGCATCGGCGGTGCGTACTACATGCACAACAACGAGATCTACATCGATAGCTGGTCGACGAACTCGTTTGCGATACAGCCGGTCTCGAAGGAAGGCGTTGATGCCGGCGAGCATTACAACAACCGCATCTTCGCCACGGGCTTCAACCCCTACGGCTTCGGCTGGGCGCATGAGAACCTCAAGATCCATGACAACCTGATCGTGATGTTCGGCATGGACACCAGCCATCGCTGGGACGAGCGCTGGGGTGACGTGAACCTGCTGGCCGCCCTCCGTATCACCAACTACGGCAAGGGTGGGCAGGTGCGCAACAACCTGCACTACTGGGACAACCTCATCATCATGCGTGCCAAGCAGGGCGCAGAGGTCCAGGGCACCCGCTTCTTCAGCGATGAGACGGTCTCGGGCGTCGAGTTCCGCAACAACATCGTCAAGGTCGAGATCCTCGACGACAAGACGAACAAGGGCGCAGCCATCGTCGTCCAGGGTCACCACAACAAGCTGGGATCGCTGCCGATCGTCTATCGTGACAATCGGCTGATCTCCAACTTCAACATCGTGGCCTTTGGCGACTCATACGGCAAAGGCAATAACCACCATTTCGTGAACTGCACGTTCGAGCGGATCGGCAACGATCCTCGCTTCCACACGTTCACGTTCGGCGGCGCGTACTTCAACCTGGGTCACCAGATCATCGACGGCAAGTTCGTCGGTGGAGCCGATCCGCGCGACGTCTTCTGGACGAGGACCGGCTCGCAGAGCACGTACGCCATCGGTTGGACGCTGGACATCGAGACGCGTCCTGGCGCAGCGGTCCGCATCGTCGACGCCACTGGCGAGACGGTGTTCGAAGGCGCCGCCAGTGCCGACGGCACGCTGTCTGTGCCGCTCGTGCAGGCTGAGGTTCGTCCCATCGAGTGGCAGCCGGACCACGGTCCCGACCGCGGCACGGGTGTCAAGGAGCGCGACAAGCACAAGCTCATCGATCGCACGCCCCACCAGGTGACGATCGAGATCGACGGCAAACCGGTTACGCGCACGGTCAAGATGACCGAGCGCCAGCGGCTGGAGGTGCGGTGAGCGGCGTCGTATCTGTTGAGCATCAGCGCACCATGTCCCCCACTTGCACAGCCACGGCCTGCCGCGGCCTCCCGGCCCGGTTCGAGTCCGTCGAGGCGCTGGAGGATGCACTCAGCACCCCGACCGACGGCCTGGTGCAGATGATGCGCCGGCTGGACGGGCCGATCATGATCCTGGGCGTCGGCGGGAAAATGGGTCCCACGCTGGCGCGCATGGCGCGGCGCGCCGACGAAGCTGCCGGCATCAAGCGGCAGATCATCGGGGTGTCGCGCTTCAGCTCCGGAGACCTGGCCGATCGTCTCCATGCCTGGGGCATCGAGACGATCGCAGGCGATCTGCTGGACGAGAAGTTCCTGGCGACGCTTCCGGACGCCCCGAACATCGTCTATATGCCGGCGCTGAAGTTCGGAGCCACCCAGCAGGCCGCACGCACGTGGGCGATGAACGTGCTGCTGCCCGGCATGGTCTGCCGCCGGTTCCCCAACAGCCGCATCGTCGCGTTCTCCAGCGGCAACATCTATCCGATCAAGCCGATCACGGCTGGCGGATCGCTGGAGACCGACACTCCCGGCCCCATCGGGGAATACGCCATGACCTGCCTCGGCCGCGAGCGGGCGTTCGAGTACTACAGCCGCACGCACGGCCAGCCGACTTCGCTGATCCGCCTGTCCTACGCCTGCGAACTCCGCTATGGCGTGCTGGTGGACATCGCCCAGTCGGTCTGGACCGGCCAGCCGGTCGACGTGACCAACAGCGTCTTCAAGGTCATCTGGCAGGCCGATGCCAACGAGATGACGCTCCGCGCCTTCGAGCACGCGGCGTCACCGCCGTTCATCCTGAACATCACCGGTCCTGAGACGCTGTCGATCCGCCATGTGGCCAATCAGTTCGCCGCACTGATGGGACGTGAAGCTGTCTTCCGGGGAACCGAGTCCGATTCCATGCGGCTGACCAATGCGCAGCTCAGCCACAGGCTCTTTGGTTATCCGCGCGTCAATGTCGAGCAGATGATCCTTTGGGTTGCCGACTGGGTCATGCGCGGCGGCGAGAATCTCGGCAAGCCGACGCATTTTGAGGTTCGTGATGGCAAGTACTAGCACTCCTGACAACCTGAACGGGCCGCTGGCGCCCGCAGTTGCCAAGGTCCTGCGTCGCGGCGTGGTCATCCCCGCGCATCCGCTCGCACTGGATTCCAACCGCAAGCTCGTCGAGCGCCGTCAGCGTGCGCTCAGCCGCTACTATCTGGCGGCCGGCGCGGGCGGTCTGGCGGTCGGCGTCCACACGACGCAGTTCGAAATCCGCAATCCCGAGGTCGGCCTGTTCGAGCCGGTCCTCCAGCTCGCGGCCGAGGAGATCAACCGCTTCGAAAGCCGCCAGCCGGCTGGGTCCGACCCGATCGTCCGCATCGGCGGCATCTGCGGTCCCACCGCCCAAGCCGCCGGCGAAGCCGCGACGTTGCGCGAGCTCGGCTATCACGCCGGCCTGCTCAATCTGGGCGCGCTGGCAGAGGCGACCGACGACCAGCTCATCGAGCATTGCCGCGTCGTCTCGCAGGAGCTGCCGATCGTCGGCTTCTACCTTCAACCGGGCTCGGGCGGGCGAATCCTCAGCTACGCCTTCTGGCGCCGGCTGATGGAGAACCAGCGCGTCGTCGCGATCAAGATCGCGCCGTTCAACCGCTATCGTACGATCGACGTCATCCGCGCCGTCGTCGAATCCGGCCGCGATGACGTCGCGCTGTACACCGGCAATGACGACAACATCGTCCACGACCTGATCACGCCCTTCCGCTTCCTGCGCAACGGCGAGCCGGTGACGCGGCGCTTCGTCGGTGGCCTGCTGGGCCACTGGGCCGTCTGGACGCGGGCGGCTGTCGATGTGCTCAAGGCCTGCCATGATGCCGTCGCCAATGACGCGCCGATCTCGCCGCGCATGCTCGAGCTGGGGATCGAAGTAACGGATTGCAATGCAGCCGTCTTCGATGTCGCAAATGGCTTTGCCGGTTCGACGGCTGGTATTCACGAGATCCTTCGCCGACAGGGGTTCCTCGAAGGAATTTGGCTGCTGTCAGAGAAGCGTTCGCGCCTCAGCCCCGGACAGGCTGAAGAGCTGACGCGCGTCGCCACTGCGTATCCGCACCTGACAGACGATGCATTTGTGAAAGAGCATCTGGCCGAATGGATGAGCGGGTAACCCCGCTCGGCATCGCGCCAAACAGGGGGCGTTTGCCCAGGAAGGTTGTAGTTGTAATGCAAGGGTTCATGCTCGACAGCGCTCGGTGTCTCGAATCGCGGGATTACTACCGCCGATTCATTCGTTTCGCTGCCGAGCAGGGCGCAAACACGATCCTGTGGCATTTCAGCGACGACCAGGGGTGTTCGCTTCGGCTGGACAGCCTCCCGGATGCGGCTTCGCCCAATGCCTACACCAAAGCCGAAATCCGCGAACTGATCACGTATGCGCGCGACCTGGGCATCGAGCTCATCCCCGAACTGGCGTCGCTGGGACATACGCGTTTCATCACGCGCCTGCCGCAGTACGCCGACCTCGCGGAAGATGAGGGTTTTTACAGCTCGATCTGCCCCTGCGATCCGCGCACGCCGAAGCTGCTGGCGCGTCTGCTGGCGGAAGTGCTTGAGATCTTCGATGCGCCGCTGGTGCATATCGGCGGCGATGAGGTCAACATCGGCCATCATCCGCTGACAAAGCGTCAGCTTGAGAACCGTACCACCGGGGAGCTCTTCGCCGAGCACATGGTGCGTCTGCATGAGCAGGTCTCAGCCGCCGGCAAGCGGACGATGATGTGGGCAGATCAGCTCCTCAGCGATCCCACCATCGCGCCGCTGCTGCCAAAAGACATCCTGATGTGTAACTGGCAGTATCAGCCGGGGGCATGCAGCTCGACGACCAAGCGGCTTCTGGATTGGGGATTTGAGGTTGTGGTTTGCCCTGCCCTGATCAGCCACAACCAGCCGATCTACCCGGCTGAGTCGTTTGCCTACCCGAATGTCCGGGCCATGGCGGAGCACCGCACGCTCAGCCCCCGCGTGATCGGGATGCTCACGACCATCTGGACCCCCACCCGCTTCATGGCCGATGCCCTTTGGCCGGCTGTCCACTACGCGGCAGCCGTCATGCGGGATGGGCCCGCGGTCGATCCCCGCGCGAATCTGGCGGATTTCGGCCGCACGTTCTACGGCCTCGAGCCGACGGACGCCTGGCTGGACGCGATGCTGCGGCTCCAGCAGTCGGTCCCCAAGCGCGATGCGTGGGCGGCGGTGGCCCAGCTCAGCCCCACCCTCACCCGGACCTCCACAGCCCTGCGCGAGACCGCCAGCCTCTTCCAAAGCATCCTGGCGAACCTGTTGGAGGCGCGCGATTCTGTGCAAACCAACCTCCACAGCTACAATCGCCTCCTGTTGCTGGTTGAGGTGCTGGCGCACGCTTGGGAGCGCGCAGCGGCATGGCAGAGCGGGAAGCTCTCGCCAAAGCAGCTTCAGCAGTCGCGATGCCTGATGCGGCGACTGTCACAGGCATGGGATGCCGATCGGTTCGCCGACGACCCCCGCAAGCACGACTGCAGCCAGCTTTACGACGTCGCGGACCATCTGCTGCTGCTGCTGGCAGAGGGAACGCGCGTTTACGAGAACGCCCTTTCCGAGCCGGAAACCGAATACGTCGCCGGCGCGGCGGGCCGTTGATCTGCATACCTCCGGTCTATGGCTACTACAGACAAGCTTCGTATTGGCGTCGTGGGGCTCGGCCTTCGCGGCAACCTGGCGGATTTGGTCCATCGCAACGAGCATGCGACGGTCGCGATCGTCTGCGACGTCGATGAGCGCAAGCGCGAGGATGTCGCCAAGCGCTTCGGCGATGGCACCCGTTTCACCACCGATTTCGACGCGATGCTGAAGGAATCGCTCGATGCGGTGATGATCCTTTCGCCCGACTGGCTTCACGCGCAGCATGCCATTGCGGCGATGAACGCCGGCTTTGACATCTTCCTCGAAAAGCCCATGGCGATCTCGATCGAGGATTGCGACCGCATCCTCGCCGCGGCCAAGTCGACGCGGCGCAAGCTGTACGTCGGCCACAATATGCGCCACATGCACTGGGTCCTGAAGATGAAGCAGCTCATCGACCAGGGCACTATCGGCCAGGTGCAGACCGCTTGGGAGCGGCACTTCATCGCCTACGGCGGCGATGCCTACTTCAAGGACTGGCATGCCGACCGGCGCTACACAACCGGCCTGCTGCTGCAGAAAGCCGCCCATGACCTGGACGTAGTGCACTGGCTTTGCGGCGGATACACGCGGCGCGTCCATGCGATGGGACGGCTGTCGGTCTACAACCGCGTTCCGCGCGGCCCGCAGGTTGAGGAACCGTGGTCGAAGCGTTGGAACACAGCCAACTGGCCGCCGCTCGAGGCGCGCAATCTCAATCCCGTCATCGACGTGGAGGATCTGAGCATGCTGCATGCCGAGCTGGATAACGGCATCCTGCTGGCCTATCAGCAGTGCCACTACACGCCCGATGAGATGCGCAACTGGACGTTCATCGGCGACGCCGGCCGGCTTGAGAATGTCCGCGATGCGCAGGGCCGTTGGGTCATCCGCATCTGGGACAAGCGCGTGAACAACGCCCCCGAAGGCACGATGCACCTGGTGCTCGAAAATGAGACCGGCGGTCACGACGGCGCTGATCCGCGGATGATCCGCGAGTTCATCGGCTATCTGCGCGGTCTGTGCGAGCCGAGCTGCAAGCCATTCGAGGCGCGCATGGCCGTCGCGGCTGGCTATCAGGCTACAATGTCGCTGCGCCAGGGCGGCATTCCGCTGGACGTGCCGCCGATCGCATAGCCGGGAACGTCGACATACATTAGGACCATGCAGCCAGACCGCCTCAATCCGCAACGTCTTGCCGATCGGCTTGAAGCCCTCCTGCCGTCAGCGCTTGGCGCGCTGCGCCAGATGGTCGCGATCAACTCCTTTACGTTGAATGCGGAAGGCGTCAACCGTCTTGGTGATCTGACGGCTAACCTCTTCGCCCCGCTGGGCTTTTCGGCCCAGCGTCCACAGGCGATCGCGTGTGTCACCGAGCCGCGCCCCCCGCTCGGGCGCCACCTGATCCTCACGCGCCCCGGCCGCAGCGGCCGGCGGATCGGCTTGGTCGGGCATCTCGACACCGTCTACACGGCTGACGAAGAGCAAGCCAACGATTTCGCGTGGCGGCCAGTCGGTGATCGCATCTACGGCCCAGGCACGGTCGACATCAAGGGCGGCAACGTGCTGATCTGGATGATGCTGTCGGCGTTGCGCGACGCGGCACCGGCGCTGTTCGATGACATCACCTGGATCGTGATGCTCAACGCAGCCGAGGAGGGGCTGGACAGCGATTTCGGCCATCTCCAGCGGCGGCTGCTTGGCACAGACGCCATCGCCAATCTCGTCTTCGAAGGCGGCAAACTGCGCGACGGCGTTCATCAGGTCATCACGCACCGCAAGGGAAGCGCCGGCTTGACCGCGATCAGCCACGGCCGCGCCGCCCATGCGGGCGTCGATCACCCTCGCGGCGCCAATGCGATCGTGCAACTATGCGACTTCGTTCAGCGGGCGAGCGCATTGACCGACTACCAGCGGGAGCTGACGTGCAATGTCGGGATCGTCCGTGGCGGTGTGACGGTCAACCGTGTGCCGGATCGCGCGGAGGCGATGCTCGAACTGCGGGCGTTTGATCCGGCAGTGCTGGAATCAGCCGTTCAGGCTGTGCTGGCGATGGATGGCCTGTCGACGGTAGCCAGTGCGACGGACGGATATCCCTGCCAGGTGGAAGTGATCTGCCGAAAGCGTTTGCCAGCTTGGCCGGCGAATCCGGCAACCCAGCGGCTGCTGGAGATTTGGCAGTCGGCTGGTCAACGGATCGGCCTGGCCGTCGCCGGCCGCGGGCGCGGCGGTCTCAGCGACGGCAACTTCACATACGATCTGGTCCCCACGATCGACGGCCTGGGCCCGATCGGCGGCAACCCCCACTGTGCCACACGTTCCCCCGACGGCCAGGCCGATCAGGAGTACGTCCTGCCCGGCAGCTTCGTCCCCCGCGCTCTGCTCAACCTGCTGGCGATTGAGCAGCTCGTCTCCGGATGAGCATGACCAAGGCAACGGCGCCAAGCCGGCCCGCCGTCAGTCGCATCCTGAATGACTTGTCTCTAAGTCTTTTAATATCAACCGTTAGAGAAAGTTCATTTTTAGTTGACTTCCATCCCCTATGAGGTACACTTACTCATAGCCAACGACTGTTCCTGGGCCTGGGCCGAAATGCCCGGCTGCACCGAATCATGTCATCCACAACAGGAGGAAAGTAAATGCGTCACCCATCTTTTGCCGCACTTGCGCTCGCGGTGGCAGCCGGCGCCACATGGTCTACCGCTGCCGAAGTCGACTGGATGCTCGATGGCGACGGCAGTTGGGCCGACAATGCCAACTGGTCATCCGCCCCAGACTGGGAAGGTGCGGATGTCCTGAAGCTGAACAACTCGATCCTGACCGCGAACCGGACGCTCACGCTCGACGGGGATCGCGTCATTGACACGCTTCACGTCTACACGCAGGCGACCAGCAGCAGTGATGATTTCACCTACACCATCACTCCCGGCACGGGCGGTACGCTACAGCTCAATAAGCTGGTCGTCGATCGCAACGACGTATTGTCTCCCAGCGGAGGATACCGCGCCAACGCTCTGGACCTCACCAACGTAGTCACACGCATTGATGATGGCGTCGAGTCCGCCACATCTGTCTGGGAGATCATGCCCTCCTACGTCAACAGCTACTTCGTGGTGAAGGTAAGCCTGGGTCAGGTGCAGAGCGTCGCGGGAAGCCTCCTCCAGGTGGATTTCTGGGCACGCGGCGGCGGCAGCAGCAACAATAACCATCCCGTGCTCACGCTCACCCAATCCAACCTCAACTTCCTCGGTGATATCACATTCAACGGCCGAAACGGTTCCAAGAACTTCGTGGTCGAGGTCGGCGCCTCGGATGCACTGGGCGTCAACAACAATGTGAACGTCAAGCTGCCGACCAGCGGGGCCGACTTGTCAATGAGCATCGGCTTCACCGCGACGACCAACACCACGCACAGCTCGAACATCAACGTCGAGAATCAGATCCTCCGCATGGCCGCAGCCAACGGCACGACGGCCACGATCACCGGCAATCTGACCGGCAACGGCAGGCTGATCATCGACCAGAACCTGACCGGCTACTACAACATCGGCACGGGTACGATCGTGCTGGCGGGCGATGCCAATACCCTCTCCGGCGACGTGAAGATCGGCGAGACCAGCCGAGCCGGTAATCTGCGTGTTGATGGTACCTGGACCGGCGCCGGCAACATCACGCTGGGTCAGGGGTCGCTGTCGGGCAGCGGCAGCATCGGCATGGCGGAGAACAAGGTGTTCACTACGTTGCTCCACACATCGCAAGCCAATCGCCACGCGTACATCGCGCCTGGTACCAACGGCACCATTGGAACGCTGACCATCGGTACAGCCGGCAACAACAATCAGTTCACGTTGCAGGGCGCGTCGAATACTCAGACTAACTGGCTACATCTGCAGATCGACCTCGACGGCAATACGTCGGACCTCCTGGTGCTCAACGGCGATCTGACGATCGGCGCGTTCACTCGGCTGGTGTTCACCGAACTCAGTCCGCTGACGGCCTCGTCGTACACGATTCTGACCTATAGCGGCAGCCTGACTGGCACCTTCGTAGACGTCGTCGGTCTGCCCGAGGGCTACGAGCTGGACTACAGCACACCCGGCCAGATCAATCTGGTCCCCGAGCCGGCGGCCCTTTCGCTGCTGGCGCTGGGCACGGTCGGCCTGCTGCGGCGTCGGCGCCGCTGATCAACAGCCTCATTTTCCTCAAGGTGAACCCCATGACCCCACGTCATGGGGTTTGCTTTTTTTGGGGAGGGGTCGGAGTCACGGACGGACACAGATGAACACGGACGGATCAACACTGTGCATCCATCCAGCAGTCGCTCGAAGCTGCCATCCTGAACGCAGCGAAAGAAGACCTTCACAAGAGATTCGCGCGGATGATACCGGAACGCGGAGAATCGTCGCCGCCGCGTCCGCTTCATCATTCATCATGCACCACGCATCACGCGCGCATCAGCGTCCGCGTGAGCGCATGCCCCCCACTTCCCCGCTCATCTGCGTTCCGTGTCTATCCGGGGTTCCGGACCATCAGATCCGCAGCTTCGGTTGCGGCAGCAGATCGCGATGGCGCGTGACGCGGATACGGCGGCCGGCTTCGCGGGCCTCGCGCGCGAGGGATGCCGAAGGGTAGACCCATGCGTAGTCATAGCTGCCGTGATCGGCAGCCAGGTAATTGGCGATGATCGTCACCGTGGTCGGCCGGTAGTACGCGTCCGCCAAGCTGTGGTCAGCACGCGGGCAGCGATGCGCCAGCACCTCCGGCGGCTGACGGTGGATCAGCCCCGGGTCCTTGATCAGATCCCAAGCCGATGCCAGCGAACCGTCATCCTTCACGAAGTAGCGGCCGCGGATGTCGAAGTACGCCCACTTCCCTTCGACGTAGATCTCGTTGACGCCGTGGCCAGTGCTCGAGCGCACGTTGTCATAGTCGATCAGCGTCATGTGGCCGACATATCGCGACGGCAGGCCAGCGATCTGCGCCAGGATCCCCAGCACACGTGCCTGCTCGTTGCAGATGCATGAGCCCTTGCGGATGACCTCCTCCTCCGCGCCGCCGAAGAACAGCTCCCCGCCTGCGTCACCACCCGTCAGCCAGGCGCCGCGGGTGTAGGTCCAGGGGATATCCCGGCACCAGTCCAACAGCGCAAGCGCCTTGGCCCGCTCATCCGTCAAGCCGGCAGTGACGGCATCGACAATCTTCTCGAGGTAGATGCGCGTCCCGCGGACGTACCGCTGATGCAGCGGCGTGAAGTCGGAATAGAGGTACTCGGCTGTCGATTCCTGGAGCACGACCGCCTGATCGAACATGACCCAGTCGACTGTCCCCGGGCGGTAAACGGTCCGGCTGATCGTGCTGTTCTCCAGCAGGACGGCGGCATGGATGGGGTTGTCGCAACGGGCGTGAATGCCTGTGTACGGGGTTGGATCAAATGCCTTGGCGGCCATCGAGAACGCTCCAAAGAAATATATCTGAATTGATCATAACCCCTTTATTTTCAGCCATCAAGAAATGTTACAATTTTCTTGAACTTTGGCAGGAGCATGGTACGTTATGTTTGGACCAACCATCTCTTTGCTCTACTTTCAGGAGGACCACATGTCCGCAAGCAAGCACATGGCAGCCCGGGGTCTGCTGTTCGCGTCCGTGCTGGGAGTGGCGACCGCGGCTCACGCCGCTTCGATCCATATCGATTTCGCCACCACCTCCAACACGGGCGGCAACGGCTGGGATACAGCCACCAACGTCGACTCCAAAGATCGTTACTGGAACGTCCTGGGAACCCCCAGCCTCGGTGTCGTCCTGGAGAACGCCAAGGACGCCGACGGCAAGACCACGACCGTCAGCCTGAACGTCCTGTCAGGCTTCACCGGTCCTGTCACCAACGGCACCGATGCCAGCGCCGCCACCGACTATGACCCGGGAGTGACGCTCGATTCCTGGTACGCCGACTACTACAACGACATTGATCCCAGTACGCCGGGCAACCAGTACATTGACACGGCGTCGATCCGGATTGAGGGGCTCAATCCCAACCTCACCTATACGCTGGAGTTCTACGGCGCGAACAGCAACCAGAATTTCCGCGGGCTGGGCATCCAGATCGGTAGTGATATCCAAGACATTGACTTCGCAGCCGGCAGGATCGGCGAAACGAATAGGGGCGAGGCCTACTTCGTCTTCGAAGACGTCGCCCCCGATGCCAACGGCTACATCGTCTTCGATGTCTACAAGCCGTCATCCCGCAGGTATCAGTATCTGGGCGCGTTGACCATCACGCCGGTACCCGAGCCGGCGGCTCTGGGCGTCCTGGCGCTTGGCGGTATCGGATTGATCCGCCGGCGACGTCACTGATCCACACCTCGCATTGGGTGTAACACAACCACCCCGCACGGGACAGCGAACCTCCCGTACGGGGTGGTGTTTTCTCGTCGAGAATCAGCGAAACATCGAAACCTTGGCCGATGACGAAAAACAGGGCGTCGCTGCAGTTCCTGGCTTGACCGCAGCGACGCCCGATGCTTCTGTCAGAGCTGAAACGCGTTAGCTGTGCGACGCGATATACGCGCGTGCGCGTGGGCAGACGGTGCACTGGGTGCGATGGCAGAGCAGCGCGGCTGGGTCTTTTCGCAGGATGCGAACCGCCGTCTCCAAAGCCTCGCGGCCGCTGAACAGCAGGCACGGCGCCGCGCCCAGCTTCACCTGTCGGATCTGCCCTGCCGCTTCCATCTCCCGCTGCACCAGGCTGAAGCCCGATGAGCAGGTCGGCGGATCGATCTGCCGAACGGTCAGGTGCTTTCCGGCCGGCGTCACGACCGTCAGGATCCGGTCGCTGCCGTTGTAGTAGACGTTCCCCAGATACGGCACGCGCACGATCGACTCCGCCACATGCACGAGGCTGCACGTGCACATATCGCAGCCAATCATGAGCACCTTCGCGCCGGCTTCAGCCGCCCGGTGGAACGGGCTGCCCACGCCCAGGCCGCCGATGAGGTGATGCCCCACCGACCACTCCCGGGCATTGGCGCCCCATGCCGTTACCGAGTGCGTTGGATGCCAGCTCCGCACGACGTCGGGCGTGATGCGAAGCGTCTCCGTGAGCAGCCCCGTCCGGCTGGGTGTGCTGTTCACATAGAACATCCCATCCGGCTGGGGCACAGCGAACGTCGGCATCAGCAGCGTGCCGCGGGGTGTCAGCACGTCCTGCATCGCCGCGATCACCGCGGCTGGGCCGCCTTCCACATACCCCAGCGATTTCATCGACGCGTGAACGATCAGCACGTCGCCGGCTTCGATGCCGCAGGCTCGAAGGCCTTCACAAAGGTCAGAACGCGTAACAGTCGGACGAGTAAGTGTGTCAGTCATTGAATCAGGGGTTGCGGCACATCGAATACGGAAACATCCTGGTCGTCTGCGTCATCGAGGCGCGGATCGATCAGCCGATCCTGGGCGAACGGCGACGAGATCGGCCCTCTCGGCGTCACGGCCCCGCCTCGGGCCCAGCTTCGGCCGAGGGCGACATACGCGCCCGACTGTGTTGAGCTGAAGCTGGTCGCCGGAGCGACCATGCCCGTCGCCAGGGCCATCGGCTGAAGGTCAGACGCGTTGATCGTCAGCTCGCGCCGCTGGGTCATCTCAACCGTGCGGGTCGTGCTCAGACCATCGAGCGTCACGGTGACGGTGTGCGGCGTGTACAGGATCTCCTGGTGCTTATCCATTTCCCGCACGCGCGGCCCATCGCCCGTATGGCCGGGATACCACTCGGTCGGCCGAATGTCGGCATGGGTCAGCGGGATGGCCAGCCGGCCGGTGCTGTCGGCAATGCCGCTGAACTCGACATTGCCGTTGGCATCGAGGATCGTCACCTCCGCTCCCGCCGGCACCTGCAGATCCAGCGTCCACTTCACCGTGTACATGCTGGGCGTGCCGGTTTCTTCCCAATAGACGTCGTTCCACGCCGTGCCGGGGCCGTAGATGCCGTCGAGCACAACGTGCCCGACGCTCCAGTAGGTCCCGTCGAATCGGAAGGTCGCAAAGTCTTCGCGATCGCCGGTCCGAATGAACTCGATGCGCTCGAAGTGATGGTTGTTGCCGCGGCCGTAGGCCGAGCCGAACTGCACGATCGTGCGGTTCGAGATCAGCTTCGAATCGGTGTAGAAGATCGGCAGCGAATCGAGCTTGCGGAAGTAACCCTGTGTCACGATCGCGGCGACGTCGAGCGTCTCCATGTCCAGCGACTCGGCCTTCACGACGTTGTTCGTGAACAGCACATTCGCAATGCTGACATCGGAGTAGAAGCGCGTGCCTTCGATCTGCGCCCCTTCCTTGGCAAAGCCAAGGATCAGGTTGTCGCGATAGACCAGGTTGTTGCGCGGCTGACCGCCGGGCGAGTAGTTGGTGATGCGGAACCCAGCCAGCAGGTTCACGTCGCCCCAGTTCTCCGGCCAACGGTTGTGCACATTGATGCCGAACAGGTGGACCAGATTGTCCTGCACCAGCAGGTTCTCATGCGCCCACCCGAACCCATACGGGTTGTACCCCGTCGCAAAGATCCGGTTGCCGATGTTGGTGCCGGCGTCGATGCCTTCGATCGAGAGCGGCTGGATGGCAAAGGAGTTGGTCGACCAGCTATCGACGTAGATCTCGTTGTAGCTGATGTCATGCGCCACGCTGATGCCGTTCTGGCGGATGCGCGGGATGAGGTTGTGGTCGACCTTGAAGTTGTTCAGATCCTCCTTCGGGAACCGCCAGCCGATCGCGCGGGTGCCGGCGCCATGGCGATCCGTGATCACCGCGCCCATGTCGCGGATCACGTTGTGATGAATCCATGCGTTGCCGATGGAGTGGTTCATCTGGATGCCCCAGCTCTGCGAGGCGTGGTAGATGATGTTCACACCGGCAATCTCGTGCGATGCGCCCGTCGCCCGGATCGCATTCAGCAGGTACGGATCGGTGTTGGTCTGCATCACCGGGCTCTCGCCCTGCATGATCGTGCCGTTCACGACACGAACGCGGCTGCCCTGGCCGTTGATCTCCGTAGCGCCGTTGTAGCCGCCGCGAATGTCGATGCCCCAGACATCCGCTGCCGCCTGCGCGCCCTGACCGAAGATGATCGTGTGGCCGTTGAGGTCGATCGTGATGTCGTCGCGCAGCGAATCGATCGCCTTGCCCGACACGATCAGGTCCTCCTTCAGGACGTACGTCTTGCCGCCCTGGGTGAGCTGGTGCGGCGAGCCGTCTGCCTTCTGATACAGATAGATCGCGCCGGGGATGACCTGCGGTGTGATCGTCCGGTCCTCGGACATCAGCACCTGCCCCCGCTCGTCGACCGCGACGATGCGGTAGTGATAGGTCTGCCCCGTCTGCAGTCCCTTGAGCTGCTGCAGATGGATCGAATAGAACCGATCGGTCGGATCGGTGCGCTGCCCGTAGGCGGTCGTCGTGCCGTACTCGATCCAGGTCACCGCCGGCAGATTCGTCTGGAAGCCGATGGACGCGGAGTTTTCCGAGACATGGATCCACTCCCCGTCCGCGACAAAGTTCAGCGTCTGGCCGTACTTCTCATAGACCAGCGGATCGGCCTGCGCGCCGAAGTGCGTGCGCGAAAAGGCGTTAAACGCGTCGTAGATCGTCTGCGGCGAATCATTCTGGCTTACCGACTTCAGCCACGCCTCAGCCGCCAGGGCCTCGGGGCGCAGGTGCAGTACCGCCTCCTGCGGAGCCGTGATCAGCGGCAGACCGTTCACCGGACTGGTACGATTCGTCCGCGCGATCAACTGGTCCTGGGCATCGACAAGGCCGTCACGGTTGTAGTCGTAAGGATCGGTGATCGGAGCCGGATTCGCCGGGGTGCGCGGATTGATGCGCGCAAGCAGCTCGTCGGCACTGGTCACTAGCGCGTTGGTCGGCGAATCGCCGGCTTCGCCGACGGCATTGCCGAAATAGAAGACATCGCTGACCGCCAGGCCCGTCGCCGCCGTCGCGCGAACAGTCACGCGCAGCCACTTGCCTGCAATCGCGCCATCCGCCCAGATCAGTGACACGCGATCGCTGCCGCCAATGCCCGCACCGGTGCGCACCGTGATGCTCACGGGCGCAGGCGCCGCCGTCCATGTCGAGGCGTCCGGGCTCGTGCCGACCGCAAACTCAAAATCGCTCAGCCCGACCGCTGAGGGGTTCGGCAACTTTGCGAAATCGACGAAGATGCCGTTGATGCCGCGGCTGTAACTGCTGTAGTTGGCGAAGGTTGCTGTCTGTCCGGGCAGAAGTGCCTTCTTGTCGATGGCGATGGCTGCGTCATCGGCGGCATTGGGGCCCGGCGTGTTCTGATCGAAGTACGAGTTGTCGTAGAACAGGAACCGGCCGGCAATGGCACTGAGCAGGCGTCGCGTTTCCAGTTGCTGGATCGCGCATTCACCGTTTCGCGACTGAGTCCTCCCCCCGGAAGTGCGTACTTTTCCTGAGCGCCTCATCGATGCTTCCTCCGAACATGGCCGTGCCACGGCGGCGACTGGGCTGCTGGGACCGCGGCAGGGCTACATGCGGCGGCGACGCAGCGGCGCAATGGCCGACAACGCGATCGCACCCAGAAGCGCTGACGGCTCGGGAACGACCGTGATGGTTCCGGAGATAAAGTCCGTGGGGACGGTGATCACGGTCGGGCTGAAGAAGACCGATTCGATCGTGCCGAACCCGGGATACTCCACCGGACCAAAGCCGAGGGAGTACGTGCCCTCCGGCACGCCGCTGGCATCGAGCTCGATCTGAGCCCACAGGCCTTCTCCGATCACCGGCTCCGAATCCGCCGTGATCGAGTAGAACGCCGTTCGCCCCAGCGAGATGTCACCGGATTGTCCGGTATGGTTGCTCAGGAAGATCCCCGACTCGAGGTCGACGCCGGTGATGATCGGCCCGGCAACGCCGTCTCCGATCTGAAGCACCAGGTCCGCGCCGAGGATCTCGGCGCCACCGGAGACGTAAATGCTGATGACCTGGTTCGGCTGGGCCTGGATGACGTGGGACCCGGCGTTGACGGTCAGGGCCTGTGCGTGCACGGCGGAGGCACAGCCGATGACGCCCAGCACGATCGGGACGCTCATTGCTCTCATGTGGTTCCTCCAATGCTTCCAGAAGCCTAGCGTCCGGTAAGCGTCCGTGCAACAGAAAAATGAATCTTTTGCATCTGCTTGATTTAACTGCTATTATGGACGATTGATTTATGGCAAATTCAAACGCCACAGACCGGCCCGCCGCCGACGCGACCTCGTCCGCCGGCCGCGATAAACTCCCCCTGAAGGATCAATCCCGCTCCCGCCTGTCGCTCCGCAGCCTGCTGATCGGGACCCTCGGCGTGGTGCTCATCTGCGCCCTCGCCCCATACAACGACTATGTCATCGTCAACACCGCGCTGGTGGGCAGCTACCTGCCCCTGGGCGTCGTGCTGGCGATGTTTTTCCTCGTGATCGTTGTTAACGCACCGCTCAGCCGGCTGGCGCCGCGCCATGCTCTTAGCGCGCGCGAGCTGACCGTCATCCTCGCGATGCTTCTGGCAGGTAGTGCCCTGCCGACGCAGGGCTTCCTGCGTGGCTGGCTGCCGATGCTCGTGGCGCCGTTCCGCATCGGCCTGGAGGATCCGACCTTCTGGAAGTTGTTCAGCGGGCTGTCGCTGCCGTCCTGGCTGTTCCCTGTCGAGGACTTTGCCGACGGCCGCAGCAGTTGGATTGTTGGCTTCTTCTACAATCGCGTTCCTGATGGGCAGGCCATCCCTTACGCGGCGTGGCTGCCGACACTGCTCGGCTGGAGCGCGTTTGTCATCGCCTGGCTGGTCGCGATGGTGGCGATGGCCGTGATCGTCGTGCCCCAATGGGCCAACAACGAACGCCTGCCCTTCCCCATCGCGCAAATCCAGACCGCCATCATCGAGCCGGCGCGACCGGGGCGATGGTTCAACGAGCTGTTTGCCTCACGCAGCTTCTGGATCGCGCTGGGATTCGTGTTCGTCATCCACAACATCAACGCCCTCAGCCCGCATTTCCCGACCAACGTCCCGCAGATTCCGCTGAGCTACAACCTCAGCAGCATCTTCTCGGAGCGGCCGTGGGTCTTCCTGCATGGCGGGATCAAGTCGGCGACGATCTACTTCACCTTCATCGGCATCACCTATTTCGTCCGCACGCGTGTGGCGTTCAGCCTGTGGGCGACGTTCCTGCTGGTCAGCCTGTATCGCGTGCAGCTCAACGTCATGGGCGGCGATCTGCCCGCGCCGGCGACCGAGTATCAGCATCTGGGCGCCACGATCGCGTTCGCCGGTGGCGTGCTGTGGATCGGGCGTCATCATTTCGCGAGGATCGCGCTTGATCTGGTGCGACTGAACCGGCCGGCTGTCCATCCGGACGGGTCCTATCGGGTGTCGGCGTTCCTGTTCCTGGCGGCATGTGCCGTGATGTTCGGATGGCTGGTGTTTGTGGGCATGCAGGTGTGGCTGGCTGCGGCACTGGTCGTGATGATGCTGATGGCACAGCTCGGCATCACCCGATTCGTCGCGGAAACGGGCGTACCGTTCTTCCGCTTCTACGGCGGGCATACGCACCTGATGACGCTCGCTCCCGCCGGCAGCATCACGACCACCGATGCCGTGATCGCCGGCCTGACCAGTCCGATGGGCGCACTCAGCACGCGCGAATCGCTCACGCCGATGGCGGCTCACGCCCTCCGCATCGAGCAGGATGTCGAGCCGCAGCATCCGCGCTATCGACAGCTCGTTCTGGTGATGAGCTGGGCGGTCATGATCGGCCTGGTCGTCGCGGTCTACAGCTCGCTGCGGATGTACTACACCGAGGCAACACCGCTGACGACCGAAGCCGGGCTGGTGGTCAATGCCTACGGGCTGGAGGATCGGCCGCGCGTCGATCTGGTGGAACCGGTCAAACAGTTCGGCCAGGGGCAGTCGCCGAACCTGTCCTACTCGCCGATCACGAATATGTCTGTCGGGTTCGGCATCACGGCCCTGCTTCAGGTCCTGACGCTTCGCTACACGAGCTGGCCGCTGCTGCCGGTCGGGTATGTCGCCTGTTTCACATGGTACATGGGCGAAGCCTGGTACAGCCTGATGCTCGGATGGGCATTGAAGGTTATCCTGCTGAAGTTCGGCGGCGCCAGCCTCTACCAGGCCTCCAAGCCGGTATTTGTCGGGCTGATCTTTGGTGAAGCTCTGGCGGCTGCGACATGGCTGGTGATCAACTTCATCCTGGCGTCTCTGGGCCACGACTACTTCCCTGTGCAGGTGCTGCCGTACTGACGCCTACGAGGACACGACCGCGATGAACAACTGCTGCCAAGCGCTGCCCACACCCGCCCTGCTGATCGACATGGCCGCCGTCCAGCGGAACATCGATCGGCTGGCTGCGTATGCCAAATCGCATGGCCTGGCCGTCCGCCCGCACACCAAGACGCACAAGTCGCTGCGGATGGCGCGCCTTCAGCTCGAAGCCGGCGCCACCGGCCTGACCGTTGCCAAAGCCGGCGAAGCCGAGGTGATGCTCCAGGCAGCCAGGGACCTGCTCGTGGCCTATCCCGCGTGCGATGCCCATCGCGCCCGGCAGGTCGCGCAGCTCGCGCGCGAAGCCACGCTGCGCGTCGCCATCGACTCCAGCGAAGCCGCCGACGCGCTGTCAGCCATGGCCTATCAGGCCGGCTCGACCATCGGCGTGCTGGTGGACATCGATGTCGGCCACCATCGAACGGGCGTGCAGTCACCCGAGCTTGCCCTTCGCCTCGCACAATACATCGATGGCAAGCCCGGCCTGCGCGTGGATGGGCTGTTCTTCTATCCCGGCCACATCTACGCGCCGGCGCAGGAGCAGGGTGACGAGCTGAAACGCATCGACGCCCTGCTCGCTCAGGCTGTCGGTGCATTTCGACGGTCCGGCTTGTCGGTGTCGATCGTCTCCGGCGGCTCGACGCCGACGGCCTATCAGTCTCACCTGATCACCAGCCAGACCGAGATCCGCCCCGGCACGTACATCTACAATGACATGAACACCGTCCGCAGCGGCCACTGCACGCTCGACGACTGCGCCGCGCGGTTTGTCTGTACAGTCGTGAGCACAGCCGTTCCCGGCAAGGCTGTCATCGATGCCGGCAGCAAGACGCTCACCAGCGACCGCAACATCCCCCAGCCGGATTCCGGCTTCGGGTATGTGGTGGAGTATCCCGAGGCCCAGATCGTTCGTCTTACAGAGGAGCATGGCGAGCTGGATGTGTCCCGCTGCGGGCGTACCCCGCGCGTTGGCGAGCGCGTGACGGTCATCCCCAACCACATTTGCCCGTGCATCAACCTGGCGGATGCGGCCTTCCTGAAGATGGCCGACGGCAGCATCGAGAAGCTGCCCATTGACGCGCGCGGCAGGACGCAATGACCGGGGTTTGACTGTTACGCCTGCACAGGTTCAGCATGATCAGCTACTCAGATATCGTGGCTGCGCGGAAACGCATTTCGGATGCGATCTACTTCTCCCCCTGCCCCGAGTCCGTGCCGTTGTCGGAGCTCGTCGGCTGCCATGTGTTCTGCAAGCTGGACTACCTCCAGCGGACCGGCAGCTTCAAGGAGCGCGGCGCAGCCAATGCTCTGATGGGCCTCAGCGATGACCAGCGCTGCCGCGGCGTCATCGCCGCCAGCGCCGGCAATCACGCGCTGGCCCTGGCGTATCACGGCCAGCGGCTGGGCATTCCGGTGACGGTCGTCATGCCGCGCTTCGCGCCGCTGATCAAGGTGACGACCTGCCGCCGGCTTGGGGCGCGCATCGTGCAGGAGGGTGATGGCTTTGAGGCTGCGCGTGCGAAGGCGGACCAACTCGCTGTCGCGGAGAACCTGACGCTGGTTCACGGATTTGATGACCCAGCCATCATTGCCGGCCAGGGCACGATCGGCCTGGAAGTACTGGAGCAGGTACCGGATCTGGATGCGATCATCGTGCCTGTCGGCGGCGGCGGGCTGATCGCGGGCATTGCGTTGGCCATCAAGCATGTCCGGCCGGAGGTGAAGATCATCGGTGTCGAGCCGACGGTGATGGCGTGCTTCAGCGCTTCACGCGATGCCGGCAGGCGAGTGGCCGTCGCGCCGCATGCGACACTGGCTGATGGTCTGGCTGTCGGCCAGCCGGGCGAGATCACCTTCACCACGGTTCAGCCGCTGATCGATCGGATGGTCACGGTTTCGGAAGACGTGTTGGCACTGGCGATCCTCCGGTTGATGGAGATGGAAAAGAGCGTCGTCGAAGGCGCGGGCGCGGCGGCGCTGGCTGCCCTGATGTCCGGCCAGTGCCCGGAGCTCGCGGGCAAGCGCGTTGTGCTGCTGCTGAGCGGCGGCAATATCGATCCAGCCATCATCAGCCGCGTGATCGAACACGGCATGGTCGTCGACGGCCGGCTTTGGCGATTCACGGCTGTCATCAGCGATCGCCCCGGCGGCTTGGAGCGCCTGACGCGCGTCATCGCAGCCAGCGGCGCCAGCGTCCGCGACATCGCACACGATCGCGCCTTCTCCGGCGCGGACTTCTCAGCCGTCCGCGTCGTCTGCACCGTCGAAACGATGGATCGCGATCATATCGGTCGCCTGCAGCGGGCCCTGCTGGACGCGGGCATCGTGACCCTCTCGACCGATGGTTGCTCGGGTAGCTAAGCCATCGAAGTGCAAGCCTGACACACAGCGGCTCATGCGTCCCGCACGTGAGGTCGCCATGTGCGTCCTCGACGCTGAGACAAGGCAATCACCTACCTGCAGTAAGCGCCGGCAACGGATCGGCCCTGCCCTGCGGCGTCCCTCCGTGCGGAAGACGTGCCTGTTGTGCCGGAGGTGTTGCATTCTTGGTCACACCTACCGGCCCCCTTCCAGCTGTCACGCGCACCATCGCAGCCGGCCGTCGCGGCGGGTATGCTGATGCGCCATGGCAACAACGACACCGGTTGCATCGACAGGATGGCTGGTCCGTCTGTCCGGGCCGCCGCTGGCGGACATTGAGCTTTCCCCTCGCGATGGCGGGCTGACGCTGGGACGGCACGATAGCTGCCAGATCAAGCTGCCTGCCGACGCGGAGAAGGTCTCGCGGTTCCACGCCCGCCTCACCTATGACGAGCATGGCTGGCAGATCACAGATCTGGGCAGCACATGGGGCACGTTCGTCAACGGTTACCGCATCCAGCCGCAGCAGCCGGTGCCGCTCAGCGAAGGCGACCTGATCCGCGTCACACCGTGGACGCTCAGCTTCAGCCGATCGCATCGGCCGGGACGCGGGCTGGTTTCCGTCGACGACAGCGAGAACGTTCAGACGCTCGTGCGGCAGGTCGCCGATCGCCAGGGTGGCAAGCTGCAGGACGAGATGCTCGGCCTGCTGCTGGAAGCCGCCGCGGGCATCCACGCGGCTGAGAGTGAAAGCGCGCTGGCTGAGATCGTGCTCGAAGAAGCCTGCCGCGGCAGCGGCCTGCCGAATGCAGCCTGGCTTCGCCCGGTGGATGCCGATGGCCGCGTCGAAGTCGTCGCATCGCGCTCGACCAGCGATCAACCGCAGCGCGCGGCGCTGTACAGCCGTACGCTGATACAGGTCGCGTCGCAGGGCGTCGTCGCTGAGCTCGGCGGCACCGACACGATCGCGTCGACATCCGAGAGCATCGTGCTCAATCGTATCACATCGGCAATCTGCATCCCGCTGATGCTCGGGCAGACGATCGCCGGATATCTGTATCTCGATGCGCGCGGCGACCTGTACGGCCGCAGCGGGCGCTATCACGGCCCACGGCCAAATGCAGCGGCCTTCTGCCTGGCGTTGGGGCGCATCGCCAGCCTCGCACTGTCGAACCTCAAACGGAAGGAGATCGAGCAGCGACATGCGCGGATCCAGGCTGAGCTGCACGCCGGCGCCGAAGCCCAGCGGTGGATCCTGCCGAAGCGCGAAGGAAACTTCGGATCGATCGCGTACATCGGCGAGTCCCGGCCCGGTATGCACATGGGCGGCGACTTTTTCGATGTGATCCCGCTGGGCGAGGATCGGCTGGCTGTGACGCTGGGCGACGTGACGGGCAAGGGCGTGTCGGCATCGGTGCTGATGACGACGACGCAGGGATTTCTCCATGCGGCGCTGCAGCAGCATGGCGATCCGCATCGAGCCGTCGTGGACCTTTGCCGTTTCGTGCATCCGCGCCGACCGGAGAGCCGGTTTGTGACGCTGTGGGTGGGCGTGTTCGACGCCAAGGCGCGAACGCTGCGATATGTCGATGCCGGCCACGGCCACGCGATGATGGCGCGGGCTGACGGCAGCATCGAGCCGCTGAGCGCCGGCGGCGGCTTGCCCATCGGGATCCTCGACGAGCCCGACTACGAGGACCAGACAATCGAGCTGCCCGAAGGCGCCCGGGCGCTGATCGTCTCTGACGGGATCATCGAGCAGATGAGCCCCGTTCCGCCGGGCGGCATACCTTCTCCGGAGATGCAGTTCGGCTTCGAGATGACCGGTGAGGTACTCAGACGCACGCCGGCCGACCAGGACGCGATCGCGGCGCTGTTCAATGCGGTGATCGCGCATGCAGGCAGTGAGCAACTCGCCGACGACGCGACGGCTGTGCTGGTGAAGTGGTGAGCTGCAGAGCAAATGGTTTCACCACGACGGCGCGGGGGAAGTAACCACGGATGAACACAAATCGACACCGATAGCAATCGATGCCCGGCATCCCCTCTTTGTGTTCATCTGTAATTCCATGGCCATCTGCCCCGGGTACACGCGCAATGTTCCACGTGGAACAATTGCGCGCCTGCGGATTGGTGTGCCGTGCAAATGTTCCACGTGGAACATTTTCCCAGAAACTCGGCATGATTAGCCGGCGATTGCCATGAAATAGCCCCGCGGCAGTGCGTGCAGCCCCGCTATGCGCAACAGCAGACAAGCCCGGCTCGCGGGTCGGGCTTGCTGGGTTGGAGATCTGGTCTGGTGGCCTATTTCACCACGTCCGTCGGAGGCGGCGCGACGTCGGGAACGTCGACGGGCGGCTTGATGTCGACCGGCGGCGGTTCCGGAGCCGGGGGCAGCACGTCGACCGGCGGAGGCTCGATCACCGGGGGCTTCACCTCTACCGGCGGAGTCACATCCACAGGCGGTTTGACATCGACGGGCGGCTTCACATCAACCGGCGGCTTCACATCAACCGGCGGCTTGACGCCAATGTCCGTCGGCGGAGGTGTCACTTCAACCGGCGGCTTCACGCCGATATCCGTCGGCGGCGGGACAACCGGGTCCACCGGCGGCTTGACGCCGATGTCCACCGGCGGCGGTGTCACGTCGACAGGCGGCTTCACACCGACATCGGTCGGCGGAGGCGTGACGTCGACGGGCGGCTTCACGCCAATATCCGTCGGAGGCACAACCGGATCGACCGGCGGCTTGACGCCGATATCCGTGGGCGGCGGAACGATGGCATCCACGGGCGGCTTCACGCCGATGTCGGTCGGCGGCGGCACGATCGCGTCGACTGGAGGCTTGACGGCGATATCGGTGGGCGGCGTGACGTCGACGGGCGGCTTGACGATATCGACCGGTGGTTTGACAGCCACAGGCGGCACGACCGCGCCCGTATCGACGGGGATCTGCACGCCCAGGTCAACCGGCGGCGGCAGCGAGGCGCCCGGATCGATCGGCAGCTCGATGGCCACCTCGGCGGGAGGCTTGATCGCGATGTCGGCTGCCGGGGTTTTGATCGATACGGCAGCACCGGGCTTGGGCTCGATGGCAGCCACCGGCTTGACCGTGTCGCTTGGCCGGATGATCTCCACCGGCCGGGCGATGGCGCCCGGACGCGCGACTTCAACCGGCGGCTTGACGGCCACTTCGATCGGCGGAACGACGGTTTCAGCCGGCGCGGCAACGCCGATGTCGGCGACCGGCGGAACGATGGCTGTCTCAACCGGCGGCACATCCACCTGGATGGGCGTCTCGATCTGGACCGGCGGCGGCACATCGGCAGAAGCCGTGACCGGCGGCTGGACGACCGGCGGTTCGATGGCTGGCGGCACAACTGCCGGCGTGTCGATCGGCGGCGCTGCGATATCGGCGACGACTGCGGGCGCTGCGACCTCGACGGGGACGTCGACCGGCGGGACGGCCTGCACCGGCTGATCGATCTTCAGATCGACCGCCAACGCGGTGTCGTCGACCGGCAGCGAGACATCCGGCTGAACGGGCAGCGGCAATGCTTCGGGTGCGGGCGCGGGTGTCGCGACAGGCGTCAGCGCGGCAGCGGGTTTGGGCGTCGCGGCGACCTGCTGCGGAGCAGCCGGCGGTTTCACACTGGTTGTGCCGCTGGAGCTGACAGCCGAAGCCTGCGCGGGCTTGCTGCCAGCGGCGGCCTTGGACTGATTGCCGCGAGCAGCGGAGCTGCTGATCGCGCCGGCGGTCTGGGGTGCGCCGCGATCCGGCACGGCTGCCGCCAGCGCGGCGGGGTCAATCCAGCCGGACGCCGACAGGGACTGCAGCGCGCCCTGCAGATCCTGCGTGCGCGACCGCAGACGGAAGACATCGGCAGCCTGCTGCGTCGCGACCTGCCCCAGCCGTTCCATCGCCTGCTTGTGGGCGAAGAACTCGTCGCGATCCAGCACGGCGACGGCTCCTTCGACGGCGCCATCCATCAGGCGAACCTGCTGCTCGACGCCGAGTGTGAAGGGCTTGGCGCCTTGGGCGCGCGGCTCGATGCGGATCTGGTTTTCCTCGCAGGCGTAGTAGCTGCGACGTGTGGTGGGATCGTAGCTGGCGAGGAAGACGGCGGTCGTCGTCTCGACGCGGCCGTTGCCATCATGGACGGCGACAAAGCCATTTTCGACCGCGCGGCGGCCGACGAACACGTGGACGGTTCCGTACTCGACGAGGATATTGGTCTGGCCGGTGGATTCCCAAATACGGACGGCTGAGTGCGAGTCGACCTTCAGGACGACGCGGCTGGCCAGGAGCACCGAGACGCCGCCGGCGCCGGTGGTGATCAGTTCGTCGTTGTTGACCAGGGCATGGAGGTCGGCGGCACGGGCCTGATCATCGGAGAAGATGCTGCCTGTTCCGAAAGCAGCCGTGATGCGGCCGATGGGCTGATTCTCCGCAGCGAGCACCGTCCCGGGCGCGATCGTGACAGATGCCGTCGCCGCGGCCAGCGCCAAGGCAGTGCGGGCGGACCACTTACCAAAGATGCTTCGCATGGCTACGCTCCCAACTCAGCCGGGGATCCTCCCCAGATCTGGCGGATGCCCCCTCTCTGGCAGAAGGTGCACCCGTATCCATATGACAGGCCGAACCGTCGTAGGTTGGGTCGAATCCTTGCATTTTCCGCTGGTTAGGTGCGGAAAGCGACCCTGAAAGTCCCGGCCGTCGTTCACGCAGCATCCATGCCAAACAAACCGTGATCGCCGACAGATCCGCCCGTCCTAGTAGCTGTAGATGAACCGCACACCCACACGGTGGCGGTCATAGTCGAACGGGTGCTGCTGGAAGGCGGTCTGCACGTTGGAATCGCGATCGGTGTAAGTATAGTCCACACGCAGAGATGCGTTCTTGAACAGTTCCTTGGTCAACCCTGCTGTCAGCGAGATTTCGACGTCCTCGCGCTCGCTTTGGTTGGCATCGAGGCTGTTGGGGTTGTCGTAGTTCTCCAAGGCGACGGTCACCCCGACGTCCGCGCGCAAGTCCCACAGCGGCAAGGGCGTGTAATAAGTCACGCCAAAGACGTGGAAGGCGCCGTCGTAGTCGGTGCCGTCCGTCCGCTGCATGTCATACCGGTAGGACAGCTCCAGCGTCGAAGTCTTGCCCTCGTCGCCAAACAGCGCCGGCAGCGTGATGCCCTGCACAATGCCGATCACATGGTTCTGCCCATCACGTTCCAGGGCTGGCGTGAACGGCGCGTCGGCGAACTCCTTGTCCTGGAACTGGTAGAACGCCGACGTGTACCCGCGATTGGGATAGACGATCGTCACCTGCGGCGTGGCAACGTGACGGGTCAGGTACTTTTCGTGGCCGAATTCGATGTAATTGTAGCCGTAGCGGACACTTGCGAACACGTGATCGGAGACACGGTAGTTCAGGAACGGTCCGCCCTGATAGCTGAAGATGTTGAAATCCTGCAGGTCGTTCTGCCAGGTGAAGTAGCCGTTGCCCTCGATGCCGAAATCGAGGTTTCGGTTGCGGTACAGGCTGTAGCTGCCCCGCGGCTGAACGACAAATCGCCAGTCTTCCTTACCGGCGATGTCGCCGGGGAGGGCCACGTTCGAGCCGAGCAGGATCGTATTGCTGTCGTACTCGACGCCGGCGGAGATCTGGAACTCCCAAGGCCGGGCCGCCCGCTGCTGGGCTGCCAGGACCGCGTCAAGCTGTCGCGAGGCGGCGGCAACGGTCGGATCGCGATCGGCGCCCAAGCCTGACTCGCGGAAAATCGACCGGGCACGCACCAGCTCGCGCATGCGGAGGTAGGTCAGGCCCTCGTAAAACTCAGCCGACGCCTGCTCGACACCGCCGGCTTCGCGGGCGATGCGGAACTGCTCGGCAGCCTGTTCGAGATTGCCTTCGGCGTAGTAAAGCTGCCCGTTCAGGTACGCAGCCTGGGCTTCCCACTTCGGATCGCGCTCGAAGACGGCGATATCCGAACGGGCGTCGTCGAAGTTGCGGAGCTGGATGTGCGCCTTGGCCCGGGCGGCGTAGACCTCCGTCAGCGACGGATCCAGACGCAGCGACTCGTTGAGCGCTTCAAGCGCGTCCGCCGGCCGGCCCTGGTCGAGGCGCGACAGGCCAAGGAAGTACCACGCCTGCACGTCCGCGGGGTTTTCCTCGGTCAGTTGTGCGAAAGAACGCTCTGCGGCTTGCAGCTCGCCGCGCGTGTAGCGGAGCTGCGCCTCGTTGAACAGGATTTCCTGCTCGGCACTGCGCGAGAACCCCGCCCGCTGGCGCACCGGCTCAGCCGTCGGCTCGGCAACCGGCAGGGTCGTCTGCCCATATGCAGTATGGAATGCACCGATCCCCCCTGCGACCAGTGCCAACACTCGGCAGTAATGGCCAAAACGCATTCTGTGACGTCTCCCGAGAGTGGAGAAATCCCCTCCGCCGACCGGCATGCATTTGCCATAGCCATCGGCGCCAACCGGTGTTATACACCTCGCGGCAGATCCCGCCAATCCAGCCGGTCTCTCGCGCCAAGGGGCCGAACGCCCCGCCCGGCATGCTGGCGGCAGGTCAGAAATGGGGGTTACCCACCCTCTCATCAACCCATCGAACGATCGCACAAAGCTGCCATCCTGAGCGCAGTGAAGAATCTCATCCTCTCGTTGAAACAGAGATCCTTGGTTTTGCTCAGGATGAGGCTCTGGCAAGGCTTACGGCGCAGATGCATGGAGCTGGTTACATCTGCGTGCCGAGGATCTGCGCTTCAAAGACCAGCTCGCCACGCACGATCCCCTGCACGTTGCAGCAGATGCGGCGATGCCGCTCCCAGATCCGCTGACCCAGGATGTACATCCGGCAGCCGGGCGTTACCTGCTGGCGGAACTTCACCTCATTGACGCCGCCAAAACCGATGAACCCCTGCCAGCCCAGGACCTTCTTCGTGTAGAAGCTCGCGAGCTGCGCTCCCGACTCGATCATGATCACGCCCGGCAACAGCGGCCGGCCCGGGATGTGCCCCGGCACCCAGAACTCATCGTCACGCACATCCTTGTAGCCGACGATCCGGTGTTCGGCTGGATCCACATGCACGATGGCATCGAGATGCTCCATGTCTCCGCGCTGCGGATTGACCTCGCGGACAGCCTGCTTGTCGTACAGAACCTTGTCCAGATCGATGTTCGAGATATCGAATAGCAGTTTCGGCGGCATCGGTTGATGGGAACTCGGGCGACGCGCGGCTGGGCGCATCGCCGGGGCCAGGGTTTATCTACTGAAAAGAGGACAAACGACAGACGGCAGGGTCATGATGACCTGCGCTTGCGTCAATCGTTCGTCCTCTGCTGTCGAACACCGTGCATCAGCACAGGCGTTCAGGCCTGTCCGGGAACACCCGGTTCGGCTTCGCGACTTTCAAGGATCTTCTTGCGGACTTCCTGCGCAGCGGCCTTGATGTCCTGCATCTTCTTACGGACGCGCGTCCCTGCGGCCTTGTTGCCCCCGACGGCCTTATGCACGTCTTCTTCAGCCTCGGCGACAAGCTGCTTCAGTTGCTCGTACTCCTGCATAGCCATTGTTGAACCTCCAGGGGTCTTCTGAACGGAAAAAACGATACTGGCGGGGTGCATGGGTGTCAAACCCAATGTCCCGCGCCCCTGCCGTCTGTTTGGGTGGCCTCAGAAATCCACAAATACCAGCAAACACAGCAAACGCAATGCAAAATCACCCGCCAACGGCTGAGCTTCGCGATCGAACCGGAGCAACAACAATCACGAAATGCGCAGAAATGAGTTTGTTGCCACTGCTATAATCACGACACTGGCGACATCCAACGGTGTGCCATCTGCAATTTCAAATCTCAGATCTCTCCCACCTCCAAACACCAACAACAAAACACCAAATACCCTATCCGCCATCCAAACTCACCCTCACCGCCTCACCGTCCGCAGCGGATCGGGCTTGCCGGCCTGCTGGAATGCCTGATCCCGGGTGCGGCAGCCGCGGCAATTGCCACACGGCTCAGCCGTTTCGCCCAGGCAGCTCCAGGTCAGCTCCAGCGGCGCGTGCACCTGGAACGCCAGGTCCACCACCTGCCACATCTCCAGTTCCAGCAGCGGCGCATGGATTTCCAGCTCCGGCTGGCCGCAGGGAAGCTGCAGCAGTTCGTTCCAAATCTGCAGATACTCGGTGGCGACGGTCAGATCGTCGGCATCGGGCCCGATCCGCAAGCCGATGTAGATCGCGGCTGCGTCGTAATACGCCGCGAAGCGCGCGGCGATCGCGATCAGCGGCGACAGCGCCATCAGCCGCTGCTGCACCGGCCCAGCCATACGCACATCCCCCGGCGCCGGCTGCGCCAGCGCCATCGTCCACGGTGTGGCGATGGAGTGCTCGCGATAGGGTTTGAAATGCGCGACCTGCTGGTCGTAGGCGGCGCGCACGCGTGACGCCCCCTGCGGCACGGCTTCGCCATGCAGCAGCACGGGCCGATATCGCTGAACCGCCAGCGATGTCGCCACCGCCGAGGCGATCGATCCGTCGTTCAACACGATGGCGAGGTCTTTGGGCATGGCTGGTTGGTTATTAGTTGCCAGTTGTTAGTTGCCAGTTGCCAGTTCTTCGTTGTTAGTTGCGAATTGTCGATAATCGTTTCTCGGCGTTCCATCGCCAGTCGTGACAGGCTTCACATTACTGGTAACTGGCAACTCGCAACTGGTAGCTGGCAGCTTCACTCCACCGTCACGATCACCTTCATCACACCCTTCCGCTGGGCGAAGTTCATGGCTTCTACGCCCTGCTCCAGCTTCATCCGGCGGGACAGGAGGCTGACGACGTCGACGCTTTTTTCCGCCAGGGCGCGGATGGCGTCCTTGAAGGGGCCACAGCGGCTGCCGATGACCTGGATCTCGTCAATCACCAGCGGCGCGAGGTTGAGGGCCTTGCCGTCGGCGACGGTGCTCTTGAGCACGATCGTCCCGCGCGGGCGGACCATCGCCATGGCGATCTCGAATCCCTCGCTGCTGCCGGTGCAGTCAACGACGACATCCTGGTCGTGACGCGGAACGATGTCCTGAAGCAGACGCGAGCGGATCGACCACTTCTCGCACATCGCCAGCTTCTGCGGATACTTGCCGACGACGCGCACCGGGCAGCCGGCATTGCGCAGCACCTGTGCGACCAACAGGCCAAGCCGCCCGTCGCCCAGCACCGTCACCCACTTGCGGTCGTCCACCTTGATCTGCTTGAGCACCTGGAACGCAGCCGCCAGCGGCTCGACGAAGACGGCATGGTCATCGTCCACGGTGTCGGGAACGACATGCAGATTCATCGCCGGCAGGCGCACGTAATCCGCAAACGCCCCGCCATGCTTGAGAATCCCCAGCACGCTGCGATTGCGGCAGTGATTGCTCAGGCCCGACAGGCACAGGTCGCACCGCCCGCAGACGACATTGATCTCCCCCACAACACGCTGGCCGACCAGCGACTTGTCCGGCGAAGATTCGACCACACCGACAAACTCATGCCCCAGCACACCGCGAAAACCCATGTACCCGCGGCAGATCTCGATGTCGGTGGCGCAGATCCCAGCCTGGCGGACGCGGATCAGCGTATCCCCCTCCTCCTCCGGCGGCTCCGGCCACCGTGGCTGATAGCTGAGGGTTTGGTCAAAGACGAGGGCTCGCATGGGTTCGTGTCAGTGGGCAGTGGGCGGTAGGCAGTGCCCGCCCACGCTTAAGCTGCAAAAGGCCGTTCGCTGGTCAGATGCCGCAGCCAGGCTGGCTCGTTGTAGCGATAGTCTGTGCCAGTCAGGGCGATCAGGCTCTGGCGCGCCTGCCAGGCGACGCTGAACTGCCGATCCTGCAACATGGCCGCCAGCGATCGGGCGACTTCGAGCGTCTGGTAGTGCTGCAGCGCCTCGGCTGCGGCGATGCGGACATCGAGGTTCTCGCGCGGATCGCGCATGAGCGTGATCAGCCGGCTGGTGGCGGCAGGATCGGGCATGTTGACCAGCGCCTTGGCGGCTTCGAGGCGGACGCGCGCGTCGCGGTCGGACAATGCCTTGATGTAGATCTCCTTCGCGGAGGTGTCGCGCGAGCGGTTGAGGGCGCGGATGGCGGCTGCGCGCACCAGTGGACTGTCATCGGTGGTGGCGATCTGCGCGTAACGCGTGGTGTACGGCGCTTCGCGGCCGTACCAGCGATTGACCAGCCGGTTGATGCCGATCCGCCGCTCATTGGGGAAGTCATGATCTTCCATCCGCAGCGCGTCGTTCACGGCGGTGCTGCCCGTGATGCGGTCGATCAGGCGTTGGCCAAGGTCAGTCAGTTCGCGCGCGCCCTGGCTGTTGCATCCAGCCGATGCCAGCAGCAGACCCATCAGCGTCAATGCGATTCGCTTGGACATGAACGATTCCTTGCCTCCGTGTCGTGGTTCATCGATGGGATCCAAGCCGGCCTATCCTGCCGTTCGGACGGCGGCTGCGCTGTTGCGCACAGGGGACAGCTCATCCAGCGGAACGATCACCGGTGGATCGACCTGCACACCCAGGAACCGCCCCGCCGTCCGGCTGAAGCGCGGCGAAACGTCCGTTACATAGCAACGCAACTGGCCCGGTGTTCCCAGTTCCCGCAGCATCCCGCGGCGTGTCAGCCGAGCGGCGACATCTTCAGCGCACATTTCGGCTGAGTCAATCACGCTCGTGCGCGGGCCCATGATCGCCGTAATCCGATCACGCAGCAGCGGATAGTGCGTGCAGCCAAGCACCAGCACATCCACCTTGTAGCGCACAAAGGGCGCCAGGTACTGCCGCAACGCCAGTTCGACCAGCGGATCGGTCTCCGACCGCCCTTCCTCGATGATGGGCACAAGCAGCGGCGTGGCACGCACCATCAGCCGGCAATAGTTGCGACGCCGCGCGATGGCTCGCTCGTAGGCGCGTGATCGGACCGTCGCTTCGGTGGCGATCACACCGATCAGCGGATTTGGCTTGGCGCCAGCCGCGGCGGCTGCGGCGCGAGCGCCCGGTTCGATGACGCCGCTGATCGGCAGATGAGGAAACGCTGCTCTGGCAGCCGGCATCGCCAGTGCCGTGGCGGTGTTGCAGGCGATGACGACGTGCTTGGGATCCAGCGGCTGGAGATAGGCGATGATCTCGCGGACAAAGAGGCTGACGGTGGCAGCGCTCTTGGAGCCGTACGGCAGGCGTGCGGTGTCGCCGAAGTAGATAATGTCCTCCTGCGGGAGCCGGCGGCGCAGCGCCGCGACGACGGTCAAACCGCCCAGGCCGCTGTCGAGGACGACGATCGGGGAGCGTGCGTGCATGTAATCCTGCGCAATCCGCGCCCATACCGGCAGTTGCAGGACCCGCCCGGGCGCCGGCAGGACGCAGTCACCTGCCTGTTTATCGGACGCATCCAAACGCCGCCTTGACAATTTCGTCGGATACTGAAACACTCGTTTCGACACACTGACGTGGAGTTCGCATGGCACAAACTTTGAGTGGCAAAAAAGTGCTTCTGGTCGACGACGACCCCGATATTTTGAGCAGCATGCAGGCGGCATTCGAGCCCACCGGGGCTGAGATCGAGACCGCAAGCAATGGCAATAAGGCGGTGGAACTGGCTGAGCAGAACGACCCGGATCTGGTCGTTCTGGACATGATGCTCCCCGGCCGCAGCGGCTTCCTGGTCCTCGAAAAGATCAAGGCCCGCAAGCCCCGCAACGCCAAGCCGCACGTGATCATGATCACCGGCAACCAGGGCGCGCGGCACAAGATGTACGCCGAAAGCCTGGGCGTCAGCGAGTACTTCAACAAGCCTGTGAAGCTCGACAAGCTCGTCGCCAGCGCCGAACGCCTGCTGGGCGCCGCCAGCGCCTGAGATAAACCGGCCAGCAGTTTGATCTGACAAATGACCGGGCGGCGCACTGTGCGCCGCCCGTTTCCTTTTCCGACCGACCCCATGTGGCACGTGCGTCCCGTACGTGCACCCATTCCTCACCTGCACCTGCGGGAGACCCGTGCCACAGTCAGCCAGCCCGGTCCGCCAAGGCAGACCCTACAAGGCGTCCTTTGCGGTCTTTGGGACCTGTGCAATCTTTGCGCTCACCCCCCTTCGCGCCCTCGCGGTCACCGTTTCTGCGCATCAACGCGCCGCCTGCGGATGATCGTCTCGGACGATGTCGAGATCAGCCGCCGCCGCGTTGGACTCGACCTGCTGGACGTTCTTGCAGCCGGGGATGACGCACGTCACCGCAGGATGCTGCAGGCACCACGCCAACGCCCATGTCGCCATGTTGACGCCAGCCGGCACTTCGTTTTGCGCGATCTGCTGCACCTCGCGCAGGCGCGCGTCGCGGTGCTCAGCGTTCTGGCGGCCGCGGACTTCGCCCGGATCGAATTGATGTCCGGGCTGATACTTGCCTGACAGCAGCCCGCTGGCCAGCGGCACGCGCGCCAGCACGCCCAGGTTCTGCTCGCGGCAGATCGGGAAGGTCGCTTCCTCCGGCTTGCGGTCCAGGCGGTTGTAGACGATCTGGATGAACTCGATCCCGCGCGACGCCGACGCCCCGACCTGCAGGACATTGGCGTTGTTGCCGACGGAGTTGCCGATGTGGCGGATCTTCCCCTCGTCGCGCATCTTCTTCAGCTCCGCCAGCACGTCGTCGTTGAAGAACTGATCGTCACCCCAGGAGTGATACTGGTACAGGTCGATGCGATCCGTGCGCAGGGCTTTGAGGGAATCTTCAAGCTGCTTGCGCACGTCCGCCGGCGAGCGCGGTTCAGCTCGCTGGAAGTTGCCCGTGAACTTGTGGCCGAACTTGGTGGCGACGACCCAGCGATCCCGCTCGCGTTCGATCGCCCTGCCGACGAACGATTCGGAAAGGTGATCGCCATAACACTCGGCTGTGTCGACGAGGTTGATACCCAGCTCGGTCGCGCGGCGGAACATGGCATCGACCTCATCCTGCGTAAAGGTCTTGCCCCACTCGCCGCCGAACTGCCACGTGCCGACGCCGACAACCGAAACCTTCAGGCCCGTCTTTCCGAGAATGCGATACTTCATCCGAGATCTCCTTCCGCGGCGATTATACGTTCCCGCCAGCCGGACGAACGGCTGACAAAAAAGCAAGACTTCGAACTTGGCGAGCGGCGGCTGGGGCAGCTAACATCCCGCACCTGTTCCGGAACTGCCCATGACGACTCGAATACCTGCCCGCATCAAACTGCTCGCCATTGCCGGCGTCCTGCTGATCGCGCCCGTCACGGTCATCACCTTCCTGCTGGGCGGCGGATATGCGGGGATGATCGCCATCGCCGCCTTCGCGTTCTACTTTTTGGTCCTCTACATGCTGTGCGTCCGCTGGTACGGCGGAAAATAACCCATCGCCAGCCGATCAGCGCTGGCTGGCAGATAGAAGCTGTTGAAGCACGTGATCGTTGCCAGCCGTCGAGAGATCGGCACCGGCGGCAACCAGCGCGCGGATGACGGCTGGATAGTCGCCGCCCCGTGCGCGGCAATGGACGGACCCATGCGCCGCCCACCCGAGAGGCGGGCTGTCGTGCGTCGGATCGCGCCCGTTCAGATCGATCCTGTCGCGATGTTCGTCGAGCAGGCGCTGGACGATGGCCACATCCCCCCGCCAGCAGGCGGCATGCAGGAGCGTGCCGCCGTCGACGCCCGTCGCCAGCGGGTCGAAGCCGAGATCGAGCATGAGATGGACGGCGTCGGTGCGGCCGTAGAACTGGCTGAACGCCAGCAGCGCATGATCGGCTGGCGAAAGATCGGCGATGAGAGACGGATTGGCAGCGACCATCTGCATCGCCGTCGCGCGATCCGCCTGCGAGCAGGCGACAAGCAGGCGCACGCGGTTGTCGCTGCGCTGCCACAGGCGCTCGTACGCAGCCGGCTGATCGAAACGCCGCGCCACTTCGTGCGGCGAGAGATACCACCCGAGCGTCCAGCAGTAGATCGAAAACGGCGGCACGGGCGGATAGCCGGGCGCATTGATCCGCGCCGACAAGCAAGCCGGGTCCTCGTCGATCAGCCGATCGATCAATGCCCCATCGCCCAGGCGGGCTGACATGAAGATGTCAGAGGTCGCGCCGCGCTCCAGCAGCCAGCGACATATCTCCGGGCGATCGACGAGTGCGTACTGCGCCGGCGTCGAGCGATGATCGACACAGCGGGCGTCGATGTCGGCTCCACGATCGAGCAGCAGATCGACAACCTGGCGCGTCGCGGCGAAATGCAGCGGCTGCTGGCCGTCACCGCCCCGATCATGCACGGCGTCAGGATCGGCATCGAGGATCGCGCGCAGCTCCTCGATCCAGCCGAAGCGCGCAGCCGCATGCGGCGTGAGGATCGCGCCGCGCGAGAGGTAATAGCGGGCGGCGTCTTCGGGCGCGCGATCGAGGACGGAAAACGGCCCGTTGGCCCAGTCCGTGCGGAGGTTGATGTCGGCTCCGTGGTCGAGCAGCACATCCATCACCGCCGGATGCGCGGCGGCCAGATGCACCGGACGCGCGCCGAAATCGCCGATCGGATCGTTGATCCGCGCACGAAGTTCAGGTGAGGACTCGAGCAGCCCGCGCACAGCAGCGGCATCGCCGGCCCGGAGGGCTGATCGAAACTGTTGCCACGCCCCCGCGCGGGCAGATGGGTCCATGGGCGGGCATCCTACCCTAGGACGCAGCCGCCAGGGAACCGCAGTCTTCCGCGGGCATCGGCTGACCCTCGC